>JAEWGR010000116.1 GCA_023388195.1 Bacillota bacterium
CCCTTACTTTTGCCGACGAGATCGGCTATCCGCTGATTGTGCGCCCTGCCTATACATTAGGCGGGACCGGCGGCGGTATTGCCTATAATAATGAAGAACTGATCGACACGGTAAACCGGGGGCTAAAGCACAGCCTGATCGGGCAGGCGCTGATTGAACGCAGCGTGGCCGGCTGGAAAGAGATCGAATACGAAGTGATCCGTGATGCTGCCGATAACTGCATCACGGTCTGCAATATGGAAAACTTTGACCCTGTCGGTGTTCATACAGGTGACAGCATTGTGGTGGCGCCGTCCCAGACCCTTACTGATTATGAATATCAGATGCTGAGGAGTTCTTCGCTAAAGATTATCCGGGCGCTGGGGATTGAAGGCGGCTGCAATGTACAGTATGCGCTTGATCCCAAAAGCAGCAATTATATCGTAATTGAAGTAAACCCGCGTGTGAGCCGCTCCAGTGCCTTAGCCTCGAAAGCAACAGGTTATCCGATTGCCAAGGTTGCTACCAAAATTGCCATTGGCTATACCCTGGATGAGATTACCAACGCAGTGACCGGTAAAACCAAGGCCTGCTTCGAACCGGCTCTTGATTATGTGGTCGTTAAGTTTCCCCGCTGGCCGTTTGACAAGTTTGTTTTTGCCGACAGAACCCTGGGAACCCAGATGAAAGCCACCGGTGAGGTTATGTCCATTGACCGCAACTTTGAAGGGGCGCTGCTGAAAGCGGTGCGCTCCCTGGAGATCGGCCTCAATCGTCTGCATATCCCGGAATTGGCCAAACTGAGTGACCAGGACTTGAAAGACAAGCTCAAGCTGGTCAATGATGAACGTGCTTTTGTGATTGCCGAATCGATCCGCAGGGGTGTAACCGTAGCCGAGATTCATGCCATAACGGCCATTGATAATTTCTTCCTGGATAAGATCGAAAATATTGTGGCAATGGAAGAGCAGCTTAGCCGGGGGCTTTCTGACGAAGTACTGCTGGCGGCCAAGAAAATTGGTTTCGCCGATAAATCAATTGCTGAACTGACAGGTAAAACGGTTTTTGAAATCCGGGACAGGCGCAAACAGGCCAATATTGTGCCAAACTATAAGATGGTTGATACCTGTGCGGCCGAGTTTGAGGCAATTACACCCTATTACTACTCAACCTATGCCCAGGAAGACGAAGTTCAGCGGACCGATAAACGTAAAGTCATTGTTCTGGGTTCAGGGCCGATCCGTATCGGCCAGGGAATTGAGTTTGATTATTGTTCGGTTCACTCCGTATGGGCTCTGCGGGAAATGGGGATCGAATCGGTTATTATCAACAACAACCCAGAAACTGTCTCTACCGATTTTGACACCTCAGACCGGTTGTATTTTGAACCGCTGACCCCGGAAGATGTGTTGAATATTATTGATAAAGAACAGCCGGAGGGGGTTATTGTCCAGTTTGGCGGCCAGACCGCCATTAATCTTGCCGCGCCGCTGGCCAAAGCCGGTGTCAAGATTTTTGGCACCAGTGTGGAGGATATTGACCGGGCGGAAGACCGGGAGAAATTTGATGATTTGCTGGAGCGGTTGCATATTCCCCGCCCACAAGGGGAGACAATTACTGATGCCAGCCTGGCACCGCAGGCTGCAGCCCGTATCGGCTACCCTGTTGTTGTGCGTCCGTCCTATGTGCTGGGCGGCCGGGCCATGGAAATTGTCTATAACGAAACCGAATTGAAGGATTACATGGTGCGGGCTGTCAAAGCCTCGCCTGAACATCCGGTGCTGGTTGACCGCTATATGCAGGGAACCGAGGTCGAGGTTGATGCCATATCAGACGGTGACGACTTCCTGATTCCCGGCATTATGGAACATATTGAACGGGCCGGTGTGCATTCCGGCGACAGTATTGCCGTATATCCGCCCCAGACACTGTCTGCCCGGGTTAAAGACATCATTGTCGATTATACGGGCCGTCTGGCCAGAGGCCTTAAGGTTAAAGGCCTGATTAATATTCAGTATGTCATTGTCGATGAAGAGGTGTATGTAATTGAGGTAAATCCCCGGTCAAGCCGGACGATTCCTTTCCTGAGCAAGATTACTGACATACCGATGGTCGATGTGGCCACCCGCATAGCAATCGGCGAAACCCTGAAAGGGATGGGCTATACCCCGGGACTGATGCCGGCCAGGGAGTATGTTGCGGTAAAAGTACCGGTGTTCTCCTTTGCCAAAATGCAGCATGTCGATATTTCCCTGGGGCCGGAAATGAAGTCCACCGGTGAGGTTATGGGGATTGACTATCAATATTCCCGCGCTTTGTACAAAGGCATTGTGGGTGCCGGCATGAATGTGCCGCAGGAGGGGGCAATCCTCGTCACTGTTGCTGATAAGGATAAACCGGAGGCCGGCGAGATTGCCAAAGAGTTCGCCCGGCTGGGGTATGAACTTGTGGCAACAAGCGGCACCGCCGAATATCTGCGGTCCCTTGGCCTGCAAGTCGGTACTGTGCCAAAACTGCATGAGCAGCAGCCTGAGATTATTGAGATGATTAAGGCTGGAAAAATAAGTATGGTAATCAACACCCTGACCAAAGGCCGGGATTTTGAGAGCGACGGTTTCAAGATCAGGCGGGCGGCCGTAGAGCATGCCATTCTCTGCCTGACCTCCATGGATACGGCCAATGCTGTCTTTGATGTATTAAGCATTATCCGCGAAAGAAAATTCCTGTATGTGCTGGCCCTGCAGGATTATGTAGGCGGAGGCGAAAGAGCCCGTGGTTAAAACCTGTGTGACAGCTAAGGTAATTAAACAGCACCCCCTGTCCGGGGATGTACTGCAATTGACCGTGGCCGTGCCGGAGATTGCTGCGGTCTGCAGGCCGGGCCAGTTTGTCCACCTGCGCCTGACAGAGGCTGTTGATCCGCTGCTGCGGCGGCCCTTTAGTATTGCCGACTGTGATGCCGGTCAGGGAACGCTTACGCTCATTTATCGTGTTGTTGGCCGCGGTACGAAGCTGATGGCCGGTCTGCAGGCCGGCGACAGTCTGGATTGTATGGGACCCCTTGGCAACGGGTTTGATCTAACCTGCCGGCGCCCGCTGCTGGTCGGGGGCGGTATGGGACTGGCACCGCTGCTTATGCTCGCCAAGGCATTTTGCGCCCGCCCGGCTACTATGCTGATGGGCGGCCGTAATGAACAGGAATTGTTCTGGCCGGAGATTTATGCCGGGGTGTGCCCCCATATTCATATAACCACAGACGACGGCAGTGTGGGTCAGCGCGGCTACGCTGTCGATCTGCTGCCCGAGTTGTTAAGCAAGGGGGATTTTGACGGCATATATGCCTGCGGCCCCCATGCCATGCTGAAAGGGGTGGCGGCAATGGCAGCACAGCATGGTGTTGCCTGTCAGGTTTCTCTGGAAGAATATATGGCTTGCGGCGTTGGGGCCTGTTTGTCATGCACCTGCGCCGCTGCCGGCGGCAAGCGGCATAAGGTCTGCACGGACGGCCCGGTGTTCCGGGCTGAGGAGGTGGTGTGGTGAGGTCAATTGATACGAGGCTGGCCATTAATATTGCCGGCATTGAAATGAAGACGCCGGTACTTACAGCCTCCGGCACCTTCGGCTTTGGCCTGGAATACAGCGACTTTGTTGATCTGAATCAGGTGGGCGGCATCGTTGTCAAAGGTACAACCCTGGCGCCCAGGGCCGGCAACAGCGGGCGGCGCATGGCCGAAACTCCGGCAGGCATGCTGAACTCCATCGGCCTGGAAAATCCGGGGGTTGAAGAGCTGATCACCCAGATTATGCCTGAACTGGCACGGTACCAGGTGCCTGTTATCGTCAATATTTCCGGCAACACAGTGGAAGAATATGGCGAACTGGCAGCCAGGCTTGATCAGTCCGGTGTCGCCGGTCTCGAAGTGAATATTTCCTGCCCGAATGTAAAGCAGGGGGGGATCGCTTTTGGAACCTGTCCGGACAGTGCCGCCGGTGTTGTGAAAGCCGTGAAGGCCAGGACAACCTTGCCTGTTATTGTTAAGCTTTCTCCCAATGTCACTGATATCGTGCTGATGGCCAAAGCCGTAGAGGCTGCCGGGGCTGACGCAATTTCTTTGATTAACACGCTGCTGGGAATGGCAATTGACATCCGGACCTGGCAGCCTGTGCTGGGCAATACAGTTGGCGGTTTATCCGGCCCGGCTGTTAAGCCGGTAGCGGTACGGATGGTGTGGCAGGTTGCGCAGGCCGTCCGGGTGCCGGTTATCGGCATGGGCGGGATTATGACTGCCGAAGACGCTGTCGAATTTATGCTGGCCGGGGCCAGTGCGGTAGCTGTGGGAACCGCCAATTTCGTCAATCCGCGGGTGGCGGTTGCTGTGGCTGAAGGGATCAGTGATTACTTGACCGAACGCGGATTGTCCCATGTCGGGGAGCTTGTCGGGCAAGTCAATCGCAAAACAGGGAGGGTGACTACTTGCAACAGGTAGATAACCGTTTAATTGTAGCTCTAGATGTGGCAACGATGGCAGAAGTCCGCCAATTAGTTGAGACATTGGGCGATACTGTACATTACTATAAAGTAGGGATGCAGCTATTTTACAGTACCGGTATGGAATGCCTGGCTTACTTGCGTGAATTAGGGAAAGATATTTTCCTGGACTTGAAAATGCATGATATCCCCAATACTGTCGCCCAGGGGGCTGCTTCGCTGACACGGCTGGGAGTAGGGATGATCAATGTCCAGGCCTCAGGCGGGGCGGCGATGATGCGTGCAGCTGCGGTGCAAGTGGCTGAAACAGCGGCGGCTCTTAACATTCCCCGGCCTAAACTTATTGCGGTTACAGTCCTGACAAGTATGGATGAGCAGGAATGGGCGTCGTTGCGGTATACTACCGGTATCCCCGAACAAGTTGTACACCTGGCTACAATGGCAAAGGAAGCCGGTTTGGACGGCGTGGTAGCATCGCCGCAGGAAGCGGCGCTGATTAAAGCCGCCTGTGGACCGGACTTTGCCATTATAACGCCTGGTGTTCGGCCTCAGGGTGCGGCATTACATGACCAGAGCCGGGTGGCTACACCGGCGGCTGCCCTCAGTGCCGGGGCGCATTACCTGGTTGTAGGCCGCCCCATCACTGCGGCCGGTGATCCGAGGGCCGCAGCCCTGGCAATTTTAGAAGAAATGAGGCAGGCATAATGACTGAAGCAGAAGTTCGTGCGTTGTTTATTGAAACAGGTGCTATCTTAGAAGGTCATTTCTTATTGACATCCGGGTTACATAGTCCTCTGTATGTTGAAAAATTTCAGGTGCTGCAATATCCCCGCCATACAGAAAAATTGTGTGCCGCTTTGGCGGAACGCTTCCGGGATGAACAGATAGAGCTTGTTGTCGGCCCTGTAACCGGGGGCATCATTTTGGCTCATGAAGTTGGCAAGCATCTTGGTACGCGGGCTATATTCACCGAACGTGAAAATGGCAGGATGGCGCTCCGCCGTGGCTTTGTTATTGAGCCGGGCCAACGCGTTCTTGTTGTGGAGGATATTGTAACTACCGGCGGTTCGGTAAAAGAGGTCATCGATGTAATCCGGGAGCAAGGCGGTACGCCGGTTGGGGTCGGTATCCTGGTTGATCGCAGTGGCGGTAAAGCGGATTTCGGCATTCCTGCCAAGGCGTTGCTGCACCTTACGGTTCCAACCTATCAGCCTGATGACTGTCCTTTATGCCAGGATGGCGTTGCCGTGACCAAACGGGGCAGCCGCAAACTATAAGTTGACACATTGGCTGTGCAGCATTGCACAGCCTGATTAAGTTATAATTTTGCAGGAAAAAGGCAATAGTTGGTGTGTGAAATCTTTTTTAAAATAAACTTTTTTTCAAAATTTGCTGTTACAGGTATTGATATTATGTCAAAAACATGATAATATTAGATCTCGTCAGGGAGATAATAATTAAGTGGCCCCGTGGTGTAGCGGTCTAACATGCCGCCCTGTCACGGCGGAGATCGACGGTTCAAATCCGTTCGGGGTCGCCATAAGCAGCGCACCAGGTTCTCACGAGCCAAAAGCGAAATGAGAACCTGAGTAAGTCGCTTAGTTCCAAACGTAGTGAGGAACTTCCTTTTTAAAGCGGAAGTAGCTCAGCGGTAGAGCATCGCCTTGCCAAGGCGAGGGTCGCGAGTTCGAATCTCGTTTTCCGCTCCATAGGGGTATAGCTCAATTGGTAGAGTAGCGGTCTCCAAAACCGTTGGTTGAGGGTTCAAGTCCTTCTGCCCCTGCCACAAAAGAAGAATCCACTGAGATGTAATTCTCAGTGGATTCTTTCTTAGTTATCTGCTAACTCTAAGGCTTTGACTTTTAAAACCTCTTCGCGTAATGTCAGCCAGATATTTTGAAATAACTCATTATAACGGATTGTAGTCCGGATTTGGGCAATGTCGCGGGGGCGGGGAAGGTCAATTTCAACAATGGATTTGACAGTACCAGGATGGGCCGTCATAATCAGGATACGATCGCTGAGACATAACGCCTCATCGATGCTATGGGTGATGAAAACCGTGGTTTTCTTACTTAACTCCCAGATCTTAAGTAATTCCTGCTGAAGAAGAATCCTGTTTTGCTCATCAAGTGCACCAAAGGGCTCATCCATTAACAGGATCTCAGGGTCATTAGCAAACGCGCGGGCTACACTTACCCGCTGTTTCATGCCCCCTGACAGCTGATGCGGATATGAAGCGGCGAATTTACTCAGCCCAATCATCCGGATATATTTATCGGCAATCGCATAGCGTTCCTTTTTCGGTACCCCCCGCAGCTTGAGTCCATAAGCAACATTGTCGGCCACCGTCAGCCAGGGGAAGACGGATTGTTCCTGAAATACCATTGAATTCACAGGCTGATTGCCTGTTGGTATCCTAATATCGACCTCACCGGCAGAGGCTGTGTCTAGGCCGGCAAGAATGCGCAGCAGTGTAGTCTTGCCACAACCGCTGGGACCGACAATAGAAAAGAATTCGCCAGTGCCGATAGCAATGTTGATATCGGTAAGTGCAGTTACCGGGCCGCGACTGGTAACAAAAGTTTTTCCGAGTTGCTTGAGCACAATGCCGGTATCTTCATAAGGCATGGGCACACCTCCCTTAAATCTACATTAGCTGGTCTGTTTCCAGGGCAGAACCAGGCGTTCCAGCCAATCAAGCAGCAGTGAAAAGATATACCCAAGCACTGATAAGGTTATAAGCGCAACAAACATCTGTTCAATCGCAAACATGTCATAAGCCCGCCAGATCATCCAGCCGACACCGGCTTTGGCAGCCGACATCTCAGCCGCAACAATCAGGATCAAAGCCATCCCCATGCCGAGCTTCAAGCCTGCAAATATCATCGGCAAGGCGCCAGGCAAGGCGACGGTGAGATAAAAATCTTTGCGGCTGGCACCGAAATTTTTTGCAACTTCCAGATAAATTTTATCAATGTTCAAAACCCCGGCCATGGTATTAATTACCACCAGATAAAACACACCGATTGCAATCGTGAAGATTTTAGAGGTTTCGCCAAGTCCGAAGATCAGGAGAATAAGCGGCATGATAGCCAGTTTCGGAATGGGATAGGTAGCTGCTATCATCGGTTCAAGAGCTGAACGGATAAGTGGTGACAGGCCCATGCTCATGCCGAGGAGAATGGCTGGAATTGCACCGGCAACAAATCCTAAAATGACCCGCATAACGCTAATCCAGGTGTTATAAAGCAGGTCGCCGGAAACCAGCAGCGGAAAAAAGGCCTGGAGAATGAGCAACGGGCTCGAAAGCAGGCGGGTGTCAATAAGCCCTAACCGGGCTCCTGCTTCCCAAAACAATAACAGAGTCAATGGTGATAATATTGATATAGCTGTTTTCACATCAATCAGCTCCCGGTTACGACATCTTATTGATAATGGCCCAAAGTTTTGACGGCAAAGTCTACATATTTATTATCAACCGCATCTTCCAGACTGATATCAGATTTTAGCAGATTGTTTTCTTTATACCAGGTCAAATCAGCGGCAATGCCGTTCATTCGCAGATAGCCATCAGGATTCAGCCCGGTGGGAAACATTTTTTCGTAAAGAGCAGGGTCTTTGATTACCGAATATTTGCAGAGAATGTCAATGATTTCCGCTTTGTTTTTGTTTTTGAAAAAAGCGTCATTATAATCCCGCAGGGATTTAACATAGGCAGTCATAAACCGGTTGGCTACATCCGGCCGTGAGGTCATACTGGTGCCATATACCAACAGGGCGATTTGGGCCTCCGGATCGTATTCAGACGGATCTTTCCAGGGATCAATAAATCCTTTGGCGATGCCTTGCGTCACAAAGGGTTCAATGACCATGGCGGCATCAATGCTCTTGTTGCTTAAAGAAACCAGCATATCAGGAAAAGCCCTGATGACCTGCATATCAATATCCTGGGTTGTTAAGCCGCCTTTGGCTAACACCCGGGCCAGGCATAGCTCATCCAAAGAGGCTGTGCCGACCACGGCAATCTTTTTGCCCCGCAAGTCGGCAAAACTTTTTAGTTCACCGGCCAGATCTTTTCTCACAACTAAGCGGTAATAACCCTGGCCCGGGACATTGATTCCCTTGTCGGCAACAATTTTGACCGGTATATCCCGGGTCATAGCATTTAAAAGTCCGGCGGCAGTTACGGTAGCACCAACATCTAACTGTCCGGCAGCCAGTTGATTAATCATTTCCTGGCCGGTATTAAACTGGACCGGATCGATTTTGATACCAAGATCCTGGTAATAGCCCTTGGCCATACCAATGAGAATGCCGGCATCAGAAACAACCTGTTTCATGCCAACTTTTACCACAGTTTCTTGCGGCAATGCAGTTAAACCTGACGCCCAGGCAGGTCCTGCCGCCGGCCTGGTTTGGGCGGCAGGCGCCTGGCTGCAGGCCGTAATGAACAAGGTAAGGACCAGCAAGATTGACAATAGTCCGCCCCAACGTTTTAACATATTGTTTCCTCCTTGTTTTTTGTGGAATGATCCCGGTGGAAGCTACTTCATAGTATTCTAAGTTTATTTTTTGGTTACTTGTCAGGCAGGTTTTTTTATTTAAGTCAAGAATACTAAAGTAAGAGGTTAGAGGTGGAGTAGTACATGGAAAAGATTATTGAAGAAGTGTCAGGGTGGGAATTTTTGCAGAACCTGCCCCAGGAGATTTACGGGTTTACGCTGATTAATGAGTTTATGGCCTGTGGTTCTCAGTATCGTATTTTTACGTATAATAATCAGGAAGCCCGACGGAGCTTTACGGTTTTATATGATAACGCAACCAGGGATTTTTTGGTTCGCACGGTAATCGGGTTAACCGAATTCTGTGACATTAGCTTTATAACCGGGAATTTGGCGGCTTTGGAAAAATTGTTGGCAGACAGGATGAACAAAACACTATGGGGTATGGCCCATTTTGAACCCGCCTGCCTATGCGCTCAATTTGCCGGCAAAAAAATTACCGAGTGGGCCTATGCAGACCAATTACCTAAAACCTTGGCGGGATTTAACCTTTTCATCAATCCGCGCGAACCGCTTAAGGGCTTGAATGGTTCCTATATTATAATAGACTACAGTGATTTTTCGACAGAAAGTAACCTTGTGGTAAATTACAATATATTTCGTGATCAGTTTTTTTGTGAGATACGGCTTAGAAGAACACCGCTGATGACAGCTGATTTTGATGCTAAAACATTGCCGGAACTTGGTGACCGCCTCAAAGAGAATCTTAGTCCGACGCTTGAACGGTTGCGATTACAATTGCAGTAGCTAAGTATGAACGCGACAAATAGGGAGGTTATTATATGTCAAGAATTTTAGTTTGCGATGATTCAGCGTTCATGCGGATGATGTTGAAAAAACTGCTAACAGATATGGGGCATGAGATTGCCGGCGAGGCCGGTGACGGCAAACAGGCTGTTCAGCTATACCGGCAGCACAAACCTGATTTGGTCACGATGGATATTACCATGCCCATTATGGACGGCATAGAGGCTGTAAAACATATTCATGAGGAAGATCCGTCCGCCCGGATTATCATGGTAACAGCTATCGGGCAGCGCAGTATTATTGCGGATGCTATCAAAGCAGGGGCTGCCAGTTTTATTGTTAAACCGTTCGAACCGGAACAGGTAGAGGAAACGGTAAATAAGGTTTTAACTACGTGAGCAATTGGCAGCACGGCTTGACTGAATTATACTTTACTATATAATAAATTTTGTTGCTGCTGACGTTAATAAAATGGATATAAATAAGTATTGACTTAAGTAAGAGATTAGGATATACTTTATTTTGCGATTTGTTAAGCGGCCCTGTGGTGTAGCGGTCTAACATGCCGCCCTGTCACGGCGGAGATCGACGGTTCAAATCCGTTCAGGGTCGCCATTCTTTCCTTACGGGTAGTGGATGTTCTTCACTACGCTCAGAACTAAGCGACTCACGTATGTTCTCAGTTTGCCCAGCGGCTCGTGACAACATGGTTCGTTGCTTATGCCTCGGTAGCTCAGTCGGTAGAGCAGAGGACTGAAAATCCTCGTGTCGACAGTTCGATTCTGTCCTGAGGCACCAGTTATGCGGAAGTAGCTCAGCGGTAGAGCATCGCCTTGCCAAGGCGAGGGTCGCGAGTTCGAATCTCGTTTTCCGCTCCATAATGTCGGCGACATAGCCAAGTGGTAAGGCAGAGGTCTGCAAAACCTC
>JAEWGR010000141.1 GCA_023388195.1 Bacillota bacterium
ACCGCGGGGCCACCCTGCCTTTAACGCCGGTCCGCCCGGCTGTGTTTTTTGCTTTGATCATAACACAAATAAGCCCTTCTGCTGTACAAATAACCCCGCCAGAAAAGCTTTAGTAACTTAGGTAAAATGTCTTATCCACGTCCCTCAGGAGAGATTGCCAACTCCTGCCGGCTGCCGGGAAAGCCTCAGCCGTTTTTATATGCACAGAATTGATATCCTTCCTAATAGGTAAGGGGCAGCTGCCAGACTCCTAAAGCAATCAGCAAACTGCCCCCATCTTAGCTCAAGACACGTTAGACATTGGTAACAGACTCTATTCTATTTATGTCTTTGACCGCCACTGCTTTAAAAACCACCATATTTGTATACTCTGTCCGGTACTGGATTAAGGTCATCTTCGTCTATTTCGGCAACACAACGCACCATAGCACCATCGCCCAGCCACCAGCGAATCGGGAAGGCCATGAACTTAAACCGTTTGCCGACCACCTTTTCAAGATCGCCCCCGACATTTTCGACACCAACAATGCCGTTGCCCATCATATATTTATGACAAGGCTCCCAGGTGCCTGCCAAACCGTGGTTTTCCAGCTTGCCATAGGCTTCCATATATTTTTCTTTACCAAAGGTTTTAATAAAAACATCCTTCTCAAACTCGGCATAAGCCTCAAGCCCAAATTGCTCAATAAATTCCTCAGTAATCGGTTTGCCTGAATCACCGATGAGATTCATTGCCGGCGGGCCGTTCTTGCCCATGGTGGTATGCAGAGGATGATCAAGAGCTTGCATGTCCATAGCCACACATTTAGGCTGATACTTGTCAAACCATTGTCCTGCCTCTCTGCCGCAGCCGCAGGAATAATGATAATATTCCTTAGTATCATCAAATTTCAGATGCATGCCTGTCCTTAAAACAAGCACCATCCCCTTTACTTCTGCATGCGTCACTCCGGCCCGGGCCAAAGCATCGTCAAGATGTTTTTCTGTAATAAGGCCCCAGCGTTCAACCTGTATATCCAGGCACACGGCTTCGCCATAATAAGCATCCAGTGGCAGCTCATGGGTGTAACGGGCGCGTTTACCGTCAAATTCATATTCCATAACATGGCGTGGTGCATCGGCATGGGTTCCGCAATGCATAACAACGTCTATTTTTTGCGTTAATACTCCGCTTTTTGCCAGGCTGTGCATAGTATCAATTTTAGGTTTTGCAAAATATGGCCATACAGGTATGTCAGCATGGAATGGATGAGTTAAATCTACTAATACTTTCTTTCCCATTGTTTAATTCCTCCAATTGTATTTGCTTTTGTTTATCATAGGCTATGCCCGCAGCCCGTCTACACCGAGATTATTATACTTGGATGTAGTCAGACCACAAAGCATAACGGCTACTTAACGGTTTCAACAGTGCCATCAGCCGGCGGTGCAGCCGCCATCAACATAAAGAATTTGACCTGTCACAAAATCAGAAGCCGGTGCCGCTAAGTATACGGTGGCGCCGACCATGTCCTCGGTCACAGCGGCCCGGCCTAACGGAATGCGGGACAGGAATATTTGCTTGAGTTTCTCATCTTCGAGTACCTGCTGTGTCAGCGGGGTCCAGAAGATAGTCGGCGCAATGGCGTTCACGGTAATATTGTATTTGGCCCATTCGGTTGCCAGTTGTTTGGTCAGACCGTCGACGGCAGCCTTACTGGGGCCGTACGCCGCATAGCCGCCAGGATGGCCGGCAAAGCCACGCACGGAAGATATGGTAATGATTTTACCAAACCCCTGTTCTTTCATGACCCGGCCAACATGCTTACAGGTAAGAAAAGTACCTTTCACGTTAATGTCCATAACCTGCTGGAAGTCTTCAGCCGGAAAATCTTCAGCCGGATAACGCTTGGCAATGCCGGCAACTGTCACCAGAATATCAATCTTGCCGAAGGTGCCCACAGTCTGCTTGACCATGTTGATGACATCTGCTTCTTTGCTGACATCACAAGCGACAGCCAGGGCTTTCCGGCCGAGTTTCTCAACCCCTTTTACCGCTTCTTCCAACGTGGCAATTGTACGGCCGGTAACCACAATATCAGCACCATAGGCTGCCAACCCGGCGGCAATGGATTCGCCCAGGGCACCGGCCCCACCGGTTACTACGGCTACTTTGCCCTCAAGGCAAAACAGTTTTTTAATTTTATCCAAAATTGCCTGTTCCATTATCTATCACCTTTCCCTACACAATTAAACTTCAGGATAGTTCATGACCACCAGCATACTGGCCGGCTTATTGGTTTCGTTGATAATTTCCCTGCCTTCATTGGCGGCAATAAAGATGGAATCCCAGGCCCGCAATACAATCTTTTCGGTCTTGGTAGTAACAGTTACTTCCCCTTCGAGAACAAAATAAATCTTCTCCACCGGGGACGCGTCATATTCGGCACCACCGGCCGGCAGGAAATGCGACAGCCCCATCCAGAACTTCTGCGCTCCGGTCTCCTCCTTCCCGTGCAATTTTAGCGCAACCATGTTAAAGTGTTTGGGCGCCTGGTATGGCTTTACATCCTTCACTTCGACCTTCTTCATATTTTCTTGCCTCCTCGCTGCTCTGTTTTCTATAATTATAGCCTAACTATCACCATAAGACTTTACTTACACCGCCATCTCTTTAATATCAGGCGAGATTATGTACTCAGCCTCAGTAGCTTCCCTCACGGTCTGCAGCGTAACCCCCGGCGCTATCTCCGTTAACAGCAGCCCCTGTTTTGTCACTTGAAACACACATAAATCAGTAATGATCAGATCCACTTCCTGGGATGCGGTGAGCGGCAGACTGCACTTTTTCACAATTTTAGGTACGCCCCCCCTGCCCACATGCTCCATGGCGACGATAACCCGTTTGGCACCAACAACAAGATCCATAGCCCCGCCCATGCCTGGCACGATCTTGCCGGGAACCATCCAATTAGCCAGATTGCCTTCCTGGTCAACTTCCAGCGCGCCCAGCACCGTGGCATCAAGATGGCCGCCGCGAACAATGACAAAAGACAAGGCACTGTCAAAAGTAGCGCCACCAGGCACAATACCGGCCGGTTGTCCGCCCGCATTGCTCAGATCAGGGTCAATCGTTTCACCGGCAGGGCCCAGCCCGATAAACCCATTTTCCGAATGCAGGATTACCTTTTTATCATTGGCAATATAATTGGCAACAAGTGTGGGTATACCAATGCCCAGGTTTACCACATCGCCATCCTTAAGTTCTTGTGCCACCCTTTTGGCAATTAAAACCCTATTTTCCATGAACGCTCCTCCACTTTCCCGCTAAGCCTGCACGATGCTGTTAATAAAGATTCCCGGCACCATAACCTCATCGGGCGAGATCTCGCCTACAGGGACGATTTTCTCTACTTCCGCAATAACAACATCGGCTGCCGTGGCAATTTGGGGATTAAAATTGCGGGTCGACATTCTAAATACCAGATTGCCCTCCGTGTCAGCTTTATGTGCTTTTACCAGTGCGACATCAGCCCGCAGGGGTTTTTCCAGTAAAAACTCACGGTCGTCAATGATTATGGTAGGCTTGCCTTCAGCCACAACTGTCCCCACCCCGGTTGGGGTGAGTACGCCCCCCAAACCGGCACCACCTGACCGTATGCGTTCAATCAATGTACCCTGTGGTGCTAATTCTACTGCCAGCTCCTTGGCATTCATCTGGCGGCCGGTTTCGGGATTTGTACCAACATGAGATACAATGGCTTTTTTCACTTGCCTGTTAACAATCAGCTTACCGATGCCCCGGTCCGGAAAGCCTGTATCATTGGCAATTACAGTAAGCTCTTTATACCCCCTGCCGACAACAGCGTCGATCAAGCGGTCCGGAGTCCCAACTGCCAGAAATCCCCCAATCATGAGCACAGCCGAATCATGAATCTTATCCATTGCCTGTTCTATACTGATTACCTTAGACATGGTTCCCCCTCAGTTCTAGTTTATCACTTCGCTCCCTGCCCCTTATTTTATTGCAAGAACTATGCCAATCTGAATATTAGCAATCATCACAGCCTTTCCCGACCTCTAAATGGTCTGTGATGAATCTTATCATCACATTTCACAAATAACTTCTGTTTAATTATAGCTGACACGTCATTTGCAAGAGATGAAAATACGCATCATTACTGATGCGTATTTTCATCTCTTAGATTAATGCCCAGGCGTTTGGCTTTCTTCACAATGGTCGATTGATCTACCTTTAACACTTTAGCCGCTTTTCTGGTGCTGCCACATAAGGCCAAGGCCTTTTCAATCGTCTTTTTCTCAATATTATTGACGATTTCTTTAAGCCCCATCTCTTCCACAACCAGTTCAGTCATATAGGATGGGTGGATATTCAGCAGATTGCCGATTTGTTCATTGCTAATCGTGCCATTATGCTCAGATACAATAACAAGCCGTTCGATTATATTCTGGAGTTCGCGGATATTTCCCGGCCACGAATACTGCCGCAGCATTTCAAAGCCAAGCGGCTCAATTACCGTATTTTTAGTGTATTTCAGATTATAAATCTCCAGAAAATGGCGGGCTAGTGGCTCAATATCCTGATGGCGCGAGCGCAGCGGCGGGATATGGATCGGAAATACGTTCAAGCGGTAATACAGGTCTTCACGAAAACGCCCTTGTTTGACAAGCTCTTTTAAATCACAATTTGTCGACGAAAGAATTCGTACATCCAGCTTAACCGGTTTTGCCCCGCCGACCCGGGTTATCTCCTTATGCTGAATCACCCTGAGCAGTTTTGACTGCAATTCCAGGGGCATATCCCCGATTTCATCAAGCATGATCGTCCCTTTATCCGCTAATTCAAATAAACCGGTCTTGCCTGTGCTGGTGGCCCCGGTAAAAGCCCCCCGGGCGTAGCCAAACAACTCTGCTTCCAGCAGGTTAGCAGGAATAGCAGCACAATTCACCTTGATAAACGGATCATTTTTTCTCGCACTTTGCAAGTAGATTTCATTGGCGACAACCTCTTTGCCGGCTCCGGTTTCGCCGGTAATCAACACAGTTACGTCCAAACCGGCAACCTGTTGAATGCTCCGGATGACCTGCTGCGTCTCCAGGCTATTGCCAATTAGATTTTTATTTAAATGCATTTTCCGGAGATGTTCAACCTCAAGCGCACTTTTAATTTTGTCTTTTTCCACCGCTTTTATCTGTTTCTGTGACGCCTCCAGGTCGGATTTCATTTGCAGCAAATCGGTTATTTCCCGGTCAATAATAACTACTTTTTTTACATTACCTTCAGCATCCAGGACAGGACTGCCGGTAATCAGCATCTTCGTCCTGTTGCGCAAGCTTTCGCCCATAGAGTTTACCTGTTTTTTATGCTTAATAACCTCCGGTGTTACCGCATTTAGATAAACGCCGGCCACTAAGAGTTCGTCAACATACTTGCCAACAACCTCCTCCGGCCGAATGCCGGTGATGCGGGTGTAAGCCGCATTTACATACAAGGTCTTGCCCTGGCCGTCAGTAATATAAATCCCGTCATACAGATGGTCGCCAATCTCCCGGAAGTCAAGTTCCCTGGCGGCAGTAAGCTCACTGAGCACTTTATTCAAGCCGGCCAGCAATTCCTGATGAGATGAGATATCCCAGCTTTGTTTCTCAATTTTTGCTATCAGCTCTTTTAAAATAGCCTCACTGCTATCTATTTTATTGCTCATTTCTTCTCTCCCTGTCTACAATTGCTTCACAACGCTTGACCAAATCACCCTACTCAAATCATAACCAATCCCGGCCAATATGTAAATATTCAAAATCATTGATTTACCCTGTTGGCATGAGAATTGCAAATGTTTTGGTTGCGGATCGTCCTTATTATTACATAACACTCATTAGGAGGAGGAAAAAATGCGGGAAGTTGTTATTGCCGCGGCCCTGCGGACAGCCATAGGTACCTTCAACGGCAGCCTGGCTTCTTTATCAGCAAGCGAATTAGGCGGTATTGTGATTCGCGCCGCTCTCGAAAAAACCGCAATAGCCGCCCATGCTGTTGATGAGGTTATTATGGGCAATGTACTCCAGGCGGGCCTGGGACAAAATCCAGCCCGCCAGGCAGCCCTGAACGCCGGTTTACCGGTTGAAGTACCGGCTTACACAATTAATAAAGTGTGCGGTTCCGGGCTAAAGGCTGTAAATCTGGCCGCCCAGTCGATTATGGCCGGGGATGCCGACATCATTGTGGCCGGCGGTATGGAAAGCATGACTAATGCCCCTTATCTTCTGGAAAAAGCCCGCTGGGGGTATCGGATGGGCGACAGCAAGCTGGTTGATGTCATGATTCGCGATGGCTTATGGTGTGCTGTCAATGACTATCATATGGGGATTACTGCGGAAAATGTTGCTGCCCATTATGGCATTACCAGAGAAGAACAGGACCGGCTGGCTGCCGAATCCCAGGCCAAAGCCCTGCAGGCGATTGACAGCGGCACTTTCAGGCAAGAGATTGTGCCAGTAACCATTAAGGGCAAAAAAGGCGATACCCTCTTTACCACCGATGAGTATCCCAAGCGGGGCACAGCAATGGAATCCCTGGCCGCCCTGCGGACAGCCTTCAAAAAAGACGGCACCGTCACGGCCGGCAATGCCTCCGGCATCAATGACGGCGCGGCGGCGCTGATTGTCATGTCCGGCGACAAGGCCAAAACTCTTGGCCTCAAACCGCTGGCACGAATTGCCGGTTATGGTGCCGGCGGGGTTGACCCCTCGCTCATGGGCCTGGGGCCTGTGCCTGCCTGCCAAAAAGCGCTGACCAAGGCCGGGCTGTCTGTGGCCGATATCGATCTGTTTGAAGCTAACGAAGCTTTTGCCGCCCAATTCCTGGCTGTTGGTAAAGAACTGGGGCTGCCGCGAGA
The DNA here is from genome assembly GCA_023388195.1 of Bacillota bacterium. GTDB lineage: Bacteria > Bacillota > Negativicutes > Sporomusales > Sporomusaceae > Sporomusa. The sequence goes on from JAEWGR010000141.1 coordinate 6,897, forward strand.
AAAAATTAATGTCCATGGCGGTGCCATCGCCTTAGGACACCCCATCGGCGCCAGCGGTGCCCGCATCCTGGTTACCCTGCTCCATGCAATGCAGCAGCACGGCGCCAAACGCGGTTTAGCCACCCTGTGCATTGGCGGTGGCCAGGGCATTGCCACAATCGTAGAACGAATATAATAAATAGTATGAGGTGAACCAATCATGGAAAAAACAATTATCACTGTCGCCACAACCGGCGCCTGGCCAACGAAAGAGCACAACCCCAATATTCCCCTGACACCCCGGGAGATTGCGGACGATGTATATGACTGCTGGCAGGCAGGCGCGGCTGTAGCCCATCTGCATATGCGTGATGATGAAGGCAAAGGCACGATGTGCAAAGAGAAATTTCGTGAAACCGTCGAACTGATCCGCAGTAAATGCGATATTGTCCTTAATCTTACCACCTCCGGCGACCTGCACGCTACCGACGAAACGCGAATGGCTCACCTCATTGAGCTCAAGCCGGAAATGGCCTCCTATGACGCCGGTTCCATGAACTGGATGCATAACAGTTTGTTTCTAAACCCGCCCCATTTCCTTGAAAAACTTGGCCAGACCATGCTTGAACATGGCGTAAAACCGGAAATCGAAATTTTCGATGCCGGCATGATCTACAACTCGCTCTACTATATGAAGAAGGGCGTTCTTGCGCAGCCGGCCCATTACCAGTTTGTATTAGGAGCAGCCGGCGGCACTGCGGCTACTATTGAAAACCTGGTATATCTAAAATCCCTGCTGCCTCAGGGATCTACCTGGTCAGCGCTGGGCATCGGCAACGGCCATGTGCCCATCATGCTGGCAGCCATTGCCATGGGCGGCCATATCCGCGTCGGCATGGAAGATAATGTATACTACGCTAAAAAGCAATTGGCGAAATCCAATAGTGAATTTGTTGCCCGGGCCGTAAGAGTAGTCAAGGAAGCAAACAGAACAGTGGCTACCCCGGCAGAAGCCAGGGAAATCCTAGGTCTTACCAAGAACTGATTAGGAGATAAACGATGATTAAGAATATCGGTGTTATCGGTGCAGGCACCATGGGGCATGGCATTGCCTTATCCTTTGCCCTGTACGGGTATGATGTAACTATGTATGATGCCTACGAAAATCAGTTAAACAAGGCAATGGTAGAAATTGCCGCTGAGCTGGCCCTCCTGGCTGAGGAAGAATTTATTGCCCCTCAGTCCATTCCGGCTGTCCTTGCCCGGATTAAGGTTTTCAGTAATTTGCAACAGGCCGTGCATGACAGGGATTATGTCATTGAAGCCACGCCGGAAATACTGGAACTCAAACAAAATTTATTCAAGCAATTAGATGAACTCTGTCCTGAGCATACCATCCTGGCGAGCAATACGTCCAGCCTCAAGCTGGATAGCATGATGACCTTGATTACAGATGACCGCAAACAACGTATGATTGTTAACCATTGGTACAATCCTGCCCACCTAATGCCGATTGTTGAACTTTCTTGCTTTGGCAATATGCCGGCGGCTCTTTACACCGAGGTGGAACAATTACACAGGGCCATCAGAAAACAGACCGTCAAAGTGTTAAAAGATGTACCCGGACTGGTAGCCAACCGCATTCAGCAAGGTGTTGCCAGAGAAGTATTTTCGCTTATGGAAATGGGCGTTGCCGAACCGTCTGATATCGATAAAGCCCTTAAATTCGGCCCGGCCTTTCGTTATGCGACCACCGGCCAGTTAGAAGTCGCAGATTTTGGGGGGCTTGATATCTGGAGCATTGTTGGTGATAACCTTTTGAAAGAAATGGATAACCGTCAGGGCGCCAACGATCTCTTAAAGCAAAAAGTGGCAGAAGGTAAATTGGGAATAAAAACCGGTGAAGGTTTTTATAAATATGAAGCAGATAAGATTCCTGACATTAAAAAGCAATTTATGAAAAAATTAATCCATCAGTTAAAGGCCTCAGATTACTACAAACAGTCTGAATAGCTGCGAAATGCCCCCATTCTGTTAAGCAGGTTATAATACCCAAAGAGCACCGTTTGCAAACGGTGCTCTTTTTATCATTGTATCAGAATTTATAAGTTTTGAGAGGCCAAAGGCCCTGATAAACTGCGGGGAATCAATATGCAATACCCGACTTGCTACGGGGAAGGGGACCCCGCAACCCCGGTAACCCAGCGGCCATTGCCGGAAAAAGCGCTCCGCAGGAGAAAAGCCGGGCGGTATGCCGTTAAGAAATTCGTATTGTTTGAGCGCAGCGAGTTTACGGATTTTAGGAATACTGTCCGGCTTTTCAGCTTTTGGAGGCTTCGGGCCTAGACTTTTTGTTACTTTTGGGTCATGCCAAAAGTAAACCCGTTTCCTTTGTATCTTAGGAGTAACTGCCTTGCGCACTGTATCCGCGCTCTGTTACAATGCCTCAATATCCTTTATCAGCATTTCCACATTTTCTTTTTTGGTAGCCCAACTGGTGCAAAATCTCACAACACTGTGTTTAGCATCGACTTTTTCCCAGTAAGAATAAGAATATTTCTCGCCCAATTTGCTTAAAACCTCATTCGGCAAAATGGGGAACTGCTGATTGGTCATCGAATCATACCGGAAAGAAATTCCTTTTTTCGCAAAGGCCTCCCGAATCATCAGGGCCATAGCCACGGCATGCCGGGAAATCTCATAATATAAGCCATCTTCAAATAAGGTTTCGAACTGAATCCCCAGTAATCTCCCCTTGGCCAGCATGCCGCCGTTTTGCTTGATCATATAGCGGAAATCTTTTTTCAGCGCATCATTGGTAATGACTACGGCCTCCCCCATCCAGGCGCCGACTTTTGTGCCCCCGATATAAAACACATCACACAGGCTGGCAATGTCAGCCAACGTCAGATCGTTGCCTTTGGCAGCCAAACCATAACCTAATCTGGCACCATCCATGAACAGCGGCAGGCCGCATTCGCGGCAAACCTTACTTAATGCAGTCAACTCGGCTTTACTATAGGTGGTGCCGTTTTCGGTAGGGTGGGAAATATAAACCAGGCCGGGCTGCACCATGTGCTCGTGTGTAACATCACCCCAGTGAGCATCATATAGCTCCTTTACCTGTTGGGCCTGAATTTTCCCATCATCACTCGGTACAGTAAGCACCTTATGACCGGTGGCTTCAATCGCGCCGGTTTCATGCACGGCAATATGGCCGGTACTGGCAGCAACCGCACCTTGATGGGGGCGCAGGATGGAGGCAATAATCGTAGTATTGGTCTGGGTTCCGCCAACTAAAAAGTGTATATCTGCCGTCTCTGCCTGACAGGCTTTTTTGATATGATCCCTGGCTTTGGCACAGTGTTCATCCATGCCATAACCGACTGTTTGTTCTTCATTAGTGTCCACTAATCGTTGCAGAATACGGGCATGGGCACCTTCTGTGTAATCACACTCAAAACGTATCATCTGTAATCCTCTCCCATTTTGTTCTGAATTAACGTGTATATATTGTATTGATTGCTTTTTTAATAATTCTATAATGATAACGGTTTTAGCGGAGTATGTCAATATTTGTAATGGTGCTGGCAGATTCGAATCGTGCGGCATTCATACCAAATTACAGCGTAACGGGAGAAAAAGCACAACCGCTTCCAAAACAGGAGAGCGGTTGTGCCAGGAGTGAAAAAATTCAATTCGCTAGAACAGATATTACCAGGGTGCAGTTTCTTTCTTATTTGCCGCTAAAACCCGGCTTGCGTTTTTCAATAAAAGCTGACATCCCTTCGGTCTGGTCTGCGGTGGCAAAACATAACCCAAAGGCCTCCGCCTCATAGGCGGCCCCTGACGCAAGATCCATCTCCAGTCCCTGGTTAACAGCCGCTTTACACAGCTTTACTGCTACTTCAGCCCGGGAGATAATCTTTTCCGCCAACGCCCTGGCAGCACTAAGCAATTCAGCAGGGGCCGCCACTTTATTAACCAGACCCAGGCGGTACGCTTCCTGGGCGTCGATCACATCCCCCGTATACAGCAGTTCTTTAGCCCGTCCCTTGCCAATTAAGCGCGGCAGCCGCTGCGTGCCGCCAAAGCCGGGAATAATCCCCAGCCCCACCTCAGGCTGGCCAAACCTGGCCTTTTCGGAAGCAAGCCGGATATCGCAGGCCAGTGCCAGTTCACAGCCGCCGCCTAAGGCAAAACCGTTAACAGCAGCAATGACCGGTTGGGGAAGGTTCTCCAGTTTTGCAAACACACTTTGGCCAAACTTGCCAAAATTGCGCCCCTCCATCGCCGACATAGCCCGCATCTCGGCGATGTCGGCCCCGGCAACAAAAGACTTATCGCCACTGCCGGTCACAATGACCACTTTAACACCTGGGTCCAGAGCGATATGATCCAGCAAACCGTTTAACTCGGTAAGCATTTCCCCATTTAAGGCATTTAATGCCTGGGGGCGGTTGAGGGTAATAAGCCCAATACCATTACCGGTTACATACAGCAGATTAT
>JAEWGR010000146.1 GCA_023388195.1 Bacillota bacterium
CCCTTACGGTGGCCGCCACCGCGCTGGCGGCCAGGCCTGTTGTTAATATGAATATTGTTGACGGGGAGGTCCGGGATGTATTGACTGCCCTGGCCGGTATTGGCCAGTTGAATATGGTGATTGATGATTCGGTGGGCGGGACGATCACCATCCAGCTCCGGGATATTCCCTATGACAATGCCCTCAGCTTGGTCTGCAAGACCAAAGGGCTTACCTATCATGAGGTTGATGATGTCCTCGTGGTGGGGGTGGCCGATCAAATCGGCCGGGGTTTTGGGGCCGTACATATTTTTAAGTTGAAATATATTAACCCCGATTCGGTCAAAGATACGATCCTGTCGATTTTGTTTGGCGAGAAAAAAGGGGAGCAGAAAACAGAGGTCAGCTCCGGCAGCAAGAGCACAAGTGTCAGTAGGAGTAAAAGCAGTACCGGCACTACCGGCAGCAGCAGCAATGCCGCTTCCTCCACCAAAGCCAGTGGGCAGTCCACCGCGCTGGACCGGCTGACAATTGACTATGCCACCAATTCACTGGTGCTGTATGGGACAGCAGCCGAAGCGGCTAAGATCCAGGCGCTGCTGACCGAACTCGATATCCCTTATCAGCAGGTGTCGCTGGAAGCGGAAGTAGTGGCGGTTAACAAAGATAAGAGCAAGGATCTGGGGATTGAGTGGTCCTGGGAGGCAACCCCTCAATATGCTGACTATGAGGTGCCAAAAACAGAGGTTGTTTATGATGGCGACGGCAACCCTGTCGGTACCCATGTCACTGAGGCGGGCAAGGTTACCCGGAAGAACAAGACCGGTATTATTCAGTTCGGACGAAACCCGGAAGGCTATCCTTATGAGTTTTATTACCAGGCTAAGATTAATGCCCTGGTTAGCAATGGCAATGCCAAGGTGTTAGCCAAACCTAAGGTGACAACCATTAATGGCAAACAGGCCCAGATTTTGATTGGGGACCGGATTCCTGTGCTGGTAGAAAAACTTGAGAATGGCGAAAGCAAAACCACCACTGAATATGTTGACGCCGGCATCAAACTGGTATATACTCCTCGTATCAACACCGATGGCCTGATTACGGTGGAGGTACGCACCGAGGTGAGCAGCCCTACCCTGGTAGCTGAGATGAAGGCTTACAAAATTACGACCCGCGAAGCGGAGACCACGGTACGTCTGAAAGACGGCGAGACGATGGTGATCGGTGGCTTAATTGGGTCAACCAACAGTGAAACGCGTAAGGCCGTGCCGTACTTAAGCGATTTGCCGATTCTGGGGGCGCTGTTTAAAAACAGCAGCAAATCCAAGACCGAAACCGAGGTCGTAATCTTCCTGACACCGCGTATTGTTAACTAGCAGGCCACGCTCTTCCGGAGGCATTATGAGAAATATAGTTCTAATCGGATTTATGGGGACAGGCAAGACCAGCACCGGCCGCTTGCTGGCCGGTCGCTTGAACCGGACCTTTATTGATGTCGATAAAAAAATTGAATTGCAAACAGGCCTGGCCATCAGTGAGATTTTCCAGCTTTATGGTGAAAATCACTTCCGGCAGCTCGAACGGGATGTAATTTTCCGGGTATCCCGTTACCATAATACGGTCATTGCCACCGGCGGCGGGGTTGTCCTTAAGCAGGAGAATATGATCAGGTTAAAAAGCACCGGTATTATTGTGGCCCTGACTGCCTCGCTGGAGACGATTCTGGAACGGACCTCCCGGCGCGGCGTCCGGCCGTTACTGGATTGTGAGGACCGGGCCGAGCGGGTGGCCCGGCTGTTTCATGACCGGGCCAATCTCTATATGAAGGCCGATTATACCATTGATACCACCTGCCTGCCGCCCCATCATGTGGCAGAAAAGATTATCGGCCTGTTGCGCGAAGGGAGGCATCTGCGTGGACGAAGTAAGGGTTAGTCTGGCCGACCACAGTTACAGTATCTATATTCAGGCTGGCGGTCTGTGTCAGCTGGGACAGTTTATGCAGGCTTTGCCCTGCAGTAAGAAAACACTGATTATTACCGACGAAAACGTCAGTCCCCTATACGCTGACGTAGTCACCGACAGCCTGAAGGCGGCCGGGTTTAAGCCCCAGGTACTGGTGGTTGCGCCTGGGGAAGGCTCGAAGTCGCTGGCAACTGCCGATCAGGTGTTTACCACCGCGATTACTGCCGGTCTGGATCGCAAATCGCCCGTTATTGCTCTGGGCGGTGGGGTAATTGGTGATTTAGCAGGCTTTGCTGCCGCCACCTATCTGCGGGGTGTGCCGTTTGTGCAGGTGCCGACCACCTTGCTGGCCCAGGTGGACTCCAGCGTTGGCGGGAAAACCGCTGTTAATCACCCGCTGGGAAAAAATCTGATCGGCGCTTTTTATCAGCCCCAACTGGTGCTGATTGACCCGCTCGTATTGGATAGCCTCCCGGAACGGGAGTTAAAAGCCGGTTTAGCCGAAGTTATTAAATATGGTATCATCGCCGATGCCGATTTTTTTGCTTATCTTACCCGTAATACCACCGCAATCCTGGCCCGGAACCCGGTGGCACTGACGGCAGTCATCGGCCGCTGCTGCCAGTTGAAAGCGAATGTTGTCGCCCGGGATGAGCGGGAAACCTCGGTGCGTATGCTGCTGAATTTTGGGCATACAATTGCCCATGCGGTCGAAGGGGTAGGCGGTTATACCAAGTATAACCACGGTGAAGCGGTGGCCATTGGAATGGTTGGCGCAGCCCTGCTGAGCACCAGACTGGGATTATGTACATCGGCAGCGAGCACGGCCGTACAGCAACTCCTGGTCGCTATGGGTTTGCCTCTGACCGCTCCCGGCTATGGGATTGAGGCATTGCTGGGGTATCTGGCCCGGGATAAAAAGGTTGTGGACAACAAAGTCAACTGGGTATTGATGGAGGATATTGGCCGGGTTATTGTTACCCCAGAGGTGCCGGAAGAACAGGTTAGGGCTGTACTGCAGCAAGTGACCGGACTTGTAGGTAGTTAAAAATAGCTTTCAAAATAGCCAGGTTGTAATAAGTATAGAAACATAAACGGCCTCCACGACTGTGAGCGTGGCCGGTGAATAGAACTTACCTCCTTATTCAGTTTAGCACAGGGCGTAATCCCGTCCTTTTCCATTAGCAAAAAAGCGCCTTCAATGGGGCTTTTTTTGCTAATGGAATTGTGAAACCTGGTGCATAGAGAAGTTAAGGTACTGCATACGGTTGTGTACCAGATGGAAACGCCTGCCGATTTGACGGCCTGCAGAAACAACCCGCCAATGGCAAGTAAGGCGCCTGACAACAATGGCTATAAGTGATTCAATTAACATTAACTCGCGTTGAAATTCCATTGTTGTATCAGGCATACTCCTGCATTTTTTAATTAGCTGATAATTAACCCTTATAATTACTGATTATAGCCTATCTAATTCTTATATATATATATATTACTGAACAGTCCCCGGAGCGACAGGACTATTTTTTTTGTTATTTTCAAGACATAACATAACGAAAATTTAAACATTTTTACGGCAGGAGTGCCTAGTCAGCTGTCGAATAGGAATTGGGTATGTAAATTTTCTTGTGGAGGAATGAGCAAGTTGGCAGGCAAGCAGAGAAAAGCACTACTTATTGCAGCAGTTGTTGCCCTGGTTCTGGCTGGGCTGATTGGATACCGGATCTACAGTAATATGCACGCCGGTCAGGAGCGGGCTGCACGGGCATCGCAGGGACAGGCTGTCGCGGTTGAGGTTGCAGTTGTAACCAGGCAGGATGTCACCCCGGTACTAACCTTTTCCTCCAGTCTTGAACCTGTATGGAATGCGGATATTGCCAGCAAGGTTGACGGACGTATTGACCAGCTCACCGTGGATGAAGGTGATGCTGTTACTGCTGGCACGACGATAGCTGTGCTTGATATGGGCGAGCTTTCGGCCCAGGTTATCCAGGCTGAAGGCAGCTTGCTGCAGGCGCAGGCCAATCTGGAGCAGGCAGAACTTGATTTTAGGCGGATGGAAACTTTGTCCGCCCAGGGCGCTGTTTCCTCGCAAACGCTGGATTCGGCCAGGACAAAACGGGATCTGGCTGTAGGTCAGGTGCGGGCGGCTGAAGGGGCTGTGGCTTTGTATAACAGCAAGCTGACCGGGGCCACTGTCACTGTGCCCCGGGATGGTATAGTCGTAAAACGGTTCCTGCAGCCCGGCTTTTACGCCCGGGCCGGATCGGCCATAATCACTGTGGCTGATATTACTACCCTGCTGGCCAAGGCTACTGTCGGCGAAGCCGAGATAGCCCAGCTTACCCAGGGGACAAGTGTCAAGGTCAGGGTCGATGCGCTGGGCAGTCAGGAGTTTAATGGCACCATTACCCGGATATCACCGGTGGCGGCAATGCCGTCGCGGACATTTATTGCCGAGATTTCAGTTCCCAACCGGCAAAATGCCCTGAAGGCCGGTATGTTTGCCCGGGTGGAGGTGCCTGGTCAGGTTCATGCGCAAGCGGTTGTTGTGCCGGAAACAGCATTGGTCATGAAGGAAGACAGTAAGACGATTTTTGTCGTTAATGCGGAAAATAAAGTGGAACAGCGTCTGCTGCGCCTGGGCTATATTGGCGGCGGCTGGGCCGAGGTGCTTGACGGTGTGAAGGAAGGCGAAAAGATTGTTGTCGCCGGCCAGAACAAGGTGCGGGACGGTTCAACGGTCAGACTGGCAGCGCCCGGGGAGGCGGGTCGGTAAATGATTGATATTTTTATCAGACGGCCGGTATTTACGACCATGCTGGTTATGCTGCTGGTGGTATTTGGTCTTACCTCCTATCCGGGGCTGGGGGTGGATCTGTATCCGGATGTTGAGTTTCCGCTGGTTATGGTCAGTGTTACCTATACCGGTGCTTCCCCGGAAGAGATGGAGAGCCTTATTACCAAACCGGTAGAAGACGCGGTCAGTTCGGTTGCCGGGATTAAGACGCTATCATCGGTATCGCGGGAGGGCGTTTCCCAGACAACGATTGAATTTGAGCTGGGAACCAACCCCAAGATGGCAGCCAACGATGTGCGGGAAAAAGTTGCCGGAGTCCGGCGGCGGCTGCCGGAACAGATTGATGAACCGGTCGTACAGCGTTATGATATTACCGCCCAGTCTATTCTGACCTTCAGCCTGGCTTCCGATATCAGGCAGCGGGGAGAAATCAGAAAGATTGCCGAAGACATTGTCAAGGATCAGATTCAACAGCTGGAAGGGGTAGCTGAGGTCAGTGTCTATGGCGCTGCCCTGCGGGAGATTCAGATTCTGGCCGATCCGCATAAGCTTGAGGCCTATGGCCTTTCCTTACAACAGCTGCTGGATGCGGTAAACAATAACAATGCCAATACCCCCGGCGGCCGGGTTACCGAAAAAGGTTTTGAACTGACGGTAAGAACTATCGGCAAATATCAAAATGTCGATGACATCAGGAAAATTATTGTTCTTAACCAGCAGGGGCGTCTGGTGCGCCTGCAGGATGTGGCTGATGTTCAGGATACCTGGGCAGAAGAACGGACCTATGCTGCCACCAACGGCGTCCCCAGTGTCATAGTGTCCATCCAGAAGCAGTCTGGCACAAATACGGTGGGGGTGGCGGAAAAAGTCAAGCAGGCGATGCAGCAGCTGGAGCAGAATGTACTGCCGCCTGACATCAAAGTCACCAAAGTACGGGATAATGCCACTTATATCAGAGACAGTGTTGACGATGTCATGGTGTCCATGGTGTTCGGCGGCTTGCTGGCTGTGGCCATCACCTTCCTGTTCCTGCGGAATACACGGGCTACTGTGATTGGGGCCATTGCTATTCCCACCTCGATTATATCGACCTTCTTCCTGATGAAGGTGATGAATTTCACCCTGAATAATATGTCGCTGATGGGGCTTAGCCTGGCGGTAGGCATCCTTATTGATGATGCTATTGTTATTGTCGAGAATATTTATCGCCACATGGAAGCGGGGAAAAGCCCCCTGGTGGCGGCCCGGGAG
>JAEWGR010000070.1 GCA_023388195.1 Bacillota bacterium
GTATATAACAATATATTTCATAGATATCAATCCTTTCCGCTTGTAATAATCGGTGCCAGTGCAGGGGTGGTTCAGCCGTCCTGACCGCCGTAAAGAAATCCGGCCAGAACGCTCAGCGCCGCTTCCATCTGCGCTCCGGGGTTGACGGCAAACAGGGAATAGGGCAGGTTGTATACGCGGTTTTGTTGCACTGCGGTCAGCCCCTGCCATTTCGGCTGCTGCCATAGCTGGAGGTGATTAGCCGCCAACTCGCCAAACCGGTGGTCAATCAATAAAATGACATCAGGCTGAACCGAGGCAACTGCTGCGAAATCCAGTGGTGCATAGGCCTGATGTTTAGACAGTGGTGTCAGCAGATCCAGCACATTTACACCGCCCAGCCGTTTTACCAGATCACCGATAAAACTGGTGGAAAGCGCTGCATATAAGCCGCCATCAATTGCCCAGACAATGATTACTCTTGGCGTAGGCCGGCCACTGGTCTGCGCGATCAGCTGGTGGCGATGTTTTTCAACAGCGGCAATTTTGCGGGCTGCAAGTTCCTGTTTGCCGTTCAGTTCCCCGTAAAGACGCAGAGCCTCAAGGACATCGGCATAGTCGGTAAACGTCTGCAGCATTACGGGGATACCTTTTCTTTCCAGGATGCCTGCAAGCGACTGATGGGCGGGAAACGCCATGCCGATAACCAAGTCCGGTTTCATGGCAATAATGCGGTCCAGATCGGGATTGGACGGCAGGCCGACGGTGGGGATATGCTGAAACTGGTCTTTCTGGCTGCCGGGCAGCATATCACCGGTTCCCCTGCCAACCGGTTTGCCGCCGGCTGCAACATACAGCCCCAGATTGGACGAATTCAGGGTAACCACACGCTCCGGCCGTACCGGAATTGCTACAAGCCTGCCGGCACTATCGGTAATCATACGGCTTTGGACACCCAGCCTGCCTACCCGGTTTTGTGGGCGGCTGCATTCACTGAGCCACCCGTCGCCATTGCGCTGCAAAACCTGAACAGAGGCGCATTTGGGGCATTTGATCTCAATTTTTTCCACTGCGCCGCGGAACAGCAGGCGATTGCAAAAAGCGCACCGGACAGGGCGCAATTCTGTCTGCGGCTCATGCCATGGATGCTGCACAACCCTGTCATAGCCAAGCATTCAGCTCACACTCCTTTGTTATCCCTAGTAAAATAAAAAACTCCGCACGCAATGTATTTACGCAACGGAGCTCACAGCTCTCTTTTTTAACTTTATCAGCCTGATGAAGTTTATGGAGGAAAAGGTTACCTGTTTTTATTATATATACAATGAGAATGGTTGTCAATATATTTATTAGTGTATTGACACACCGTAGACAAGCGGGTACTATAATCATTGAGAATCATTATTGATAATAGGCTTATATGTATTCTATAACAGGAGGCAGCAGATGAAAACTGTTTATATCGGATTAGGACTGTTGTTTCTGGGTCTGGGAGCCGTTGGTGTTATGGTGCCTTTGCTGCCTACGGTCCCATTTTTGCTGCTGGCATCCTTTTGTTTTTCCCGGGGCTCTCGCCGCTTTTACACCTGGTTTACGTCTACGGCTATGTATCGCAAGCACTTAAAGGAATTTGAGCAGAGCTGGTCGATGCCCATAAAATCAAAGATTGGGGTCCTCATCTTTTCCACGCTGATGATGAGCCTGCCGCTTTTTATAGTCGACAATCGGCTTGTGCACGTATTGATTTTGCTCCTGCTGGCTGTTAAATATTATATTTTTCTTGTTAAAATAAAAACAATCAGATAGGGCTTGGAATTGGCTTTATTTCTGCTATAACAATATTGTTTCTGGCGATGAGCATAACCGGCCGGTTAGAGACCGCTGCCGTCAAAAGCCGGCACATAGTCGGCCGAGGCAGTCCTGCCGGTTTGGATGAAGCAGTTTTCAAAGCCCAGGGTGCTGGCGTAATCGACGAGCTTGTTATACTCCCAGGTGGTCAGGCGGCGGTTAATTTCAGGCTGGCCGGCGGCCTGATAAAGGGGCGTATACTGATTCATAAGGCTGACAAAGACAGTATTGTCAAAGGTATGCCACAGCCAGTCCAGCAGCCGGCGGCTGTCTGGCAGCAACCCCGGTATCGCCAGATGGCGGATGATGACTCCTTTTTGCATGATGCCGGCAGTGTCAAATACCGGGGGACCGGCCAGTTCGACCATTTTGGCGATCGCCCGGCTGGCGTGGAAAAAATAGTCAGGTGCTGCTGAATACCGCAAGGCATAGTCATTGTCGTAATACTTGAGGTCAGGCAGAAAAATATCAATATGCGGCCCCAGGGCGGCAATGGTAGACGGCATTTCGTAAGCGTTGGAGTTGTAGACAACAGGCAGCGTAAGCCCTGCCTGCCGGGCCAGGGTCAGGGACTCCAGCAACGGGGGAACATAGTGGGTAGGGGTGACAAGTTCAATATTATGAGCGCCACGGGTTTGCTGCCGCAGGAAAACGGCGGCCAGCCCGGCCGGGGTAAGCTCCTGGCCCCGGCCGCTTTGACTGATACTATGATTCTGGCAAAAAACACAGCGAAGGTTGCAATAGGCAAAGAACACTGTGCCGGCCCCGTTGATGCCGGACAGGCAGGGTTCTTCCCACTGGTGCAGGGAGGCCAGGGCTGCCGCCGGCAGCCGGCCTGCCCGGCAAAACCCTTCTTCGCCGGCAGCACGGTTAACCCGGCAGGAACGCGGGCAGAGAGTACAAGCTGTAAAATCCATTGGCAGGCTCCTTTATTGTGGCAAGTGTAAGTTGTTAACCGATCTCTGTTATTATTTATTATTATATATAGCTGTGTTAGTTTTCGCCAGCCACCGTTCGCCAAACATATGCCGGCAGCCGCCGACATATGGTAGTAACAGGAATTGTGAACGGAGGGTTTGGCGATGCTGAATATCTTACTCGGGCTTTCCCTGCTGCTAGGTGGAATTTTTGTCATGCGTTATGGTCTGAAGAAGGCATTGTGGCACCGGCTGCAAGGTCTGCTGGGAAAGCTGACCAGTACGCCAGGCCGTGGCCTGCTGCTGGGGATGATTACGGCAGCTTTATTCCAGAGCAGTACCACCGTCTGCCTTATAACTATCGGTCTGGTAAGTGCCGACTATATGTCCTTCCGCCAGGCGCTGGGGATCATCCTGGGCGCCAATATTGGCACTTGCTCTACTGTGCAGCTGGTAAGTTTATCAATACCAATAGAATACATACTCCCCTTGCTGGCCCTTTCGCTCCTGCTTTGCATCTCCGGCAAACAGCGTAACCTGGGGTTGGCCTTTTCCGGTTTGCTAGGCATGTTTGCCGGGCTGGAACTCTTAGTGACCGGGATTTCCGGGCTGGCCCAGCTGAGTGAAATGACTGAATACCTGGTTATGGCTAATTCTCAGCCTTTGTACGGAATTTGGGGCGGTATTCTGGCAACCATGATGTTTCAGTCCAGCAGTGCCGCTACGGTGCTGCTCATGCTGCTTGCCGATATGGGGCTTGTTGATATAAATACTGCCGCTTATGTAATCTATGGCAATAATATCGGCTCCTGTTTGTCATCTGTCGTTTTTAGCGCCGCGGCCCCTGTTGCCGCCAGGCGGGTTGCCATGTCGCATATACTTTTAAATGTGCTGGGCGTTATTATCTTTTTCCCGCTGACCCAGTGGCTTATCTGGGCTGCCGGCCTGTTTGCAGATGATTTCAGCGGGCAGGTAGCAGTTATTCACACCCTGTTTAATATTATTTCTTCCCTGATGGTGTTGCCGGTCTTTAATCATTTTGCCAAGTTAATCTGTCTGCTGATACCCAGGCGGTAGCGGTCGGCAGGGGGCAGCACACATTTTGGCAGGTAATTTTACAAAAGGTAAAATAGTATAAAAAAACCTATACAAAATTTATTTGAAGTGTGGTAATATGTAGGCGGAGCATTTGAAAGCTGGTATTTGACTAACCAGACTGGTGAAAACTGGGATACTAAAAAACGACTTATATCCTGAGGGAATAAGAACGGAGGTAGAGAAAATGGGATTGGGAAAAACAGAAGCGTTACGTTCTACAAGCAGATTTGGGGTGCGGCAGATTGCCGTCGTCGGCATGTTGTCGGCAATTTCAATTATTTTGGGGCTTTCCGGGTATGGGTTTATTCCCCTGCCGACAGCCAAGGCAACCATTATGCAGATCCCGGTTATTATCGGGGCCATACTGGAAGGGCCGGCTGTCGGGGCGATGATTGGGCTGCTTTTTGGGCTGTTCAGCATTGTCCAGAGCCTGACGACCCCGAACATCCTGTCTTTTGCGTTTATTAACCCCTTGGTGTCCGTATTGCCAAGGGTGCTTATAGGTATTACCGCCTATTACGCGTATAAATGGACCTGGAGCAAGCATGAAGGGGTGAGAATCGGTACCGGTGCTCTGGTTGGTTCTCTTACCAATACCTTTGGTGTGCTGACGATGATTTACGTTTTATATGCCGCCCAGTTTGCCGAGGTGCGGGGGATTGACCTGGCGACGACGGCTAAGGTCATCTACGGCATTGCCCTGGTTAACGGGGTGCCGGAGGCAATTATTGCCACCGCGATCACTGTGCCCATTGTGACTGCAATTAAGAAGCGGTATAAGAACTAAGCCGGTCAAGGAAATAAACAGCGCCCACTATGCTGCTGCCGCAGCAAAGTGGGCGCTGTTTTATTTAGCTGCCGGGTTTAGCGTACTGTTACCCAGAGATCGGTGGCTCTGCTGGTTTCATTGGTGTTAGGGATAATCTGGAGTTTACCTTTGCCGGCTTTCTTGGCAACAAATACTACCTGACCGGTCCCCGTATTCCCCTCTTGCTGCATGATATCACCGAAAAAGTTTTCGCCGCTGGAGGTAAAGCGGGTATTTTTGGTAAGGCCCGGTGCCGGTACCAGAATCAGTTTCTGGCCTACGGTCAACGTCAGATTGTTGGCCGAGAGTTGAATGGGCCCGGAATCACCGTAATTATAAGTAACTTTCTGCGCCTGCACTGAGCTTGCCGGCGGCGGGGTGACCGGTGGCGTCGACCCGTTCGGATCAACAGGCGTCATGTTATTGGTACAGCCGCCGGCCAGCAGCCCGGCTAACACGAGGCAGACAACAGCGTGAAGAATTTTTGTGGGTAATAAAAGTTTCATAGTACCTCCTGTTTGTATAGTTTTGTTGTTATTATTATGAGAATTCTGGCGGTATTTATCCGGTTTGGCTAAAGAAAAGACTTGGTTTGTACCAAGTCCTCTCAGGACGGCGCTTAACCGTCCGGGCCCTTTAGGGTCCAGTCTTTCTTATGGCCACAGCAATATTTATATTAGACAAAGACGGTTTTTGGAGACCTTTACAAGTATAATGGCAAATTGGGCAGACTATAAGCAAAATATGGAGGTGAAGTTATGCTATTAAGCTGGATGATGATGAAAATGATGGATCCCATGGCTGATGAGGCCATGGCGAAAATGCTCACAGAAGATTACCCGGATAACCCTTTTCTAATGGTCACAGTGGCGGAAAAATTATCACCGCGGGCGATCATGGAGGCAGCGATGCGGGCTGAAGCCGGCAAGGAACTGACAAGACCGCTGGGCAGTCCGGTGGTACTGTCGCCCTGGGATAAAATACTGCTTAATCCCAAACAGCTGTTTCAACTGCCCTACCCGGACTATACCCGGGTGGCTACCCAAACGGTTATTGGACCCAACGCTAAACGCCCATTGCAGTTAGCGATCCCGATTATGATTACCGGTATGTCTTATGGCGGTTCGCTGAGCTTGCCGATGAAAATAGCGATAGCCAGAGGGGCGGCGATGGCCGGAACTTCAACTAATACCGGTGAGTCCGCTGTCGTTGAAGAAGAACGGGAAGCCGCCAGGTATCTGGTGGGACAGTATCACCGGGGCGGTCAGTTAAGTGGCCGGGAACAGCTGAAACGGCTGGATGCAATTGAGATCCAACTGGGGCCGGGGGCTGGGGGCGGGGCTGTCGACGAGCCGATGCCGGCTGAGCAAATCGGGCGCCATCTGCGTAAAGCCTGGCAGCTGGAGGCCGGGCAAAGCCACACGGTCTATGCCAGAATGCCCGGCAAACAAACGCCGCAGGATTATATCAATATGGTTAATTCGATGAAAGAGCAGTATGATGTACCGGTAGGGGTAAAAATTGCCGGCACTGACTACATAGAGTATGAACTGGCCGTGATTGCCCAAACTCAGGCCGACTATATTGTTGTTGACGGCTCGGAGGGGGGGACCGCATCCTCCAACCCGACCCTGCAGGACAATGTCGGACTGCCGACTTTCCATACCCTGGTGCGGACGGTGGACTGGCTTGAGGATAATCACCTGCGGGACCGCTTCAGTGTGATTGCCGCCGGGGGACTGACAACGCCCGGACACTTTCTGAAAGCCCTGGCGCTGGGGGCCGATGCCGTTTATATCGGTACCATTGCACTGATGGCGGCCATGCAGGCGCAGGTGGTTAAAACCCTGCCCCAGGCCCCGCCTTCCCAGATGGCACTGTACAGCGGCAAAATTACCGATAAGCTTGATATTGATAAAGCCGCCGGGCATTTAGCCAATTTCCTCAACTCCTGTACTGTTGAAATGCAGCTTGCCGCCCAGGCTGTTGGCAAGCAGGCACTAAGAGACCTGGAGCGCGCTGATCTGGTGACAGTGGAAAGGGAGCTGGCTGAGTTTACCGGTATCCGTTATGCCGCCAGCCACCGGCAGGTACCGGGGGCGGTAATGCAGCCGGGTGAATATTATCAGCCGGAAGGGTTGCCGTTGCATTAAACGGGGGTGGCCGCTCCTGATTTTTAAGAATAAATTTTCCTGACAGGCATTTTTTAATCCTGCTGCAATAGCTTTATAGTAGTCGCTTAAAGTTTAGCAGGAGGGATGCGTGTGGGAATTCCGCAAGTATTATCGGTGGGAACAGCAGTACCGGCTTATTGTCTGCGGCAAGAGGATATTAAAGGTTTTGTGGCCACTCTGTTTCGGGAGAGTCTGCACAACCTCGAACGGCTGCTGCCGGTGTTTGAAAACAGTTTGATTGTTGCCAGGCATTTATCCCAGCCTCTGGAATGGTATGCCAAGCCACATACCTTTGCGGAAGCCAACGGGATATATGAGCAGGTTGCCCTTGACCTGGCAGAACAGGCGGCAAGCCAGGCCATTGAGCGGGCCGGTGTAGGGTTATCTGATATCGGCATGATTATTTTTGTTTCCTCAACCGGGATTGCAACCCCAACCCTGGATGCCAGGCTGATCCAACGGTTAGGCTTACCGCCCGATACCTGCCGGCTGCCGGTCTGGGGACTGGGCTGCGCCGGTGGCGTGACCGGAATTGCCAGGGCTGCTCAGTTTTGTTACGCCTTAAAGGGCAAAGCCGTGTTGCTTGTAACTGTTGAATTATGCAGTTTAACCTTTCAGCGCGGCGATTATTCGAAGGCTAACCTTGTAGGGACCAGCCTTTTTGCCGATGGCGCTGCCGCTGCTGTCATTGCCCCCGGTGGCTACGGACCGGCTATTATCGACAGCTACAGCACCCTGTTCCCCGATACGGAGGATATTATGGGCTGGGATGTTGTCGAAGGCGGGCTGCAGGTACGTTTCTCGCGGGATATACCCAGTATTGTTCGCCGCTATCTGCCGGAACTGACAGGCACTATGTGCAGCAGAAACGGTCTGGCTGTTGATGACGTGGCCCATTATGTAGTTCATCCCGGCGGCGCGAAAGTACTTGATGCTTATGCCGAAAGCCTTGCTTTAACGCCCGACAAGCTTCAGGACGCCTATACTATACTGGCAGGATATGGTAATATGTCAAGTTCGTCGGTGCTGTTTGTTCTGGAGCGGTTTATGGCAACCGTTAAACCTGTTGACAGGTATGGGCTGATGCTGGCTCTGGGGCCGGGATTTAGTGCTGAGCAGGTGTTGTTCCGGTGGTAGCGGGGGCAATTGAGCTTATGGCGGCAATTATTATTGGCCAACGGCTGGGCGAATTGCTGTTGGCCCAGCGCAACCGCCGCCAGGCGCTGGCTTGTGGGGCGCAGGAATATGGCGTTAGCCATTACTGGTTATTTTTTATCCTCCACAGCGCCTGGCTGGCCGGCTGGGTGCTTGAAGGCCGGGCGGCAGGTGCGTTATCTGCTGTTTGGCCGGTATGGCTGAGCCTCTTTATTTGTGCCCAGTTGCTCCGGTACTGGTGTATTATCAGTCTGGGCCGCTGCTGGAATACACGGATTCTGGTTATTCCCGGTCAGTCGTATGTCCGGCGCGGCCCTTACCGTTATCTGCGGCATCCGAATTATTTGGCGGTAATTATAGAACTGGCGGCGGTACCGCTGCTCTTCGGCGCAGTCTGGACAGCGGCCGCGGCCACCCTGTGTAATGGGGTTCTGCTGTTTTTTATCCGTATTCCGGCCGAGGAAAAAGCCCTGCAATACATGGAAAACCCCCGCTAGCTCCAGGCGTCAGCCGCTGCGGGGGTTTATCATTACGGTGTAAAGTCGGCACAGAGGATAAAGGGCGTGTTCGTATTGTCCCGGAAAGTAATCGAATAGGTAATGCAAGGTTTGCCGTTGGCCAGAGACATATAGGGTTCAGTCATATATGTCGTCAGACCGGCCTGAATAAACATGTAATAGTCTTTCAGAGACTGGTCTGTGCCCCTGGCATCGGCCTGAAAAATAGTAGAGCCTGATCCGGCTGCTTCACAGGTTATGCCGATACTGTGGGTGATCTGCGTGCCGGTGTTGTTAAGTATGTATAAATATTGAATCAACGGCGTATTGCCCACAGCCTGCTGCAGGGTTGATTCGAACTGTCCGGCGGATATCTGGCTCAATTGACTCAGGACATCATGTAAGAGTGCGCGATAATCATTCTTTTTACAGCAGTCATGGGTGATGCGCCGGAGCTTGGCATTACGGAAACTTGCCGATACATGTGCTAATTGCTGATGGAAACACAGGGGCTGGACAACGTCTAACGGCTGGGGCCTGGAGAAATAATACCCCTGCAGCAGGTCGGCGCCGAATTCCAGGCTGGCTAAGGCTTCGGCTTCTGTCTCCACGCCTTCGGCAATTACCAGCGAGCCGGTTTTTTTGGCCATATAAACGAGGGCTTTAAACAGCTCCTGCTTATAATAATCGGTATCTAATTCGCTGACAAGCCAGCGGTCAATTTTGATGATATCAGGCCGTACATGAAAAATCCGGTCTAAGTTGGAGTAGCCATTGCCCAGATCATCGAGGGCAATCAGGAAGCCTAATTCTTTATGTTTGCTGACAAAACGCTTTAAGGCGCCAATATCACAAACCCTGGATTCAATAATTTCGATGACAACAGAGGCAGGCGAATAGCCAAGCCGCTGTACGCTGTTGCGCAGGTTGCCTGAACCGACGACACCTTCGTCGATAATTGCGGTATCAAAATTGATAAATAACAGCGAACGCTCATTACGGGCCGATAACGGCTTATAGTTTTCTAACGCTTTTTCCCGGCAGATCCTGTCTAAATGTACCAGTTGATTGGCGGCCGCCGCTAAAGAAAACAACGTATTGGGGGCAATAAGCTCCCCCGTATCGGGATGAATGCCGCGGGAGAGGGCTTCATAGCCTATAACCGCATGCTGCTTGACTGAGACAATTGGCTGAAACCACGTAGTAACAGATTTCTCTGTCAGTATTCTGGCTAAATCTAGTTGTCCGGCCGCGTTATTCACCTAATATCACCCTTTCGAATTTAACAAAAACTCCTAACACCCCAGGGTGTTAGGAGGTCATCATTGCCACCTGCACTTATGTGATGTCAGTATACGTTGCCGGTACTGCTTTGTCAAGAACACCCTTGCCGCGTTGTTCAGTTTACCCCATACTGTCATCATACAGCACATAGGCGTTCTTTTTACTCTTGGCATGATACATCGCTATATCAGCTTTTTTCAGCAGGCCGGCCGCATTGATATCCTGCTGCGGGTAAAAGGATACGCCGATACTGGCGGTGGGATGGAGGGTTATATCCTGAACTTCGGCCGGTATGAATACCGTGCAAAGGAGTGTTTCGAGGACCGGCACAATTTTATCAGCAGTAATGTCGCGGAAAAACAAGGCGAATTCGTCACCGCCGAAACGGGCGCCGAAAGAGAGTTCCGGATCAAGCAGGGATTTTATACGGGTGCCGATAATGGTCAGAAGCTCATCGCCTACATCATGGCCATAGCGGTCGTTGACCTGTTTAAAGCCGTCAATATCAAAAAAAACGACAGAGCCGGACCGGCTGTTTTGCCAGGCTGCACTCAATTCTCTGGCCAGGGCGGATTGGAAGGCATACCTGTTGGCTAGCCCGGTCAGATTATCTTCGTAGGCCAACTGTCTGATTCTCAGGTTTTTCTCGGCCAGCAAGGCGTTTTTTTCGGCCAGCTCCAGTACCTGTTTGCGCAGCTGCTTTTCGGTTAAGATAATTTTCCGGAAGGTGATGCCGACGACAACCAGGAAGCTGGCGACAGCAATGAAAGAAAATACAAATACATTTTGTTTGGAACTTTCGGCAATGGCTGCAATATTTGCCGTTTTTTGCGCGACATCATTTTGATGAAAATCAACAATCATTTTCATACTGTCATTGACCCGCTCCAGATAAATAAGGCTTGTTGTCAAAGCTTCCAGGGCAATTAGCGGCTCATTGTTTTTATCGGCGGCAATTGTTTTTATAACGAAATTTTTATAATCAAGCCAGTTTTTCTGTACATAACTATATAACATTATTTCATCCGAATCTTTATTGAAAGTGACTAACTGTTCGGTTTCTATCTCGCCAATTTGTTCAATTAATTGCCTGTTAAAGTAGGCTTTTTTTTCTTCCGAGTCAGCCAGCATATACTTCCACAATAACAGCGGAACCTTATTAATCTTAGTCTGGATATCAACAACCTTACGGGATTGTTTAATATGATGATTTTGCACTATTTCAATATTGCTCTCAATTGTTGATAATTCAGCAGTAAAAAAACGCTGCGAGTAAAGAATGATACTAATTACGCTGCAAAATAATAGTAAAAGTATAAATTTACTGGATTTCAAGCAATATAACCCTCCTTGCCGGCTTTGGAAATTAAGCTTTTTTTCGTTACAGCCTGACAATATCCCTGCCGGTAAACAGGTGGAGTTACAGATTTGTCGATATTTATGCACTGTGAAATAAAGGAAAAGGTATTTGGCACACCGAATTTGAAGCCATAAATCCCTTTAGAACGGAACAGGGCTCAGTATGCCAGGCAGGCATCAAGCAGTAAGGAGGAACAGCAATGTTTAATGTTCAGTTAGTTGATTTAACAGAAGACCGGTTTGAAGAAGCGCTGAACGTATTTATCATCGGCGGCTGGGAAGAAGAAAGCCTGCTGTATGTAAAAGCGGAAATGAGGGCCTTTCTTAAAGGTGACATTGAAGGGTATATCCGGGCAAGATTTATACTGGCCACAGTCCGGGACAAGGTAATCGGCGTGGCCGCCTGGGCGCAGTCCATGTGCGGTTTTTCCGTCTATGAGCTGTCGTGGGCTACCGTGGTGCCCGAATGGCGGCATCTGGGCATTAACGCGATGATGCTGCAGGAACGGATCAGCCGCATCAGGCTTCACCATGGGGCGGGCAAGTTTCAGATCATTGTCTGTACATGGGATAACCCTATGTATAAACAAGCGGGTTTTGCAGCCATGCCGGCTCAGGGTAGCCGGGCTGAGGACCGAAAAGACAAGTGTCTGCTGCTGGCACAATTTGAGGCTCTCCAGGCACCGGTGGCAACGGCTGCCGGCAGGGAACCGGTATAATAGCAGGCCCAGCCTGTACGGGAGTGATGGTTTTGAAAATATATAATCTTGCTATTTTAGTTGAACCGAAAGGCGGCTGCACCGAAGCCGACATGGTACAGGAGGTCGGCGCGCAGATTGAAAAAGACGGGCCGGAAGTAATTCGCTGCGAGGTTAATGCCATGGTGACGCATCAGGTTGTCAGCAAGAGTACCGAGGTGCTGTTTCCGGCCTGTCTGACTACCGGCACGAACCGGCTGGTTTTGGCACTATCCCTGCCAACCAGAAAAGATCTAGGCCGGCGGTGGTTTCTGAAACGGCTGGAGGGAGAAAACAAGAGTAGCTACCGGTTGATAGCTACTACTGATGTTGCGGTTATTCATATTGAAGCTAACTAATGTCTGCCTGCAAGCTGTCAGCCGAACGCAGGGCTGGTCAGGCTGACTGACAGGTTAGAGAAAGTTGACCTGGCCGTTGGAAAACGATTTTATCCGGGCAAGGGATTCAACCCGGTAGCCAGCTGCGGCTAATTTACGGGCGCCGGGCTGGAAGGACTTTTCAATGATGATGCCTATACCTACGACTTTGGCATTAGCCTGTTCGACAATATTGGCCAAGCCGGCGGCAGCCTCGCCATTTGCCAAAAAATCATCAATGATCAGCACGCGGTCATCGGCCTGCAAAAATTGCTTTGAAATGATGATGTTATTGCTCTCGCCCTTGGTGTAGGAATAGACTTTAGCCGTATACACCTCATCACTGGTTACTTTGGGTTTGCGCTTGCGGGCGAAAATAACGGGTACATGCAGGATGAGGCCGGTCATCACCGAAGCCGCAATCCCGGAAGCTTCTATTGTTAAAATTTTGGTAATAGGTTCATCTTTAAAGCGGCTGACAAACTCTTCACCAATTTTCATCATTAACTCAGGATCAATCTGTTGATTGAGGAAAGAGTCAACCTTTAGTAATGAATTATTCAAAATCAGACCGTCAGTCTGGATTCTTTGTTTTAATAAGTCCATAAAAGCCTCCTGTTCTAGTGTGGGGGGGAATGCAAAAAAGCCCTGGCAGGGAAACTCCGCTTGGCAGTATATGAGCGAAACTTCCCTGTCCGGGCTTTACCCTTCGAAGGCAGCATGTTGACATAACAACAATTTGTGGTTGCCGTTATGACTTCCGGGGCCTGTCGTCCCCAACCTGATACTATTTATTTAGGCTTTATTGTAGCAGTCTTTTTACAGGCTTGTCAACAAAACCGAGCAAAATTCGACGTATTTATGAGGTGATTTGTTATGAAATATCAGGTAATATTATTTGACCTGGATGGGACGCTGACAGATCCGAAAACGGGCATCACTAAATCGGTACAATATGCCCTGCAAAAATTTAACATTATGGAGTCCGATTTAGACCGCTTAGTCCCGTTTATTGGTCCGCCGCTGGCAGAATCCTTTCGGGAGTTTTACTCGTTCAGCCCGGCCCAATCCCAGGCGGCCGTGGGGTATTACCGGGAATATTTTGTTCAGGCCGGCATGTATGAGAATGCCGTTTATCCGGGTATTGAAGCAATGCTGGCCCGTTTAGCGGCCAACGGCCGGGAGTTAATCATTGCAACCTCCAAGCCTACTGTTTTCTCCGAACAGATTATTGCTTATTTTGGCTTAGGGCGGTTTTTTAAGGCGATTGTTGGCAGTCATCTTGACGGGTCACGAATCGATAAAGCGGAAATAATCGCTTATATTTTGGCACAGCTGCCTCAGGTTGCGCCGGCAAGCGTTATCATGGTCGGTGACAGAAAACACGATATCATCGGCGCCCGCCGCAACGGGCTGGCTTCGATTGGTGTGAGTTACGGCTATGGCGGCCTGTCGGAACTGGGACAGGCAAACCCCAATCATATTGTGGCCTCAGTGGCAGAACTTGATCAATTATTAATGAGCTTATAGCTGTGATAACGACAACTACTTGTAAAAAACTGCTGTGCATTGAAAAAACCGTTTGACAGAAACTATAAGTAATAGTTTTGGGAAAGGAGGCGAATCGGATGCAACACAAACCGCAACGCAAACAGACCCGGTCTCTCAAACGCAGATTTAAACGGATGGCAGCCGCCGCTGCTGTCGCCGGGGCGGCGCTGGTTACTTCGGCGTTGCTGCCGGGCGTGCCGGCAACTGCCCATGCCTCAGC
>JAEWGR010000074.1 GCA_023388195.1 Bacillota bacterium
AGATGAAGACCGGTTAAGTGGCGATCTAAACTTTGTTGCTTATTATTCCAACCATCAGGAAACGTTGAACCGGCTGACTTATTTTTGTAAAGAATCCTGCCGGCAAATGTCGTCGCTGCCGGAGCCGGCCTTTGGCCTCACGGTAGTTCACGGCCTGCTGGCAATGTACCTGTCCGACCCCAAGACCGACGCGCCGGCCGAACGCATGATTCGGGACGATTTACTGGCTTCGGCAGGTTTGTATCCCCGGTTCATGTACGGTCTGTGCCGATTGCTTAGAAGGAAAAATATTCTTTAATTAGCGCAATTGGCTCCTGCCAGTCCTTGGGGTGAGAGTGTCGACAGAAGCAGCCGGTGCCTTTAAGGTGTAGTTTTTGTGTTCCTTTCATAGCACTGAATTATATAAATTGGAAACGGGTAAACGAAGAGGGATTGCAGCTTTTGAAGCTGCAATCCCTCTTTGACTTTTTATCCCTCAAAACTTGCTTTGGCTAGCCGCTTTAATTATCGCCAAAGTATAATTACCGGTATTATAAAGATCTTCTTCTTTAATGAATTCATCGGTAGTATGTACTTTGGACATCCCTGTGCCAAGTACTGCCGTCGGTACGCCATAACTGTTGAAATAATTAGCGTCACTGCCACCGCCGGTGGCTTTAATGACCGGTTTCAGGCCGATGCTATCGGCTGCCTGACGGGCCAGCATCACAACCGGTGCTGACTCGGACAACACATACGCATCATACTCCTTGCTAATTTTGACCTCACAGCGCCCACCGGCTGCTGTAACTGTTTCTTCAAATACCTGGCGCATATGGTCGGTTTGCGCTGCCAGCTTTTCAGAACTGCGGCTGCGGGCCTCGGCTCTTATCTGAACAACATCCGGTACAATATTAGTTGCTGAACCGCCTTGAATGCTGCCAATATTGGCGGTAGTTTCAAAGTCTATACGGCCATCTTTGACTGCCGTCAAGGCCTTGCCGGTCAGGACAATGGCATTGATTCCCTCTTCCGGCGCGACGCCGGCATGAGCTTTTTTACCGTATACAGTAATATCAATTTTATTTTGGCCAGGAGCCATATTAATAATCTCGCCAGGCGATCCACTGGAGTCCAGTGCGTAGCCCAGATCCGCCTTTAATAAAGCGCGATCAATATTCTTAGAGCCGTTGAGTCCACCTTCTTCGGCCACTGTAAATATTACCTGAATGCTGCCATGAGCAATATTTTGCTCTTGCACAATTCTAAGGGCTTCCAAAATGGCCACTACGCCGGATTTGTCATCTGCACCCAGAATGGTATCACCAGCCGAGGTAATGATACCGTCTGATAATATTGGCTTAATATTTTCACAGGGCTCAACACAGTCCAGGTGGGCGGTAAATAACAGACCGGGGGCATCCGCAACTGTACCTGGCAGATAACCCAATACATTGCCACAGTTACCGCCGATTTTGCTGCCGGTATTGTCTTCTGACACCTCCATATGCAGATCAGTCAGTTTTTGCCTTATAATATCTGCCACCTGACGCTCTGCCCGGGTTGAACATTTAATTTGCACTAATTCAAAGAACTCGTTTAACATACGCTTCCGGTTAATCAATATGGATCCCTCCTACATATTTATTATAGCACCCAACCATATTAAAGCTATCATGTGTAGAAAGGGTGCTCATCATGACAAAAAAAATCATCCTAGCCGGCAATAACCCCAAGTTAGTCAATGATCTTACCACTTATGGATTTCAGGTAATGGACAGCACTACCCACACGCAACCCGGCCATGCTGCTGACGCTTATCTATATACCAGTTACAGACCTGATACAGACGACGTTCTTGCCGGCCGAGCCGGCCACGCTGATATTAGCATTGGTAATTATCATTATACCACATCTGATCACCCAGACACTGTCACATTGAATATTACCGGCTTACAGGCCCACCAGATTGCTGATATGCTGGTCCAAAAACTGGCACACCGCCCCAAACTCTAGCTTGCTAGGACTGGCGGACAATCATAGACCCGCCCCTTGTTACAGCCCCTTCACCAAACCGCTCTTTCAAACGATCAACCGCTTGAGCAACAGCCTGTATCTTTTCATCCCCTTGATCAAACAATGACATTTGTCCACTCGCATTGACAAGGCCACTCACGGTTACCCCCAGCAGCCGTACCCCTTCATTCAGAGTAATGTTGGCAAGGGCCTCTTCAGCAATGCGAAAAATAGTTTCATCAAGATTAGCTGCTACTACAAAAGTTTTACTGCGGGTAATAGTCCGGAACGATGCAAACCGCACTTTAACAGTAATGGTTCGTCCACTGAGTCCCTGACGCCGAAGCCGCCAGCCGACCATTTCAACCAGCAGCCACAACTGAGCCTTAAGTTCTTCCCAGGCCTGGATGTCCTCGGCAAAGGTATTTTCTTTGCCGATTGATTTAGGCGCCCGGTCCGCAACTACCGGCCGTTCATCGTGGCCGTTAGCAAGCTGATGAATAACATAGCCAACCTGACCACAATGTTTAGCCAATTTCTCCGGGTCAAACCGGGCAACTTCACCAATTGTTTTTAGACCCAGCTTGTCAAGTATCTGAGCGGTAGACTGGCCTACCCCCCATAATCTTGTAACCGGAATATCTGCTAATACCTGCACTACCTGATCCGGGCGGATAACCATCAGTCCATCCGGTTTTTTCATATCTGATGCCAGCTTAGCCAAAAATTTATTAGGAGCTACACCGGCTGAGGCGGTGAGGTCCAGCTCAGATTTGATACGTTCTTTGATTTTAACCGCAATATCGACCGGATTGCCAAATAAACCATCCATACCAGTGACATCAAGAAACGCTTCATCTAGTGACAGCGGCTCAATCACTGGTGAAAAATCAGTAAATATTTTTATAATTTGTTGTGAAACCTGATTATATTTTTTATGGTCAGGCGCTAAAAAAATACCCTGAGGGCAACGCCGCTTAGCCTCAATAGCCGGCATCGCCGACCGGACACCAAATTTACGGGCCTCATAGGAGGCCGTAGCCACTACCCCGCGCGCCCCGGTACCGCCGATAATAACAGGACGGCCCCGGAGTTCGGGATTATCCCGCTGCTCAACAGCCGCATAAAAAGCATCCATATCGACATGAATTATCCAGCGCTGCATTGCGCCACCTCGCACAAGCTCATTTAGAACGCACGTTCTATGCAAATTATACATCAAGAATGCCGGCGAATCAACACAAGGTGCAGAATCTTTGAATTAATTCCCCACCTATGTTAAACTTAGATTAATGAAAGGAGGAGTTACATATGAAAATCGGCCTGCTCTGTTTTAGCATTATCCTTCTACTGACCCAGAACGCGGCGGCAGAAATATCGCCAATTATCTGGTCAGAATCCATTCGCACTGCACCGCCAAAGCCAATCAAAGAATGGATTAATCTTGATAATTATATGATTTTGAAATCTGACCGCAGCCTTTCCATCAATTTGAGTGAGCATTCACCGCTAAAGTCAATTGAATTCCGACTGGATAATAATGACTACTTACATTTAAACAAGCAAGATTTTCTTTTCAATATTCAACTTTCAGAAAAAATCACCCGTATTATTGATATTCCGTTCGGTGAACATAAATTTAATTAGGAAATTGACTTATGTAATCCGGAGGATGCCGGCAGAATTCTTGATTTTATCCAATGCAGATATAGAAATCAACTAAGGTGAGAAAAAGAAGTCCAAAGCGATACTATCGTCAGGACTTCTTTTTGTTCAATGACCAAAATACTTTAATGTTTTTTCAACTATCTGACCCAGCATTTCTTCACCGGGTACTTGGTTAGCATTAAAAAATTCCAGAGCAAAAGTAACATTATCCAATTTGATAAAAGGTACCAATTCATGATTAGTCTGCAAAAATACCGGCTCGGAAAAAGAGTGAACAATCTGCTCCTGCCCAATACCAGCACTATTTCTTTTTTTGCTGTAATGATCAAAAACGCCCTGAACGGAGTCTACACAATTGCCGTTCTCATCATATAAAAAAGTATATTTAGGATTAGTATTCATTTGGATCATTTCGTCACCTAATCCGGCCTTCTCTTTCGCGGCCTTCACCCAGACCGCATCCACGTTAATCCGGACATTACTTATAACAGGCTCCCAAGTATCAGCAGTCGGCGGCGTAAAGAGCTCATACAGAATAATACCGGCGTTTGCTGCCATATCTTTAACATCTTTCTTATATACCGGCTGAGTCACAATAACCCCCATCACCTGCCCCGGTATATCTCTCACAATCCGCAAGAAGGAAAACAATTCACCCAGACTTACCTGATCTTTAGCCAAAATAAGTATTTTATAGGTAATATCACCATCGGTAAATTCCCAGTATACATCGGCTGCATGATTCTCTGTCCTGCCTTCAATCACTGCGTTGTACTGAGCTTTGATAGTTTTGATGGTATTTTCACCGGTGATCGCTGTATACATATCATGAACAGCCTGCTGATAGATATTTTGGGTTGTCAATATAACACCACCATACTGATTAATCACATATTATATATTTTACCGCCATTTAAGGATAAATACAACTTTTCTGCTCACATCATTACTCACTTAAACGATATATCTCCCGTCTTAAGGTGGTACTCCGGTTAAAGCTACCCGGTGCCAGCTTGTCTTCCTCTCTGATAAATTGTTCAGTCTTGGCACTTAAATTATCCAGATAATGCAAAATTTCCGCTTCCAGAATCATTGGCTCCACCGGACTTCCCCATTCAGCCTGCCCATGATGTGAATAGATACAGTGTTTAAGAACTAAACACAGTTCTGGCTCCAGATTAAATTTCCGGCATGCCTGTTCAACAATTTCCATCCCCAGATAAATATGACGCAGAAGTTTGCCCTCTTTCGTAAAACCAACCGGCAACCCCAAAGCATCCACTTCAATTTCACGAACCTTGCCAATATCGTGAATTAAAGCTGCGGCCAGCAAAATATCCTTATTGACCCTGGGGTTACGAACGCAATAGTCCAACGCAGTTGTCGCCACCTCCACGGTATGCTGGAGCAGGC
The DNA here is from genome assembly GCA_023388195.1 of Bacillota bacterium. Taxonomy (GTDB): domain Bacteria; phylum Bacillota; class Negativicutes; order Sporomusales; family Sporomusaceae; genus Sporomusa. The sequence goes on from JAEWGR010000074.1 coordinate 5,077, forward strand.
CCCCGATACAGGCATGGTGGTTCCTGACTGCACCGGGATGGCGCTTAAACTTCTCGGCAAACTCTTTATCATCAATAAAGACATAGTCAAGTATTTGCTTTAAAGACTTGCTCTGAACGCCTGCAATGATTGCTATCAATGTCTCATACAACTGCCCAATATCCTGCGAGGCCATTACGCCCAACGTGCTTAACGCTTCATCGATTTCCTGCCGCGAGGGTATGACAACTCTGTCAATAATTAGCTGCGGAGCCTCTTTGAAGTGATCAAGGGTGGCTTCAATATGCAAAATGAGGTTTTGCTGCAAAATCTGCGAAGACTCACCCGGTATATCCCAAAACTTAGCAGGCACTTCAAAACTATGGTCGCTAATGAAACAATCACCATAGGTCTTGCCATTTTTGGCTGTTTTAATCTCAAACCTTGATATGCGGTATATTCCCGCCAAGCGGGCCCCTTTCGGATTTCTGACCAATTCACCAAGCTTCATCTTAGTTCTCCCCCACCGGTAGTCTGCCTCCTGGTAACACAGGATCTACTTAAAGATTCTGCTGCAGACGCCTAAAATCCTGTCAAATCAATAAAGCAACCAATCCAAGTATGGAAAAAATTCACAACTTCAGACTACTGCGAGTTATTGCAAGCTATGCTGAGCAGGATAACACGCTCTTACAAGGGGCTGACTAAAAATCTGGTCAGGCAACCGCGTCAAGACAAGTTTATGAATAATCCACCGCTAAATTACACATTTATATAATAGGGTACTATTATTCCAATAATGTTATTAAGGGGGTTATGCAATGGGCGGGAGAACTCTCGATCAGTTTCGTAGCCGGCAGCGGGCCAAGTCTAAAGGATCTCAATCCACTCAACAAACGCCTAAAACTGCTGACGAATATCAACACAAGCACACTAAGCCTACCCAAAATCCGGAAGAAGTCTAGCCCCAACGAATTGACAGCTTTCCGTTTTTTTGTTACAGGTGAATGGACCTCCGTATAAGCGGAGGTCCATTCACCTTGCTCTTAATGGTTTAAATATCCAAGCCAGTACCGATCAATTTAATTCACCTTTTACTATCTATGCCAATATAATATACCAATAAATATAAGGGGGGTATTATGTTGGCTTCCTACGATAAAATTATAAAATATATTGTAGAAAAATTCCAGCAGGCTCTGTATCCGTTGCAGGAGATAACTAAAAATCAAGAAATTATTATTGCACAAAACAAGCAAGTAATTGATTTACTGGCCAGTCTAAATAATAGCCGTGAGCATGGTACTGTAGAGGAAGATGTGACACCCAGTGAAACAGACCCTGAGGCAGATACGCCCATAGAGGCTTAAAGACAGCTCTTACAAGCGCAATTAAGAACTTCAATTTAGAAAACACCACATCCATGTTATTTAATAAACAGTTAAATACTCTGTACAAGCACATAGGTTGGGAT
>JAEWGR010000105.1 GCA_023388195.1 Bacillota bacterium
CTCCTTTCCATCCTGCAAACAATGGGCAGCACGTTAGAGAATACCCAGGAAATTAGTCTATTAAAAAGCCGGTTAAATAAGCCGGCCGTTAAGAAAATGGCCCGTTATCTAAAAAACGTAGTTTATCAAAAAATATATCATAATTATCTTGACCCCTGGCAGGATGACCGCCTGCTGGAGGGATTGGCCCACTGTAATGCGTATCTCTCATCCGAAGAGGGTATTTCCCTGCTTTCGCCGACCCTGATCGCCCAAATCAAGGAACGGGACGTAGAGCTTCTCTGCCGTCTGTATATTGTCAAAATGGCGGCCGAAACCTTCCGTGACGGGCAGGTAAAAAAGAGCAAAGAAGAAATGGAACTGGACTGCGCTGAATTCGTCATGTTCGGCTTAAACCTGCTGGACTTTGTAAGAGAATATAAAAAAGCCAAAAAGTATTATTTCGAACACAATGCCGCTTACCTTCACACAGAAGTAAATAAGCTAAAAAAGCAGCTCGGTGATAACGAGCTGGAATTACGGAGATTGAAAGCAGAGTTGACGGCAAAAAATCAATTGCTGGCTGCCAAAGAAGAGGAAATCAACAACCTGACTATCAAGCAGAAATCTGTACTGAATTCTATGGTCAAAGAAATGAAACCCCCGAAGATCAATGATCATCATCAACCGCAACGGCTCCGCAGCAACCTCAGCAATGTCAGAGCAATTCCCGCCGCCAACCTTACTGCAATATCCGCTCAGCTTCCCGACTCAGAGACGGCGGTAGCCCTGTTGGCCCCTGTGCAGGCACTGGTTATTGGCGGTGCTGACAGCTGGCAGACAAAATTAAAAAGCAAGCTGCCTCATTTTACCTATCTTGCCGGCGATGCCGCCGGTTTTGATGAAGCCCTGATTCTTAATGCTGATATTGTTTTTGCTAATGTGCGCTGCAAGTTCAGCCATGGCTGCTTCTATAAGCTGATTAAGCTGGTCCGTCAGCATGGAAAACAACTGGTGTTCCTGTCGAAAACAAATATTGCCCTTACAATCCGGCAAATGGCCAATGCCGCCGCGAACCCCGCCCCTAATAGCAATACTTCTGAATACAATGAGATCGGTTGCGCGGTTCAATTGTAAAAGGGAAAAAATCACAGGCATTAAATAGAATAGTAAAAAACATACTAAAACTGCCTGATGGCAGTTTTTTATGTTCTTTACTATTTGCAGTTGCGTAATGTACAGCTATGCTTGGCATCATCTCCCTCAATCTCGCTTCTACCAGTTTCAGCTTATTTATCGCAGTAGATTAACTAATATAACCCAACATAACACATATATTTTTTGTCATATTCATAGCATATCGTCGTATATGAGAGATATATTTACAAATCAGCCGAATTTAACCAAATATAAGTTTTTTTATTGATTATTGACAGGTAATATGCTATATTGTTGTTAATTAAATTACCAAATAAAGGAGTTGCAGTATTATGAAAATCAGTGGCAGAAACAAACTGGAAGCGACCGTAAAAGAAGTCGTAAAGGGTGCCGTTATGGCCAAAGTTGTCATGGATTATAAAGGCAGTGAGCTGGTAGCAGCTATTACGGTAGACTCTGTGGAGGATTTGAATCTGGCGCCAGGGGACAAGGTCACCGCACTTGTAAAATCCACCGAGATGATGGTGATTAAATAGGCTACTACTATGATAAAACGGCTAAGCCTCAGGCTGGCCGTTTTTTTTTTGCGCCTTGGCCTTAGCAGCAAAGTTTGGATTCAATTGCCGCCTTAAATATTTGATCGGAAAATGAAAAAGTACTCCAGGCATTTCACCTGGAGCACTGCAAGACAGTTGTTTATTTATCGGCTTTAACCGCTTCGTCCTTTTTCTCGTGCAGATTGGCGGACAATGGCCGAAAGGGGGTTACGGTCGAGATGGCGTGTTTATATACCAATTGCTGTTTGCCGTCGTTTTCAATAATTACGGTGAAATTATCAAAACCTCTTACGGCACCCCGCAATTGAAACCCGTTAACCAAATATATAATGACCGGCACATTCTCTTTGCGTACTTGATTTAAAAAACTGTCTTGCAGGTTAATGACTTTATTAGTCAAATGAAACCCCTCCGTTTTCATGTTTCTACTCACTCACATCTATTTTACCTTAGACCAAACGTTCCTGCAACATGATTGTAAATTGTTTCCAACGTTTTATCATAATTATTGCGGTCACCAACATCAAACCAGGTTATATAAGGCATTCGCCGGTAAAAAGTCATTTGCCGTTTGGCAAAATTGCGAGTAGCCTTTTTCACCTTGTCAACAGCGTGCAGCAAATCCCCGCCCTCAGCCAGGTGCTCAACAATTTCTTTATAGCCAATCCCCTGCATAGCCTGACAGTCGGCGGTAATTCCCCGGTCAAGAAGTCGCCTTACCTCTGCGATCAACCCTTGCTGCATCATGATATCAACCCGTTGGTTAATCCGCTCATATAAGGCGGCCCGCTCCATCGTAAGGCCAATGACAACCGCGTTATACAGAAGTTGATTCGGTGCCGCTTTCGCCTGTGAAACAGTCTCACCACTCAGTGTATGCACTTCCAACGCCCGGATTACCCGCCGCTGATCATTCGGATGCAGCCGGGCCGCCGTTTCCGGTTGGACCTGCGCCAGCAAGGTATGCAGGTACTGATTACCGAATTGTGCCGCCAGGTCTAGCAGCTTTTGCCGCAGCCCCTCGTCGCTTGGCGCCTGGTTAAACTGGTAGCCCTCAAGCAAGGCCCTGACGTACAGCCCGGTACCACCGGCTAAAATCGGAATTAGTCCGTCATGATTAAGTTGTGTAATCAGCGCTTGCGCATAATGCTGAAAGTCAACAACATTAAACTCTGCCCCCGGCTCCAGGATATCAATCAGATGGTGTACAACCCCGCTGCGCTCACTGCTGTCAGGTTTGGCGGTACCTACATCCAGCCCCCTGTATACAAGCATGGAATCCCCGGAGATGATTTGCGTGTGCAGCCGTTTGGCCAGATCAATGCTTATTTGCGTTTTCCCCACAGCCGTAGGGCCTATAATGACAATTAAACGCTCCATGGCTGGCCTCCGTCGCTTATCTCTGACCGGCAGTCAATAACTCCATATTGGACACGGCTATACTTGCCGCCCACTGCGGTTAATAACCCCAGCCGGACAAACTCGTCACTCCCGGCCGCCTCTTTCACCACTACTTTTTGCCTGGCAACCCGGCAAGCCTGGTGCATAGCCGCCGGCGTAAGCGGATTCATATTGGCAAGTGTCCTGATCGGATTGACGTTGGAGCTTTTGTAGAGGGGATTCCGAAACATGGGGTCAAAGTAAACAATGTCAAAACTATTGTCAGCCAGCGCTGCAAGGTATTGTTCATAAGCAACGTTTTCCACCCGTATCCGGCGCAAAGAACTTGTGATATCCACATCAGAATCAACGATAACATGCTGCAGCCCGTAACCGGTTATCAATGCAATCGCCGGCGAACTTTCCAGTCCGGTCACATTCCCTGCCGCCCCGGCCACAAAACTGGCAACAATGGCGTCTGTTGCCAGGCCTAAGGTACAGTCAAGCACCGACATCCCAGGCTTAAGCCCCATTGCATTCACCATATGGTCATGTTTTCCATTTATTACGTTTTTTATGCGCAGCTCAGCCATACTTATATGAAAAAAGTACTGACCGGCAGCCGTATGGATGACCGGGCCATTGGCGGCAGCCACAATTACATCACAGTCCCCGTATTTTTCCTTAATAGCAGCAAGTGAATACCGCTCCCGGGGAACAAAAGGCACACCCAGCCGGTTGGCCATATCACGCGCCAGTTGGTTAACAGCCGTTGCCGGCTTTTGGGCAGTTGTGACAATTAAACTCATAGAATCCCCTTATGTCCGTTTAAACATTTTTGCCAGCTCCTCCGGCCCGAATCTCACGATTGTCGGCCGGCCATGGGGGCAGGTGTAAGGCAAATCGGTTGTGTACAGTTCACTGATCAAGGCCTGAATCTGCCGCATGTTAAGGGCATCCCCCGCCTTAATCGCACTGCGGCAGGCTGCCATTTGCAAATAGGCATGGCGCAGCTCCTGGGCAGTAGGCTGATGCAGTTCGGCTATCAGCTTCAAAATCTGCCGTATAACCGGCTCGGCGTCAGCCAGGGGAATATCTACAGGCATCTCACTTAGCCGCATGGTATCCACGCCTGCCTGTTCCAGCGTAAAGCCCAGCTGATAAAAGATCTCGCTATTTTCCACCATGATATCACAATCACCGGCCGCAAACTCCAAAAACGGGGTTACTAACAGCTGCTGCACAGGCACCCGGCCTTTGGCCCGGCTCATACGGTCATAGAGTATCCGTTCATGAGCGGCATGCTGATCAACAATATACAGGCCGTCAGGGCCCTGGGCCACAATATAACAAGACTCAACCTGTCCTAAAGGGTACAGGGGGCACTCCGCCTGCTGTCCGCCTGCAGGCGCATCACTTACGGTGAGCTGCTCCTCCTGCCTGATCGCCTGTCTGACGTCGGCCAGCGAGGCACTCTCCTCCTGCCATAAAGCAGCCGGTGCCCACTGCCGGGAGGTTCCGGCCCCAGCGCTGGTTTCCTGGCCGCCGGTTCGGCTGTAGCCGCGATATAACGGTTCGGCCGCGTTAGCCCCCGGCTGCGGGGTAACGGCCTGGGGCTGGCTAAACTGGACCGTAGCAGCCGCCTGACTATGAGAGGCAGGCAGGGTCAGACTTGTGGAGACCGCTTTATACACGGCCCTGTATATCTTCTGATCATCACTGAACTTAACCTCTTTCTTTTGCGGATGCACATTGACATCAATAGATTCCACAGGAATCTGGATAGCAAGCACCGCCAGCGGATAGCCATTTTTGGGCAATAAAGAAAAGTAGGCATTATCCAGCGCTTTAGCCAGCATACGACTGTTTACCACCCGTTGGTTAACCATAAAGGTCTGCCACTGACGGGTACTTTTCAGCATGGCCGGCTTGGCTACATAGCCGGCTACGGCTATCCCTTCCTGGCTGTAGTCCACTGGTATCAGTTCCGGCACGACCTTATGCCCGTAAATATCGGCAATCGTGTCTGCCAGCCGGCCATTGCCGCCGGTAGACAAAATCAAGCGCTGATTGCTGATTAATTTAAACGCAATCTGCGGATGCGACAGCGACAGCTTGGTGACAATGTCGCTGATATGCCCGCTTTCCGCAGCCGCTGATTTCAGAAACTTACGGCGCGCAGGGGTATTAAAAAATAAATCGGCAATGACCACCGTGGTACCGGAGCCCGCCCCGGCCTCACGGACATCAACAGGGATGCCGCCATGAATCTCAACATAACTGGCCAGGGGTTCATCAAGCAGGCGGGTGGTCAGGGTGAATTTGGACACAGCCGCAATACTTGGCAACGCCTCACCGCGAAATCCCAGTGAATAAATGGCTGCCAGATCCTCAGCTGAGCGAATCTTGCTGGTAGCATGACGCTTTACAGCCAGCTGGGCATCTTCATGACTCATCCCTTTGCCATCATCGGTAACACGGATATAATTCGTACCGCCATCGGTGATTTCAACCTCAATATTCCGGCTGCCGGCATCGATTGAGTTTTCAACAAGCTCTTTAATGACTGCGGCCGGCCGCTCAACCACTTCACCGGCGGCAATCTTATTGGCCGTATTTTCGTCTAATACACGGATTACCTGCTCGCTCATAAGCTGCCGCTTTCCTCTCTGGCTTTATTTTGTAATTTATACAAGGTATTAAGGGCCTCAAGGGGGGTTAAGGTCATCACATCAATCGCCAGTATTTCGTCCGCAACGCTGGAACTGAATAACGATATCGCCGCTGCCGGCTGCGGCTTGCCTGCCGGTGGTTGAACAGGTCGGGGCGTATGGTCTGTCCCGCCCTGGCCCTTGCATTGCTCCAGCTCCAGCAAAACCTGCTGAGCCCGCTCAATAATGCGTTTAGGCAGTCCTGCCAGCTGGGCAACATGAATGCCATAGCTTTTGTCCGCCCCACCCGGTACGATCCGCCGCAAAAAAACAATATCGTTGCCCCGTTCTTTAACAGCTACGGAAAAATTTTTAATTACTTTGCTGTATTCGGCCAGTTCGGTAAGCTCATGGTAATGCGTCGCAAATAACGTTTTCGCCTTGACCTTGTCTTTTATATATTCGACAACAGCCCTGGCAATACTCATACCGTCAAAAGTACTGGTCCCCCGGCCGATTTCATCTAAAATAATCAGGCTGTTGGCGGTAGCAAATTTGATGATTTGAGCGGCCTCCGTCATTTCAACCATGAACGTACTTTGCCCTGTTGCCAGGTCATCACTGGCACCAACCCGGGTGAAAATCCGGTCCACAGGCCCGATTGACGCTTCCCGCGCCGGGATAAAACTGCCTGTCTGCGCCATAATGGTCAGCAGCGCTACCTGCCGCATATAGGTAGACTTACCAGCCATATTGGGGCCGGTAATAATCATGATTTCGCTGTCGCGGTGGTTTAAACCGGTATCATTAGGTACAAACATCTCGCCGGTTAACAGCCGCTCTACAACCGGATGGCGGCCATCCTTAATGATGAGTTCCTTATTGTGGTTCAATTCTGGCCGGGTATAACCATAGCGGGCCGCAACCTCGCTCAGGGACATAATGACATCTAATTGCGCAATTTGTCTTGCCGTATGTTGAATTTCACTTATGCGTTCCTTTATATAGTCCCTGATACCGGCAAACAGCTGGTATTCTATATTTATAATTTTTTCCTGCGCCCCAAGCACTTTAGTCTCAAAATCTTTTAGTTCCGGCATTATGTAACGTTCAGCATTAACCAGGGTCTGCTTGCGGATATAATAAGCCGGCACAGCGCCGGTATTGGCATGGGTCACTTCAATATAGTAGCCAAAAACCTTATTAAATCCTACTTTGAGGGATTTGATTCCTGTCGTTTCCCGCTCCCGCAATTCCAGGTCCTGAATCCATTGCTTACTGTCTTTGGCAATGGTCCTAAGCTCATCCAGCTCCAGGTCGTAACCGGTTCGAATAAGCCCCCCTTCGCGGACGCTAAAAGGAGGATTATCCACAATGGCGGTGGCAATCATGCTGGCTACATCGGCATGGCTTTTAACCTCAGCCCCCACACCGGTTAACAGACCGGCCTGGCATTGCTGCAAAGTCAGTTTAATGGCCGGCAGCACGGCCAGCGAGCTTTTCAGCGCTGTCAAATCCCGCGCGTTGGCACTGCCGACCTCAATTCTGGTTAAAATGCGTTCAAAATCGTAGATATCACCAAGCAGCTCTTTTAATTCATCAAGAACAGCCCGTTTATCAAGCAAATCGCTGATTGCATCCTGCCGTTTAGAGATGGCAACAGGATTCAGCAGGGGAAACTCCAGCCATTTCTTCAGCAGCCGGCTGCCCATGGCCGTTTTGGTAAAATCCAGTACCGCCAGCAAGGTTCCTTTGCGGCCGCCGTCGCGCATATTGCGGGTAATTTCCAGATTACGCAGGGTAGAGGCGTCTAACAGCAAGTAGTCCTGCGTATTAATTGCTGTCAGTTTATTAATATGAGAGAGATCGCTCTTTAACGTATAATGCAAATAATACAGCAGATAACTGATAGCAGTTTGCGCCGCCGGGCTGGCAGGCAGGGACTCATCGCCGAAGTGCTGTCCGGGCAATGCGGAAACCAGCCCAAGGTCAGCGTTAGTCAGGGTGGTCATCGCGCAGGCAGGCACCCGCTGGGCCAGAAAACCGCTAATGCCGGCAAGGCCTTCCAGCTTGCCGGCCACAACCAGTTCTGCCGGCAGCAGTCGATACAACTGATCGCAAACAAGATTTGCCCGGGAACTGCCGGTAAAAACGGCCCACATGAACTCCCCTGTTGATATATCGGCCGCTGTCAGACATAATTCATCGGCTTCCTCATAGAGCAATGCCAGGTAATTATTGGCCTTGTCAGGCAGCGAGGTTTCAGCCAGAACCGTGCCGGGGGTAATAATCTTGACAACCTCCCGCCTGACAATACCTTTAGCCTGTTTGGGGTCCTCAACCTGTTCACAAATGGCCACTTTAAAGCCTTTGTTGATTAATTTAGCGATATAATTGTCAGCGGCATGATAGGGTACGCCGCACATCGGCACCCGGGTATTCTGCCCGCCTTCCCGTGAAGTCAGGGTAATCTCCAGTTCGCGGGCGGCTACCTCGGCGTCTTCAAAAAACATCTCATAGAAATCACCTAACCGGAAAAACAATATTTCATTGCTGTGTCTGCTCTTTACTTCCCGGTATTGTTCTAACATCGGGGTGTAGCTTATAGTCATGCTGTAAATTCTCCTCTCCCGCTGGAAGTTAAACCAAACAGCCTTTTAAAACCCAGGTTTGAGCAGTGGCAATTTGGATCTGAACCAAGTCGCCGGGTTTTTCCGCCCCGGTCTTCTCCCACAACACAATTTTATTGGTACGGGTCCGCCCCATTAGTTTAGTTTCATCATTTTTGCTCGGACCTTCAACAAGTACTTCTACGCAGGTACCGACAAGCTTTTTATTAATCTGGAGGCTGATTTCATTCTGTACCTCCATCAATTGGTTAAGCCTTGCTTTTTTCTCAGTGGCTGTCACCTGGTCAGGGTAATCAGCGGCCGGGGTCCCGGAACGCTGGGAATAGAGAAAAGTATACGCTGCGTCATAGCCGATCATTTTGATAAAATCCAGGGTCTCTATAACATGTTCTTCACTTTCACCGGGAAATCCTACTATCAAATCAGTTGTCAGGCTGGCGCCGGGGATTAGCCGGCGGATGTTATCAACAAGCTGGCGGTAATATTCGGTGGTATAACCACGGTTCATCCGTCTCAGGATATCATCACTACCGGACTGGACAGGCAGGTGGAAATGTTCACAGATTTTTTTGCTGTTTTTGATCGTTGTCAGCACTTTATCATTCATATCACGCGGATGGGAGGTCATATAACGGATACGGGCAATGGATTCAATCCGGTCTACGGCCTGCAGCAGATCGGCAAAATCCACCTCTGTCCCGCTGTCTTTACCATAGGAGTTGACATTCTGCCCAAGCAAAGTGACTTCTTTAAAACCTTCTTCCCCCAACTGGCGGATCTCGGCCACGATATCTGCCAGGGGACGGCTCCGTTCACGGCCCCGGACATACGGGACAATGCAGTAGGTGCAGAAATTATTGCAGCCATACATAATCGGCACCCAGGCTGATATTTGCCCCTTACGCACAGTAGGAACATCGGGCGCCAAACGTTCCGCCTGGTCCCACACCGCCAGTACAGGCTCGCGGCTTTGCTCCACCTGGTTAATGACTTCAATAAGCTGATGGGTGTTATGTGTACCCATGACTAAATTAACATGGGGAAATTTAGTCAGTATTTTGTCTTTATCCTTTTGAGCCATGCAGCCGACAACGCCGATAATGAGATTAGGGTTTACCAGCTTGCGCCGTTTCATCTCCCCAATGCGGCCATGGATTTTCTTTTCGGCACTTTCGCGGACACAACAGGTATTTATTAAGATCAAGTCTGCCTTGTCAACATTCTCTGTTTCCTCGTAACCGATTGTTCTTAGTTGACCGGCAAGACGCTCCGAGTCATTAATGTTCATCTGGCAGCCGTACGTTTCCGTATAAAAAAGTTTCGGCGCCTGTTTTTCTTTGTAATCCATTGCATCCATCTATCTCAGCTCCAATTGCGGTATTGTAAAATTAATTATAGCCTAAATGTTGGACTTGTACAAATTTAGGCAATGCATGACGCTTCACACAGGATTTTTGCCTGACTGGTTGCATACTTCTCATTTTATGGGTATAATAATAAGAAAAGGACTGACGTGCTGATACACGCCAGCCCACAGGCTGTCTAACCGGAAACGGTTAGCCCATATGTTATAGACTATTAGAAAATAGCCGCACACCTAGGGCAGGGGTCGGCTATTTTCTTTTGGTTGTGACCAATACCATGAGTGTGGCAAATGCGACAGCAAATGTCAGGGCTTCATAGGTACTCATCTAACCACCCCCTTCCTCAACAGGAAGGGGCTAACCGTCCCCCCGGGCAGCCTGTACGTTTATTATACCGTATTTTCCCAGAACGAAAAAGAAAAAATTCCACTGTTGTTTCGTTACCATGCCGCCTTTTTATGAGGCGGCTTTTTGCTACCGTGTTTCTACCACAGGGCACGGGGACGGTGGAATTATCAATGCGCACCTATTTTTTACGTGTGCTTAAGAACATTTTCAACCCCGAATAAATAGCAAATACCCCGAAAATACGTTTAAGCTCACTTGCCGGTACATCCTGAACAAAATTAGCACTGATTAAGGCCCCGGCCACGGCGCCGGCGGCGATGTACGGTACGGCCTGATAATTTATAAGCTGCGCTTTATGGAAATGCCAGACACTGACGATGGCTGTGGGAATAATAACAAGCATCGAAATCCCCTGTGCTGTATGCTGGGTTATACCTAATATAAATACCATCATCGGCACCAGTACCACACCGCCGCCAACCCCCAGCATACCACTGAGAATACCGGCCCCAAGCCCCATTAAAAAAACAACAAGTACATGAATCATGCCAGCACCATCCTCAGCCCGACCACCATCAACAAAATACCAAACAACTGCTTTAAGCGTACGGCTGATATCTTTTTCATCAGCCGGGCACCGATACTGGCGCCGCAAATACTGCCCACTATCAGGTTTAGCGCCAGGGGTATATCTACATTGCCGTGAAAACCGTAAATCAGGCTGCTGACCAGCCCGGTGGGCACAACCACAGCCATAGACGTCGCCTGGGCCATATGCTGGCTAATAGCAAAATAAGTGGTTAGAATCGGCACGATAAAAATACCGCCGCCAACGCCCAGCAAACCACTGAGAATACCCACAAAAAATCCTACACCGGAAAGCTTTACCTTTTCAGACATACCGTCCCCCCTATCAATCAATCGCACTGGGGGCCAAACCCTCCTTATAACTGCGGTATTTGTCATAAATGATACGAATGGCCGTAATAATAGCTTTTTTAGCACTCCCCTGATACGTTGTATCGACGATCCGGACCAGATAATCCGGATTCGCAAGTTGTTTGCCCACCAGTATGGAAGAGACATGATTCCGCGCCACCGCTGTTGCCAGCGTACAATCGGCCTGAATAATCTCGCCCGTATCTTCATCAACTAGAAGAACTACACCAATTACTTTATAAATTTCACTGGCCGTAATTCCTGTAGGTAATTTGGCATAACCGGAAAAAAAGGATCTGTTTACCTTGAGTTTTTTCCACGCTTTTCCCGCCTTATCTTATAATTATTCAATACTCAGACGTTTAACTGCGATATTCACTTCCCGCACTACCATCCCGGTCATATACTCCACGATTTGCTTGATCCGCTTTTGCGCCTCATGGACAACATTCCAGATAGATTGACCATACTTTATTGTTACGTCTAGTGATATAGAGATGCCTTTTTCCCGGTCATGCGAATTTTTGATCGTAATCTGGCCGGCCTTAGTAATGCTTATATCACTTGTCGCCACATAGTCCACAAGGGAAGCAATAGCAGCATCGGAAATCAGAAGCTTCCCGTAATAACTGAAAGTTGGTCTAACAATAGATTTTTCACCAAGCTTACGCCGTTGCCTGGAGCGGGGTTTTTTAAAAAATATATCAAGCGGGTCAATCAAATAACCGGAAAAATGGGGCTTAAGCTCAATCGTAGGTACCGGAATAATATGTTTGCCTTCTCGCAGGCGGCTTTCCCGCGCCTTGGCAATTTCAGTTTTTGTGGCAATGTCCTCAATCCGGACTATTTTGCTGATTGGCGGCAAATTAAGAACATCCACTATTTTTTCTACCATATTCTCCGAGGTACCTAAGATTAAAATACGTTCAGGCTTTACCCTGGCAATCGCCTCTTTAACTTCAGCCGCATGATCAGGTTCCATAAAGATAGCACGTTTTACAGCTCTAATCTTACTGGGCTCCTTTTTTGCTGAATGGCCGGCAACAATCTTGCTGTCTTTAATAAGTAAGCCATCATCAATAATTGTATCCACATTGTGTTCATGAGCCACAATTAAGGCCCGATGGCTTTTGCCGGTTCCGCTTGACCCCACCAAAGCGAAGGTATCCATAGGCAGCCTCCTGCTAACAGTATAATAGCATATAACATAAAAATAAACACCTTTGCAGGTGTTGTCAAGTAAAACTCACATTACCTTGAAGAGCATCAACCAGAATAGCTGAAATGGTAAATTCACCAATCTTCTCGGGATACCTGCCAGGTATAGCATGAAAGTCAGAACCACCTGTTATTTTTAGATTGTATTTATTAGCAATAGCTAAATATTTATTAGTCATTGCCTGATCATGGTCGGGATGAAATGCTTCCAGCCCGCGCACACCGGCTTTAATCATGGTAAGCACCAGATTATCATCGCCAATTAGGCCCGGGTGGGCCAATACAGCGATTCCTCCAGCCTGTTCAATAAGTCTTATAGCCTGTTCAGGGGTCAGTTTATAATGGGGTACATACGCCGGCCCGTTGTTTGCTAACAGAACAGCAAAGGCCTCTTTTACCGTGTCAAAGTAATTGCCGTCAACCAGAGCCTGGGCGATATGGG
>JAEWGR010000157.1 GCA_023388195.1 Bacillota bacterium
ATAGCTCTTTGCGCGAAAAATAAAAAACCAGCCTCACTGTGAAGCTGGCCTTGGGTTTGTCGCTTTGCCTTCTACTAATTAATAAGCTGACGTAGCATTAATCCGTCTCTGCCAAAGGAAGCGTAGCTAAAATTTTATACTCTCCCGCACGTTCATTTAATACCATATTAACATTAACTTTGACGGTTTTTAACATTTCTAAGATTTCTGCGTCGCTATAATTCTTAGGATCTATCAAAACAGTCATTCTAAATTTTTGCTCATAAATTTTACGTGCATGCATTCTTGAATAAATTTTGACACCCTCAATTGTTGCCATGTCAGGTTTATTTCCTATTATAATCGGTGGCAGGCTTTCCTGTGTTGCATACCGCCCCCTCACCAAATAGATAGTTTGAAAAAATGATTGGTGATCATATTTAAAAGTTATTAGCGCCTCTTTCAGTCTTACATTGGTTCCTATCAATCTTCTCCAATCATTTTCATTTATAGCATAATTATGAGCATAATTATGTTGACTCTCCTTCAAAGTAAATGTAGGTTCAACAAGTTCCACATTTTGAACAGTTATTGTTGGAGTAGCTATAAAAGAATCATATATGAAAAAAATAATACATAAACCAACAATTGTAATTATCCAGACGGCGATTTTCCGCACTCCATGACCTCCTCATTGATCGTAATTAACATGAATAAAATATATGTCCCCTCGGTATTTGTCTTTTAATATGTCTTGCAAAGAATCATTCTGTCTATCTTCCGTATGTCCAGAATATAAGATCTTACCATTCTCGACTCCAGTTACCATAGCAACGTGATTTATATAACCCCGAGGGTTGCCCTCATCGAAATTATCAAAAGCAATAATATCTCCTGCTCTTATATAAGCGGCAACTCTTGGTATCTCATCCACACTGATAATACGTGATACGCCATAGGAACGTCCTGGCTGGGAAAAATACCTGAAGAGCGCATCCGGCTGCAGCCACGACTTCGTTGCGTCTACGCTCGGTTTACCCAGCATCGCTCTAATACCTTCATATGTTAGATTCCCTTGTTCATCTATGATAGGAAAGGTCCCATCATAAGTAGATTGGGGGTCTAAGTAAGCTCTCCAATACCAATCTTTAGTCATAGGTATTCCACCTGCAAACAACGCTTGCGAAACAATATTTGTGCAGTCCGAACCACCGCCAGTTTCCGGACTAAAATAGTGAAAGCCATCATGATCAGTATGATTGTAAGCATTTGCCACCATATATGCTACAGCTTTTGCTCTATTTGCCTGGTCGACTTTAGACGGACCGGCACCGCCAACGTACGGGTTAATAATACGCGATTTATCAGATATTTGAGTAGCAGCATTTTTCTTTATGTACTCAGGTCCTTTTTTCTCTGCGGCAATAACTTCAGCAACTTGTAATGTATCTATTTGAATCTCAATGAATGCATCATGAACGGCTTTTTCAAATGCACTTTCTAGTATCGATACCTTATAGGCGTCATCCGAATCCATTATACCATTTTTTACCTTGCGATTGACACCAAATCTGTCTGTCATCAAGTAAGCGCCATTTTCTACGTCCCAGTAGTCGAGTACAGAAGGAACACTCGCAATATTAGCACTCCCTATATTCGTTTCAAAATTGTATTGCACTTTATCAGCGAATGATTTGGCTACCTTAGGGTCGCCTGAAAAGCTATCGTCCTTAATACTATTAAACAAAGTATTTCCCGTCAGCGTTATCCCGCTTTCAAACATACCAAAATTCAACAGCGTTGGCTGCTTAACACTTAGTTCCGGCTTAAACATTTCTACCAATGCGTCACGTTGTTCCGGGCTCTGCGCGGCGGCAAAGATGCTTCTGAATTGTTCCCCAAAACTATACTCAGTTGCGGTCGGACCCATTGTTACGCTCGCTTGTTCACTATCGGTAGGAATCATCACCTGCGAATTATTCACAACAGCTTGATCTATGACGTTTTGCTCCAAATCATATCCATCGGTAAGTTCGATCTCATAATCCCTAAAACTCATTTTCTCATCTCCCAATTTTTTCTGCCTGACCACTTCAGAGGGCTGTTTGTAAGAGCAATAAAAAAAGGCCTTCCAGCCTCAGAAAAATTTCATAATCCCGACCCCATTTATTATTTTTGAGAAGCAAATTCCAAAAAGGAAATTATCCCTTATCATTTTATTCGTACCTTCTTCGGGAAATGGACATGACTTTCCCAAAAATATTTGACTTATCCAATGGTAATCTTGCCCGGGAATGCAGGCCTGAAGGGATATAGGGACTTCTTCAAAGAAATATTTCGTAGCATATTACTTGTTAAACGTAAAAGTCCCTCTATATCTTTTCCGTACACTTTCCGGTGAAAAAGTATATGTCTTTTTCGAAAACATTTTGACTCAAGGGGACGGTTCTCTTGAGTCACTTTACCTTTCGCATACCACGGTTCTATGCAAAACAGGCAGGTCATGGATGGTAGTCACTGAGTGTCCATGTTTTTGTAATCTATACCATTTATAATCAGCACATTGACATTTAGAATTCTAACTGTTAGAATGAGCTCATGAATTCATTTGGCTATAATCCACATTGGAAAGGAACTGAAAAATGGCAGAGAACAATTCCTGGGCAAATCAACCTTTTTCTTATCTACTCAGAGTGATAGGCATTAAAATGAAAAATAAAGCTGACAAGAGTCTTGCAGAATTCGGCTTAACTTCTCAACAAGGGCATACCCTCGGTTACATTAATTCCAATGAAGGAATTATCCAGAAGGAGTTAGCCGATTTTTTTAAGAAACGGGACGCCAGTATAACCAGCATGCTGCAAGGCCTTGAAAAAAGAGGTTTTATTGAAAGAAGAATTCCTAAGGATAACGAAAGAGAAAAAAAAGTTTACCTCTTACCAAAAGGCAAAGAATTAATTGAAGACTTCGATAAGAAATTTCAGGAAATTGAAAATGATATTACAAGATGTTTAACTGATGATGAAGTTCAAACCTTGCTTCGCCTTTTAACAAAAATCAACAGCAACCTGGAATAAAATTCAGCTCACTATTCCCATATAATTTTTTAACTTTATTATTAGAATTCTAACTGTTAGTCATCAATGTTTTAGAAAACTAATCGATTCTTATCATTCAACCAATTTAATTTTATACGGAGGGTTACAAGATGAAGAATAATAAATGGCTGGCCCTGGCGGTCATTATATTAGGTACTTTTATGACAATGCTGGATACAAGTATTGTGAATATAGCAATCCCCAAGCTCATGGATATATTCCAGGTTGACCTAAGCAACATAAAATGGGTCTTAAGTGCTTATTCCCTGGCACTAGCAGCAGTAATTCCCTTGACGGGATTTTTGCTCGACACGTTTGGAACAAAAAGAGTATTCATTTTCGCTTTATCTATGTTTACATTGGGCTCGATGTTATGCGGATTATCCTGGAGTAATAGTTCGTTGGTCATGTTTAGAATCATCCAGGCAATCGGTGGCGGCATGATTATGCCGGTTGCAGTCACCATTATCTTTACCGTATTCCCCCATGAAGAACGGGGTGTAGCGATGGGCTACTGGGGAATTGTAGGCATGTTTGGTCCGGCTCTGGGACCAACTATCGGTGGCTATATTATTGCCAACATGGATTGGGGAATGATGTTTCTGGTAAACGTTCCGCTTGGAATCTTGGGCTTACTAATAGCAAGTCATGCATTGGAAAATTCTCCGACCAAGCCATTTAAACGTTTTGACATCGTCGGATTTATTTCTTCCGTGACCGGTATTGTGAGCTTACTCTATGTTCTTGGCGAAGGCGCCGCGCTAGACTGGGATAATACAAAAAACTGGATACTGCTTTCTGTTGGAATCATCAGTACAGTGGTTTTCATTGTAAATGAACTAACCGTCAAAGAGCCCTTGCTTGATTTACGCGTTTTTAAAATATACAACTATACGGTGAGCCAGATCGTTCAGACTTTACACGGACTTGCCTTTATGGGCGGCGTGTTAATCCTTCCTTTATACTTGCAGGAAATAAGAGGGTTTAGCGCACTAGACGCCGGCTTATTACTGTTTCCTTCCGCAATAGCCGCCGGCGTTACATCAGCCATAAGCGGCAGATTGCTAGTCAGGATTGGACTCAGAAAATTGACAGTACCTGGTCTTTTCCTTGTCGCAGTTACCACTTATCAGCTAAGTCTTCTCGACATGAACACTTCTGTGCAAACCATTCTATTGCTATCCACATTAAGAGGATTTGGTATGGGCTTTTGTATGCAGCCGGTCGGAACTGCCGGGATATACGCGGTTCCCAGCCAGCTCGTAGGCAGAGCCTCGGCCCTGCAAAATACCATAAAACAGATCAATCAGGCCCTATGTATAACCGTTTTAACAACCCAGATCCAAAATCACCGCTTGCAGTTTGCTGACCGAATCACCGAGCAAGCAAGTGGTATTTTGCAGCAGCAGGCTTATAATGCTGCCTTGAATTACGCGATGATGTTAACCCTAATTACAATTCTCTTATCCATTATCGCGGTTACGTTTATGAAAGATCAAAAAATAATAAAAGCGCAAAAAGCATAAAAAGGAGTGAGTTTATATGTCAAACTATACAAATAATTTAAAGGAACTAAATAAAGACTCTTTATTAATTGCAGGCGGCAAGGGTGCGAATCTAGGGGTGTTAATCCAAGCCGGGCTCCCCGTTCCGCCTGGATTCGTAATTACAGCAGGAGCTTATCGAAAACACCTGGAAGCTGCAAATCTGAAAGAGCTGATAAAAGCTAAACTGGCAAACATCGCGGAAAATGATATTGCTGCTATAACTGAGGCCAGTCAATGCATTTCTACCTGGATTGAAGAGTCTCCCATGCCTAATGAGGTGCAGGCAGACATAAAAAGGGCATACGCTGATTTTTTTCAAGAACTAAGCAGCCGATCCGATGTAATGGTTGCAGTCCGTTCGAGCGCTACAGCCGAAGATTTACCCTCTGCATCTTTTGCGGGGCAGCATGAAACCTATCTCGGTATTTGCGGAAGTGATGAGATCGTCAGGCATATAAAAAAGTGTTGGGCCAGTGTCTGGTCGTCGCAGGCCATATCCTATCGCATTAGCATGGGTTTTGAACATCTCAAGGTAGACCTGGCTGTTGTTGTCCAATTAATGATCGATGCTGAAGCTGCCGGAGTCATGTTCACGGCAAATCCGGTCAATGGCAGACGGGATGAAATGCTTATTAGCGCTGGCTACGGGTTGGGAGAATCGATTGTAAGCGGACAAATAACGCCAGATACATTCATCTTATCAAAATCCGGAAGCCTCAAAGAACAAATTTTAGGTTCCAAAGAAATAAGCATTTTGCTAAGCAAAAACGGCACGGTAGTGGAAGAAGTTCCCATGAAAAAGCGGCAAGCATTCTGCCTTGGCAATCGTGAGTTTCAGCAATTGACAGACCTTGCTAAAGCGGTCGAGCAGCATTATGGCTGCCCGATGGACACCGAATGGGCTCTCTCTCAAGGCAAAATCTATATGCTGCAAGCCAGACCAATCACCACTGAGTTATCCGACCCTGATGATACGGATATTTTAGGCCCTGATGATCAAATGATTTTCCAGGGTAAAAAAGCTCCCTGGGGTTTGCAAAGCGCTATGGAACATTGTTCAGAACCTCCGACACCCTTGGATTTTGCTTACATTTGTTCCTGTTATCAAGGCTTTGATAGTTATTTGCACAACGAGGTGGGCTTTAGTCTGCCGAAGAGTCCGATGAAACCTATCGAAAGAGAGAGTGGCTGTGTTGCTATTGATCTTAAACAAGCGGAATTCTCCCCTGCGATGCTATGGAAAATACCAAAATTACTCATTAGAGAATACACCATGGACATTCGACTTTTTTGGCACACCTTGTCTACCGAAATAGATTTGTGGGTTAAAAAAATGGATGAAGCAGGCGAGAATACAACAGATGCAGTAAAACTAGCAAAGTTGATTGATCAGGCAGTAGCCGAAATGGGAGTTCTTTTTCAAAAAAGGATATCTGACTTTGTACCGAATATCGTTATCGACTTGAAATTTGACTATGTAATCAAAAAAGCGGTAGGGAAAAAACGGAAAGAAGAAGTGAAAGAAAATCTTCTTAAAGCATTGCCTTTTCGCACAGCTCTGCAGAATAAATCACTGGTCAAAGTTGCCCATGCAGCCGCTTTGTATGGAAAAGACAGCTCTGCCTTTAAAAATGAATTTGCTGCATTTTTAGCAGAATACGGCGATAGACCTTCGGCAAGTATGGCTCCTACCCTATCAGCCTGTACATGGCGGGAAAAGCCGGAAGTCGTGTATAACCTCATTGATTCCTTAGTAAGTGACAACGAGCTGTTCAATTCCGAGGCAAGCTTTAAAAAGCAAGAAATTGCCCTTGAAGAGGCAAAGAATGAAATCGAGAAATTGCTAAATAAAAAACAATATGACAACTTTCTTACCATCCTTGATCTAGCCCGAGAAGGAGTGATCATTCGAGAAGAAGGTTTGTTTTATATAGAAAAACTCACAGCTTGTGTGCGCAGATTAAGTTTAAAACTTGGAACTATGCTTGAAGAAAAGGGCCTCCTAAGCGAAGCGAATGATATATTCTTTCTTTTCTTGGAAGAATTAGAGCCTGTCGCCGCGGGACAATTGGATCTTACAGGCAAGATTGTCAAAAGGCAAAATGCTTATAAAAAGGTCTATGCTGCCCATGAAAAGGGTATTCATTGGATGATCTCCACCGGATCGTTTCCTGTATTTAATAAAAAGGAAAAGCAAGCTAAAAACATTAGTGATCCAAACGAAATTAAAGGGATTTCTGCAAGTCGCGGAGTGTATGAAGGCCCAGTCTGCATAGTAAGAGGACCATCTGAATTCCATAAACTAAAAAAAGGAGATATTCTGGTGTCACCCTATACCGCTCCAGTTTGGACGCCACTTTTCAGGTTAGCCTCCGCAGTAGTCACTGAAATCGGCAGTGCAGGTTCCCACGCGGCAATTGTCTCGCGGGAATATGGTCTCCCCTGCGTAGTAGATATACCGAACATCACAACTATATTAAAAGACGGACAAATGGTCCGTGTAGATGGCACAAAAGGACTAATAAAAACACAAGGGGACGGTTCTTACGTGTCGTCAAGGCACCCTCATCCATGATAACCCGGCCAGTGGACAATGATAAATGACTCAAGGGGACGGTTCTCTTGAGTCATTTTTTTATTTTTATCGTACTTTATCATTATAAAGAAGTTAAAATGGGAACATATTTCCTATAAAAAAATATTCGCCTAGACCAAAGTCCAGGCGAATACAGGCTACTTATTAAAATATTAACCTACCATGCAATTACTAAGGAACTTAAGCCATAAACATTTTGATATCCTCTTCTGGATTGGTGATGCCGCCAATGCCAAAGGTCTCAACCAGAACCTTGGCTACATTCGGTGACAGAAAAGCAGGCAGCGTTGGTCCGAGATGAATGTTTTTTACACCCAGATATAATAGAGCGAGAAGGACAATGACGGCTTTTTGCTCATACCAGGCAATATTGTAGGATATGGGCAGTTTATTAACATCATCCAGGCCAAATACCTCTTTAAGTTTCAAGGCAATGATTGCCAGGGAATACGAGTCATTGCATTGTCCGGCATCCAGAACCCGGGGGATACCACCGATGTCACCAAGCGGCAGCTTGTTGTAGCGGTACTTGGCGCAGCCGGCAGTCAGAATGACCGTGTCCTGCGGCAGTGCTTTGGCAAATTCGGCATAATAATCCCGGCTCTTCATGCGTCCGTCGCAACCGGCCATTACGAAGAAGCGTTTAATGGCACCACTCTTGACGGCATCCACTACTTTATCAGCGAGAGCCAATACCTGATTGTGCGCAAAACCGCCGACAATCTCACCTTGCTCCAATTCTTGGGGCGGCGGGCACTGTTTCGCATGCGTTATAATGGCGGAAAAGTCTTTAGGCTTCCCATTCACCCGCTCGCCGATTTGCTTAAGGCCTTCGAAGCCTACCACGCCGGTTACATACACCCGGTCTTTGTAACTGGGCTTAGGCGGCACCAGGCAGTTGGTGGTCATCAGGATCGGGCCGTTGAAGGTTTCGAATTCTTTGTCCTGCAGCCACCAGGCATTGCCGTAGTTGCCGGCAAAATTGTCATATTTCTTAAAGGCCGGATAGTAATGCGCAGGCAGCATCTCACCGTGAGTATATACGTCAACGCCGGTGCCTCTGGTCTGTTCCAGCAGTTCTTCCAGGTCTTTTAGATCATGCCCGCTGATGAGAATAGCCGGGTTGTTTCGCACGCCAATGTTGACCTTGGTGATCTCCGGGTTGCCATAGGTGCTGGTATTGGCTTTATCCAGCAAAGCCATCACATCGACGCCATATTTGCCGCATTCCATTACCAAAGCAACCAGCTCGTCGGCAGTTAAATTATCATTGGTCGTTGCAACAAGCGCTTTTTGCATAAAGGCAAAAATGGCATCATCCATATAGCCTAAGGTATAGGCATGCTCAGCATACGCAGCCATGCCTTTTACACCATATGTCAGCAATTCCCGCAGTGAACGGACATCTTCGTTCTCTGTTGCCAGAATGCCGACAGTAGCTGCCTTGTCGGCAAAGGTCGCCGCATCATCGGTAAACCACAGGGTGCTGTCATGAGCAGTTGCTGCCGCCCCTTCACCTGAGAACCATTCAGATACTTTCCGCCAGATGGATTTCGTACTATTATCGGCAGCGTCTATTGCTACACCGGCTTTTACTAAAGCAGCTTTCACATCTTCACGCACGCGTAATGCGTGTTTAATGAGTGTAATAAAGTGCTCTTTATCAAAGTTAGCATTGGTAATGGTGGCAAAGAGGCCTTCCATGATGAACTTATCCGCGGCCGGGGTGGCAATACCTGCCTGGCGTGCTGCCAGCGTATATACGGAGATCCCTTTGATTGTGTAAATTAACAGATCCTGCAGATTGGCTACATCAGCCGTTTTACCACAGACACCACGCATGGTGCAGCCTGTTCCTTTAGCGGTCTCCTGACATTGATAACAAAACATTGACATATGTTTCTCCTCCTTAAATATATTACACATTAGAAATACGGTTGAACTAATTATAGCGAGAGGTAACTGTTCCAAATATAATCCGGTTACTGGTTTGCCCTGGAAGCTATACATCTTTTACTTGACTTAATTGTAAGCGCTGCCCCTGCGGGAAGCAGTGACATATATCACATATTTGAAAATTAACTTAGCATAACAAAACGAGATTTCTTTTCTTGGCCCCCAAGGCAGGGAGATATTCCCTGCCGGAATTATTGCGAACAAAAGAACAGCAATCTCGTTAAACAGTCTATAAGAATTCTTTGCTGATGCGGTTAGCCAATCTTAGGTTATAGAAAAAAGCAGCCCTACGGCTGCTTGAAGCGGTTCAACTGTCTTTTTTTGCTTGTGAAGGTCAGCTTCTTTAATAAGAGGACACCATGCTCATTTTTAATATTGGTGAACCGCTTACATTATGTGGACACTAACTTTTTATTTAATCTGCCCGCGCCAGCTTAGCTGCGGTTCCCCTTCAACCTCGGCAATGGTAAGAAACCTGCCGTTTAATAACGGATTGGTGAAGGTATAGTCGGACCGCTTGTGCAAGCCTCTTGTTTCCTTTCTTTCGCTGGCGGTAATACAGATCAGCCGGCCAATTTGCAGCAGATCAAAACATTCCAGTGCCCGCATCAGCTCATGGGCGGTTTTCACACCCAGCGTGTTCCTGGCTTTCTTCTCTAACTGGTCTAAGTAAAGCAAGGCGGTGGTGAGAAGTTTTTCTGAACGCACAAAGGTTACGCCGGCATAGTCGTTCATAATTTGCTGAATGGCCGCATTCAGATCCTGCCAGGGCTCGCCTGCTTCACGGGCTAACAAAGCGCTGCAAAAAGCTGCTTTGGCGGCAACAACCTCGTGATCAGCCAGCTCAGCCTGCGTTACTGTGCTGGTTTGGGCGTACCGGGCCGCGTTTTCGCCGGCGATACGTCCCATGACTGCGGCTCCGGAAATATCAGCGCGGAAGTTGCCGATTTCATCACCGGCCGCATATAAGCCGGTAACATTGGTAGCGGCCTGTTCATTAATTTCGATACCCCGGCCAATCAGGATCGGCTCATATCTGGTAAACTCCACCTTGTGCCGTGTAAGGTCGATGCCCTCGTGCTCCATCGCATCCAGCAGGGAGGTGTCACCTTCGCATTCCAACCCCCACCGCATATATTCCAAATCCGCCGGCGAGGTCTCTGAGCAGTCCATATATACCGGGCCGGTGCCGTTTTGCATTTTATCTGTAAAAACAGAATGCCATACGTCAGCGGTAATATCGCCCAGCTCCCGGGTGGGCTTGGTAACAAAGGGCCCTACCGGTTTTCCGTCCGGGTCATTGAGTATGCCGATCCAGGTTGCTTTGCCGCACCGTTCAAAATACTTCGGGCCGGCATGGGTATTGGGAATCTCCAGATTGATCAGCCGGGCACCGGCCCGGTAGGCGGCCGCCCGGCCGCCGCCGGCATTAGCCGGGCAATGAGCGGTGTTGAACAGTTTAGTCGGGGTAATAGAGGGATATAGCCGGCTGGTATTCCCGGTAGCGGAAATGATGGTTTTGGTGCGGAATAGTACCAGTGCAGGCTCGTCTGCGGCAATATCCAGGCCGATCGCACCTATGACCTTATTGGTATTATCGGTTAAGAACTCAATAACCGGGGTTTTGTTTACAATGCGGACACCCCGTTTGCGGGCTTCATCGGTAAGCACCTGTTTCTGGTTATACCCGTTATATTTTAAAAATATCCGTTTGCGGCCCGGATAGGCATGGCCATTAAATTCCCACTCGCCATGGGGCTGCATATCAATGCCCCAGGCATGCCAATCCTGTACCACTTCAAAAGACCTCTCAGCAAATATTGTCTGGATTTTAGGATCGGCATTGCCGCCCACCAGGGACATATTATGCTCGACCAGATATTCTTCCACTGTACACTGATGATACTCCGGGATATAGCAGGTAAAATGGTCATTGCCTGTCGCCCCTGAGCCACTGCGTCTGGTGTCGCCTTTATCGGCAAGTACAACCGAAGCCCCCCCGTCGGCAGCAGCAATTGCGGCCATTAAACCGGCAATACCGCCGCCAACTACCAGTACCTCGCTTTCTACTACGTTCTGCTTAATCTTAATCATGCTTCCGCCCTCCGTCCACAACAGCATCCCGATACAGTAAAGACATCGGCAAAGGCAGCCGCAGCGTGATTGCCTGGGCCGGGCAGTCCAGAACACAGGCGTTGCAATGCCAGCAGTCCTCTTTATACAAGGGGACTGGCACCGCCTGCTTCCGGCCTGGACCATAGACATCAAGCCCGCAAATCTCGGCGCATTTTCCGCATTTTATACATTTACCCGCATCAATAATTGGCGGCATATTCTCACATTCTTTCTGCTTATTTCTTTATGGCTTTGCTGGCTTCCTGGTAATAGCTGCTGTCAAGCCATTTATCCAGGTCAGGCTTCTCCCTGATCAATTCGTTGGCAAATAAGAAGTTGGCCACACCGGCAAAGGCTTTTTTGGCAGGTTCACCGGCAACCACGTTGAAGTTGATTTTTTTATCAGGGAATAACAGGGTCAAGGCCTCCGGCGGGTAGCCCGATTTCTCCAGAATAGTAATGGCTTCCTCACTATTGGCTTTTGCATACTCGCCGGCCTGGATCAAGGCACTCACCACAGCTGTAACCGCTTCTTTATTATCTTTGGCGTAGACACTGCGGGCGATAATGCCGTGACTGCCTTTCCATTCCGGGTTGTTAGCGCCCGAAAGCAGGATTACACCCTGCCCGGATTTAACAATTTGCGCTTCCTGCACCGCTGAAAGCACGGCGGCATCCACTGTTTTACTCAGGATAGCGGCGGCAGCATCCTGGGATGTCATATTGACAAATTGGATATCGTTGATTGTCATATTATTGGCGGCCAGCATATCGGCCAGGGTTTTATGCATATAGGAACCCTTGAGGGTGGCGACCTTTTTCCCTTTTAAATCCTGGATCGACTTGGCGCCGCCATCCTTGGGCACCACCAGGGCGGCATCATTAAAGCCTACCTCGGCGGCGATTAAAACTGTATCCACGCCGCTGCTTTTGGCGATGATAACAGGTACGTCACCGGAGGTTGCCATATCAATACTCCGGCCGGCAATTGCTTCATTAATTGCCGGACCGGCACCCGTAAAGGGTACTGCCTCTAACCGGTAGCCTGCTTTTTCCAGTTCTGTCTTCAGAAATCCCTTTTCAATTGCAATAGCCAGGGCATCATTGGGAAAGGATTTGCCGCTGTCGACATACCCAATTTTCACTACTTTGTCAGCGGTTTTAGCCGCTTCGCCTGAGCCTGCCGGGCTTGATTTACCGGCGCAGCCAGCAACAAATACCCCTAAAACGAGTGAGGCTGCTAAAAATGTTTTCCATCTCATAAAAATTCCCTCCATTTTTCTTTTACAGATAATACTCAGGATCACGTTTTTTCGAGTCAAAAAACTCTTTCATGATCTGTTCCTTAAGCAGGCTGAAATAATGGCCTGTTCTTTCCCGGGGCCGTTCCAGATCAACAGTAAAAATCTTCTTTATCGATGCGGGCCGGTTGGTATTAATGACAACACGATCCCCCAGATAGATCGCTTCATCAATATCATGGGTAACAAGAATCATCGTCGTTTTCTCTTTTTCCCAGATCCTCAGCACTTCATCTTGCATCTGAATCCTGGTTAGGGCATCTAAAGCGCCAAAGGGTTCATCTAACAGCAAAATGTCCGGTTTGTGAACAAACGCCCGGGCGATTGCCGTCCTCTGGGCCATGCCGCCGGACAGCTGATGGGGGTAGGCTTTTTCAAAGCCGTTGAGGCCAACAAGCTCGATATGTTCACGCACCCTGCCCTGCTTTTCCTTGTCCTCCAGGCCGTATAAACCAAAGCCAATGTTCTCCTCCACTGTCATCCACGGCAGCAGGCGGTGATCCTGAAAAATCATGCCGCGATGCACTGCCGCTTTATCCAGTTCCTGATCGCCGCAAAGCACGGTTCCCACTGAATAGTCAACAAGTCCTGCCAGGATTTTCAGCAGCGTGCTTTTGCCGCAGCCGCTGTGCCCGACTATGCTGACAAACTCCCCTTCTTTAATATCCAGATTAATATGATCCAGCACTTGTACAGACTCAGCACCGACCCGGAAGCTTTTACTCAGCCCGCTGATATGCAAATCATAGCTCATTGCCCGCCCCTCCCTATGCTCTTTGCCATTTGAGCACATATTTTGCGAGTGCTTTAATGACGAAATCCATTAACCCGCCAATACAACCAATTAAAATCATATATACAATGACGACATCGGATTGCATCAGGTTGCGGGCGTCATTAATCCTGTACCCTACACCGGCGGTGGCAGCAATCATTTCGGCCGCAACAATCGACATCCAGGCCGTGCTGGCTCCGAGCCGCAAGCCCACGAAGATGGACGATAAGGCCCCGGGCAGGTAAATGCGAAAAAGAATATCTCTTTTCCTGATCTTATACAGCTTGGCAAATTCCAGCAGCCCTTGCGGCACACCGGTAATCCCGTTCACCGTGTTTAACAGGACCGGGAAGAAGGAACCGGTAATGATCAAAATAACTTTTGAGGCATCGCCAATACCAAACCATAATATTAACAGCGGAATCCAGGCCAGAGGGGGGATTTGCCGCACCCCGTTAAGCACCGGATCAAACAGCCGCTTTACGCGGGGAAAGATGCCCATTAAAATCCCGGCAGTCAAACCTAACAGGCTGCCGCCAAGATAGCCCTGCAACACAATGGACAAGGAGGAAATCAGGTCCTTTGCCAGCAGCCCGTTTGCCAAACTCTTGGTAAATGCACCCCAGATCTTGGTTAGCGGCGGCATTAGAACAGGCGGGAACACACCGCTGCTGCTTAAATACCACCAGCCAATAATCAAGGCCAAAGGAACGATCGCATTATTAGCGATGTTAACCAGTCCGAACAACGTCAGGCTGCCGGAGAGCCTTTTTGGTTTCACTGTTTCTAAAGCCACATGCTTCACTCCTACTCTTGTGGATTCTGCCAGGTACTGGCAGAAAGAAAATAAAAAAAGCCGACAACCTAAACCACCATAAAAGGGGGTATTTAGGTCTTCAGCTTTCTGATCAACCACAGATATTTAATTAGATAGATTATAGCAATACTTGTAGGAAAATGTCAATAAGGTTTTACCAAACTGTGTTTGACTTGTGATAATGTGACCTGTAGACTATCGCGATAACCGGTCGCTACGCACTGCTGCATCGTATCAGCTTATCCACTCATTTTGGCAATGTACTCTCTGGCATGTTTAATACTTTATGGTGGATCAACGGTCAGGAATCACATCACTCATACTCGCAACCTGGAGAATTCGCAAACTCATCGAAGGGTTTCCTGCAAAGGCCGGTACGCAAAAAGGAGGATAGCTTTCGCTGATCCTCCCCGCTTAAGGGTAATAAAAGAACTGTTGTCGTCAAAACGCAAGCCCTTTATTAAAATGTCATTTTGTAGCCCAGCATGTAGTTAGGCTGGGTGAAATAGTAAGCGTTAGAAGTCGACCGGTAGGAGATGTCGTCCCTGTCCAGCAAGTTGTTGACCGTTAGGAAAAGACTCTGATCGTTTGTCATCGCATAATTCATATTCAGATTTGTCACCAGATACGGTTTTGTATCAATGCCGCTCAATACCCGCTCTGCCATGTAAGAAGCATTTAGGGCTGCGCTCAGTTTGTTCTGCTGATATGTTACGCCGCCTTTAAGCTGCCACCTTGAGTAATCGCGCTGCCAGCCGGACGAAGCACCTTTGCTGATGGATTCGGTTTTGGGACTGCCGTAGCTGACAGCATAATTGTACCCAAAGGGACTGCTATCCGCTTTAATTGTGCATTCCAGCTCGAGACCGGTATTTTTGAGATTTTCATTTTTGTAGGTAAAGTCTCCGGGGGTACCCAGGTAGGTGGCCGTGATATTATCGTCAATACCGTAATGGAATAAGGCAACACGCCATTTATGGTCACCTGCATTTTTCTTCCACCCCAGTTCATAGTGGGTGCCTGTTTGCGGCTTCAAATCAGCCCCTGCCTCTGTTTTGTATATCTGGTGCAGATCCGGCATTTTATAGGATTGTCCCACACTGGCATATAGATTCTCGTCATCAGCCAGCTTATGCACAAACTGCACCTGACCGCTAAAGTTTGTGTTGTTATAATCCCGGGGCGCTCCGGTTGTCCATGATTCACGCGCACTCAGAATCAACGTATTAAGATCACTGACTTGCTTTTCATATTGAGTATAAGCGGAAAAATTATTCCTAGTCTGTTTTGCCTCCCGGTACGGGGTATAGTCCTCCCGTTTGAATGATCCGCCCAGTAAGACTTTGCCGCCGCTTAAATCCCAGTCTTTCTGCAGATCCAGCCCATAATTCCGGTTTTTCTCCTCATCAACTCCGCGTTTATTACCCGCGAAAGTCAATGCATCTTTTTCCCGCGTACGATCAACATAATAAACTGTTGTTTGAAAATGAGTATCGCGATAAGTCAGTTGCGCATTATTTCTGTCAACATCCTGTTTGGTATCTGCTTTGTTTGTAATATAGCGATATTCTGATGCAACATGATTAAATGACAAATCT
Source organism: Bacillota bacterium (assembly GCA_023388195.1). Classification (GTDB taxonomy): domain Bacteria; phylum Bacillota; class Negativicutes; order Sporomusales; family Sporomusaceae; genus Sporomusa. The sequence goes on from JAEWGR010000157.1 coordinate 15,783, forward strand.
AACTTATCATTGAAGGCATAAGAGAGACTCAGATTATTGTTCTCAGGCCCAACCCACTTCGTGCCGTCAGTGGCTACGCGCTCCCGGGTACCCCATTCCGAATATTGATAGCCAATACCCAGATTACCGGCTTGTAAACCTAGCGTATACTCCTGTTGTCCATAGTTGCCCCAGCCGGTCTTGAAGTAATTTTCCCGCTTTTTCTTAGTAATGATATTAATAACGCCGCCTGTTGCCTCACTGCCATATAAAACTGAGCCGCCGCCTCTGATAATCTCCACCCGCTCGACATTTTCAACAGGGATATCGGCTAAATCGTAGGTACCACGAGTGTTAAGCGGCACCCCGTTTATCAGTACCAGCGTGCCGTTGCCTACTCCTCTGATCACCACTTTGCTGTACATGTTGCCCATAGACGAACCTGCCGTACCATATTGTTGCATTTCGATGCCTGTCGAAAACTTCAGTGCATCGTACAGATTGTTGGCCCCGGTATTTTTCAAGTCCTGCTCAGTTAAAATTTCGGTGGAAGCCGCCACGTCTATGTCGCGTTTCTCATAGCGCTGTGCGGTTACAATCACTTGGTCGAGGGAAAACTCATTTTGCACCGCAGCCAGGGCGGGCAAGGAAGAACAGCTTATTCCCAGGGCAATTGCCGAACAAATAATGGGCTTCAGTCTTTTTATTTGCTTACTTTTACTCTTTATACACACATTGGCATCCCCTTTTTTCATTCATTACATTACAATAAGTGTGGATATTCTTTCTAGCACAGCAAAAAAACGCCATTCCTCCTGGACAGTCAGAAAGAATGGCGTTACTCATTGAACATACACCAAATAATCCTCCTCCCCTATCGCTCGTAGGTGTAAAAGGCATTCACAAAACAGGCAGTTCTCCTGGCTCTGGATCTTCGCTCGCTCAAACCTTCCCAAGACAATCGTCCCAGTGGCATATTTTGAGTTTGCTCCCCATTACAGTGGCGGGACCGCGCCGGCATTACACCGGTCTTCCCTATTAAGCCCTCGCGGGCACCTGTTTTGTCCAACATGCAATTTTGCACAAGTATAACAAACTTATGGAAAAAAGTCAATCTGCGCCATAAAATGATCTGAAGGGACAGGAACCGTGTCCCTTCAGTGCCTCAGAGACCGGTTTCCGCCCGCCTATGTGTCAGTTTCACCGATCCAAAGGGAGCCTAATTGAGGCACAAAGAAAACAAAGCAGCCAGCAAACTCTTTCACAAAGCTTGCTGGCTGCTTTTTACTATTTTATTAAATTATACTTTACCCGTTTACGATCATTCACCTGGGGCATGGTGCATGCTGATTCCGGTACTGTGTACGGCAGTTAAAATACGTGTTTCCCCGACCAGCCAAGACCTAAAAATCCCCGGGGTTTTTTCCGTAATTTTTTGATTACGGGATCGCCTGGCTGGATTGAGCTTAGTGATGTCTTCCCATCGTCTTTAGTCTTTAGCTTGGCCACACACAGGGTATCTAAAACCTCAATGACTTCCAACTCACCAATATTTCTCTTCAGTACAATCAGTTCCCCGGTAACCGGATGCCGCATGGCATTGCTTGCGCTGTTAACCTCCAGTATATCGCCGATATCTACATTGTGGTTTGCACCCAGGTCGATATAATATTGGCGGCCCTCAGCTTTGATCACATAGCCCTGCAAGGGGATAAATTTGTAGATTTTTCTAACTGAGTCATAGGCTGCCTCCGATAGCGCAGCATTAATATCTTCATTATAGTTAGTAACAGCGGTTTGATCAGACCAGGCAATTTGGCCGTTCTTCACATTAACTAGTTTTAGCGTAAGCGTAACATTGCTTTTCGAAGTGCCTTCCACCCACTCATTGCGCTGGCTTTTTTTATTATAATAATAGTAGCCCGGCTCTTTAGTAATACTGCCGTCGACGGAGCCAAGCAACAGGTAGTCCAAGCCAAGGATGCCCCCTAGTTCAGTAGCCGTTGCCTCATCAATAAAGCCTTGGGCGCTGCGTTTTTGTTCGGCAAATATGCGTGCTAATTCCGATCGTTCCACCACAGTGCACGATCTTAAGTTTACTAAGTCGGCAGTAATCATTTCGGCGGCCATCACCCCGAATTGATTATAGGGACTATCATTTTTGAAAGGAAGAACGCCAATTTTTTGGGCAGTATTTTCTCTGGCTAAGGCGGCACTCGCAAATAAAGTAACAAAGACACAAACCAATGCAATTCCTCTAATAGCTCTGCGTACCATAAAAACCTCCTCAGTCGGTGCTGTAAATATGTAATAGATCAGTTACTTAAGTATTATTCATTTTTTTACCAAAAAAATCCTGCTCGCAGCAAACAATTACGGGTTGCGGTTTAAATAAAGTGTAAATATTTATTGCTTTTGCTATTTGCCGGCGCTACACTAACATTGAATCAGAATAATTAGTATAACCATTGGCAGGAGGCTAAATAAGTGAAGTTTTTTCGATTCTTACTAGTAGCGGTCTTAGTGTGGGCAGCTCAGTGCCCGGCTGTAGCAGCGCAGGCTGTTAGCGTTGAGGGCCGCGGTATTTCCCGGGAGGCGGCAATCCACGATGCCCTGCGCCAGGCAGTGGAACAAGCTGTCGGAACCCTTGTCGAGTCGCAAACACGG
>JAEWGR010000169.1 GCA_023388195.1 Bacillota bacterium
CAGGTAATCCGGCAGGCAGTCGCCTGACAGGCCACATTCCTTGCCTGGCAGGAATTCCAGTGTACCATGTGTGCCGACATGGATAATCGCGTCAGCCTGAAATTCATGGTGCAGCCACTGATACAAAGCCAGGTATTGGTGATGTGGCGGCAGCGACTGATCATGATAAAACTTATCCGGCTGTTCATGGATGCCGCGGGAAGGCTGCAAACCGACAAAAATATTGCCAAAAATAGCGCCGGGGATAAGTAAATTCCGCTCTTCACTCATAATTTCGCCCGGCGCCTTGCCCCACAGCCGTTGCAGCGCATCCAGCCACGACGGGCACTCCAAACGCCGCTGGTAGGTTTCGCTGGGGTAGCGAATAAATGGGATTTGCCGCGTATCGCTGATCCAGCGGCCGGAGTTCACCAATTTGCCATCCATAAAGATCTCTTGCAGCTTGGCCGCGTCAACGGCATCCAGCGTATACCCATCGTCGGCCAGTTTGTCCAAAATGGCCGCCAGTGATGCAAGGGTGTCCAAAAAAGCGCCGCCAAAAAGGTTGTCCTCGCCTGGAGGATAATTATAGCAAATGACAGCAATTTTTTTTGCCGCGTTCGGCTTACGCCGGAGGTTCAGCCACCGCTCAATGCGGCGGATGACTTTATCGGCGCGCTCTTCAATCAGCCGCAGTTCCTGAATTTCAAGCGCCAACTCGTCGTCAAAAGCAGTCGCATTCAGGCCGCCGACAGGCACGGTCTCGATGCAGCCATCCAGTTCTGGCAGCATAATCTGCACGAGAAATTCCGCAGGATTAATACCCTGTGCTGAGGCCTGCCACTCACCGATCTGCCGCCGAGTCATAAAGAACGGGTGCAAAACCGGCACATCCAGTTCCTGCAGCAGACGGACGGCCGTCTCGGCATCGCCGCCCATTGGCCCGGCGCCGAGACGGAAGGAAAGAAAACTCACGATCAAATCAAGTCCGCCGCTTTCCACTGCCAGCACTTCCCTGAGCCTGGCCAGATCGCGGCTGGTGGCACGGGCAAACGCGACCGGCAGCACATTGGCGAACGGTTTCAGCTTATCGATAAAAGCAGCGACGCAGCCTCTGGTCCGGACCGGGTAGCTGTGGCTGTAGAATAGGACGGCAACCGTCGGCTTAGCGGCGTCAAAGCCGGCGGCGCGCCGGTATTCGGCCACGCCGGCATAGCAGCCGGATGTGGCGGGATCAAAGATGCCTGTATCTTCCATGACCATGGGTGACTGTGGTTTCGGCAGGGAAAGACCGCCATAATCGCGGCCAATCAGGCAAAGCAGGCTGCGGCAATTTTCTTCGTTGGCATTCTTCCAATATTTCACCAGCTGTATATAATTTTTCATATCTTTCAGCTTGCCAACCGGTAGCAGTGTCCCCAGTTTTTCCGCCATCGACATCATCTTGTGCAGCGAATCGGGGGAAAAGGAGACCCCTTTGTTCCCCGGCCCCATGTCCTTGCCGGAAAATCCGCCCAGCCGCAGCAGGGCGCGGATGTCGTCATTGTCGCCGCCCAGCGGTGCAATCTGGCCACCGCAGGCAGGAGCTGTCCGCAGCACAAGTTCTTCATATTCGCGGGCGGCTCCCATCAGGTCCAGCAGTAAAAAATCAGCAGCCGCAATCGCCTGTTCGATCTGTTCGGCCCCTTGCCGGTCCAGCGGCTTAGCCACATAAAACAGCTGCAACAGCAGCTGCCCGGGAATGCCGGCCGTCATTTCCCGCCAGGCGTAAGCCAGATCAGCCAGACCGCTATTGGATACGGACAAAACCACCAGTTTCATATTGACACCCTTTCATCGGAGAAAATATGGTTGGACAAATTAGAACTTATACTCCACACCGGTGCGGTAGACACGTCCGGGATTGCCGTGAATATAGTCAATATGGTCGGTAAGATTGTCTACACCCATATAAAGCATTGTATTGCTGCCGACATGGTTCTGTACCATAAGATTCACAACGCTGTACGATTGATTGGTGAGTGGGCTGCTAAGAGCGCTGCCTTCGTTGGTTAGATAATCCTTCAGCGTCACCACATTGAGATTCATGTTCCAGGTCGACTGCGGCGGCATATAGCTGATGCCGAGCGTAAGCTGATGGCGGGCACGCTGGGTAAGGCGGGCATTGGTTTCTTTATCCTTGGCGTCAAGATAGACATAGCCGGCCCGGACTTTGACGGAGTCTGATAATTGTTGGGACAGCTCGGTCTCAAAGCCCTGGATAGTCGCTTTATCGATATTGGTATAAGACATGATTTGATTCCAATCCGCTCCTACCATGCCGCTCGGCTTAGTCGCTGTTGTCGACCCGTTATTCCTGTTCATATAGGCACCAGTAAAATAGCTGTCAATCAGATCCTTGACATTACTGCGGAACGCGCTAATACGGGCTGTAGACTTGTCCCAATCCTTTTCCACTGACAGTTCATAATCGGTGGAACTTTCCGGCCGGATATCAGCTGCGCCTGTGAAATATTGGCCAAAGGTCGGGCCGCCGCCCTGAAACATTTCCCAGTTATGATAGAGTTCATTGACAGTCGGTGTTTTATAGCCTTTACCAACAACTGCTTTGATCCGTAAATCATCCTGTGCCTTATAGGTAATCCCCAGCCTGGGTGTGACTTCTGAGCTGAATTTATCACTCCAATCGTAACGCAGCGAGGAAATCAACAACAATTTATCGCCTGCTTTATATTCATCCTGTATGTATAAAGCACGATATTCCAGAGAAGCTTTATCAGATATACCTGTTAGGGAACCATACTGAACCGGGTTGCCGGCACTCCCTGGCTTATCGATCCGGGTCCCTTCTGACTGGTCTTTACGCCATTCCCAACCTGCGCTAATCCGGTTTTTGGCATCTGCCTGCCATGAGTTGCGCCCTTCCAGGGTGCTTATCTTCCGGTCAACCAAATCGAAGCGTTTCAGGACGCCATTGTCATAGCCGCTATAATCCTTGTCATAGGCGGATTGATAGGCTCTAATTAACCACTCCTTGCCGGTACTGGCGCCACCGTATTCCAGAGACCAGTCAGTTCTGGTATTATCGTTTTTAATCAGCTCAGTTTTAACACCGCCCATTGTTGACACAGTGTTTTTGTACGTTTTTTCCCCTAACTTGCTGTAATCCAGCCGCACGTGTCTGCCACTATCCAGTTTCCAGGTTCCGCTCAACGCTACCGGCGTTTCCTCACCGTAATAGTTTACCGTATATGGACGGCTGTATGGCGTCGTTACCGGTTTGGGAGGCATGCCGCTCATGGTCGTTATTGTTCCGCTCGCCATGGCCGTAAAGGGCTGTGGTTTATGCTGGCCAATACTGAAATCCCAGGTAAAGCTGCCGGTGTCATTGACGCCCTGATAATAAAACTGCATGTTCTGATTGGCTTTTTCCCGTCCGTCCCAGAAGTCATATTCATAGGATAGTCGACCTTCGTTCCGCGCTGGCTTTTTGGTAATAATATTAATGACGCCCCCCATGGCATCGCTGCCGTACACAGCACCGGCCGAACCGCGGACAATCTCAATCCGCTCGACATTATCCAAACGGATACGGCTGATATCATAGGCGTTGGCGGAATTATAGGAAAGCTCGCCACTCAACCGCCGCCCGTCGACCATGATCAGCACATGGCGTGATTCCGAACCGCGGATACTTACATTAGCCCGGCTCTGGAAATCATTGAACATGACAATACCGGTGGCCTGTTGCAGTATGTCGGCCAGGGTCTGGCTTTGCATTGCTTCGATTTGTTCCCTGTTGATAACCTGAACGGTGGACGGAGTTTCTTTAACCGTCTGTTCTGTACGGGTCGCTGTAATAATAGTTTCCGGCAGTTTGAAATCGGAATTTTCACTATTTTGCTCAGCCGCTGCCGCCAGCGGACTAAGCGTCCAACAAGCGGCCAAGACTGCCGCTGCGGTTTTTTTCCTGATTATAGAGCTTTTCTTCATGCAAAAATCCCCTTTAAATTCACTTTATTTATTGGTACCAAATACCTCCGGGTAGACGGTCTTGGCCATATAGGTTACAGCCGTGTCAAAACGAATGCCCGGATTTAACAAGAATAACTCCATTGGCAGAAAAAAGACCTGCCCATTTTTTACAGTCCGCAGGCCGTTCCAGGCGGGATTGGATTTGACATCATTCCCGAGCCGCTTTTCGATATCAAGCATATCACCCATGTAGGTAATCAAAACAATGTCAGGATCGCCCTCCACCAGCTTCTCCATGCTGTATGGCGCCGTTTCCAAACCGCCGCCAACACTGCCGGCGGCAATGTTCCGCAGTTGCAATATCTGGGCAACATTGCCGGCAATGCTGTTGTCAAGCTGAACTGTCACACTGCTGGCCGTAGCGTGAAGAATTGCGACCGACTTCGCTGCTGGCGGCACGCGGCCCGCAGTCGCCTCAATGCGGGCCCGCATGTCGTCAGCAACCTTTGCAGCCTGCTGCTGTGTACCGGCCAATTCACCAAACAGCTTGATCTTGTCCTGCACATCCTGGTATGTTTTCATTTTTACAATGATAATCGGGATATTGCTGCTTTCCAAAATGGGAATCAGCTTTTCGTGCATGCCCTGATAGCCGATAACGAGATCGGGGTGCACCCCCAGCAACTGCTCGGCGTTAATGTTCGAGATATGGCCAACCTCCGGCAAGGCTTGCGCCATCGCCGGCATGTCACCGGTCCTGGAGCTGGGTTTGCCCACAGCCTGACCGCCAACCGCATAAAGCAGATCGAGAAAACTCGCCGACAACGGCACAATCCGCTGGGGTTGTTTAGGCAAAGCGACAACCCGTCCCGCATCGTCCGTCACTGTCAGGTAAACGGTCGAGGCCGGCGCTGCCGGTTGCGGCCTGCAGCCGGCAATATTCATAAGTAACAATAGCAAAAGCAAAAAGACCGTATAGCACCTATATTCTTGCAGCCGATTCTTCATGTAGCTCGCTCCTTTGTCTGCGCTGTCAGCGGAGACAGCGCCACTTCCCGTCAGCGCGGAATGCCCCGCGCCGGCCCGGTTGCGGAAAAATACTTCACCCCCTCTTCCCAGGCTGTTACTCCTTTGTTTTTATTTATCCTTAGCACATATCCACCGGTCTGGCGATAAGCGGCAGGCAGAATACAAGGGGCAGCTATAACCGGAGTTGCTGCCTGTGCCGGTGTTATACAGAAGACCACCAGGCAATATAGAAATGCAGACAACAAAAATGACCTCCCCAGGCCGGAAAGGTCATTTTACAGCAATAATCCGGTAAATAAAAATTCCCGGCAAAAAAAATGCCGGGAAGGTTAGATAGCCGAAACGCTTTCATAATCCCCTCCCCATCGCGCGTGGGTAAATGCCGCAACAGAATACGGCACTACGGTGACTGTCAAACAGGCAGTTCTCCTGGCTTAGAATCATCGTTCGCCCGCACCTTCCCAGGACTCTCATCCTAGTGGCATTTATGCGGGGTCGCTCCTCATTACAGTGGCGGGACCGCGCCGGCATTACACCGGTCTTCCCTATTAAGCCCCTTAGGGGGCACCTGTTTCGATACATGTAATTGTCGAAATAAGTATAAAACTTGTCTAAATCACGTTTATGGTAACACATTGTCACAGCCGAGTCAATCATTTTTCAGTATTGTGCCGGAGGCCGTAAGCAGGTTGGAAACGCGAAACAGCTGTAGCCTTCTTAGGCACCTTCATTATATGATTATTGTAAAAAGCAAAAGCCTCCTGGCCTTAAGGCCCGGGAGGCTTTTGCTTCTGGTGACCCACCCGCGACTCGAACGCGGGACACCCTGATTAAAAGTCAGGTGCTCTACCGACTGAGCTAGTAGGTCGACATACAAATGCCGACAAGCGGCATGTACAACTCTACAATATTATAGAGTAGAGTTATTGGCAGGGGCGGCTGGACTCGAACCAACGCATAACGGAGTCAAAGTCCGTTGCCTTACCAACTTGGCGACGCCCCTATTAATAGGTGAACATCTCATTAGAGTATATTCCCTAAAAACTTCACAGAAGATAAGCAGAGAACCAAGTTATTAGGAGAGTTAGCGACGCTAGAACCTGCGTGAATCGCTTAGTTCCAAGCGGAGCGCGGAACTTCCTTATTACTTTCGTTCCCACTACAATTAGGACTATTAATGTTCGCACTTTATGCGAACGAAATTTAAGTCAAGTCCTCGGCCTATTAGTACCAGTCCGCTCCATGAATTGCTTCACTTCCACTCCTGGCCTATCAACCTTGTCGTCTACAAGGGGCCTTACTTCTTTCGAATGACAGACCTCATCTTAAGGC
>JAEWGR010000004.1 GCA_023388195.1 Bacillota bacterium
CGGCTGATGTTTTAAAGGAAAAGGCTTGCGTGCTCCCTGGATTTTTTTTTAACTGGGATACATTAATTTTCATCATTTTCCACCAACCTTCATCTATTATAGCTACCCGCCGGAGGTTTGTCAAGGCAATAAGAAAAGCAGGGAACTGTACCTTGCGTCACTTAAAATTTGAGATTAGACAGCATGGATTTTTTAGCCCTGGGCGGAGGAGCCGCGCATATCGCACATATGTAAGGCGACGACAACGATGCAGGCCGGAAAAAGACTGCTATATAATTCAAATAGTTAGGTGACGTAAGCACTGGCATCCCTGCCTATCATGCGAAGCCGATTAAGGGTTATGCAAGATTGCCGCAGATTGCTCTTGTGTCGCGGGCAATAACCAGTTCTTCATTGGTGGGAATGACAAAGATTTTAACCTTAGCACCATCAACGCTGATTTCCTGTGCTTTACCGCGGACATTATTTTTGTCAGGATCAATCCGGGTACCAAGATATTCAAGGCCATTTGAGATTTTATCCCGCATGCTGATGGAGTTTTCGCCAAGACCGGCAGTAAACACAATGGCGTCCACGCCGCCCATAGCGGCAACATAAGAGCCGATAAATTTACGCACTCTGTAAGCAAACATCTCCAGAGCCAGCTCAGAACGCTCATTACCAGAGTTGGCGGCATCCTCTATGTCCCGGAAGTCGCTTGATACACCGGAAACACCAAGTACACCGGATTTTTTGTTCAAGTAATTATCAACCTGATCAGTGGTCATGTTTTCTTTCTTCATCAAAAACGGAATGATTGCCGGGTCAATGCCCCCGGAACGGGTGCCCATGACAAGACCTTCCAGCGGTGTAAAGCCCATGCTGGTATCAATGCATTTACCGTGCTTGACGGCGGCAATGCTGGCGCCATTGCCCAGGTGGCAGGTAATGATGCGGAGATTAGTCATATGCTCGCCCATAAGTTCTGCAGCCTGTTGCGAAACATATTTGTGGGAGGTTCCATGGAAGCCATACCGTCTGATACCATATTTTTCATAAGCTTCATACGGCAATGCATATAAAAAGGCATATTTGGGCATTGTTTGATGAAATGCAGTATCAAAAACTGCTACCTGGGGAATCCCCGGCATAATCTCGCCACAGGCATTGATGCCCATAATATTAGGCGGGTTATGCAACGGCGCCATCTCGATACACTCTTCCAAAGCCGACATAACTGCAGGCGTAATTAATACGGAGTCAGCGAATTTCTCACCGCCATGTACAACCCGGTGACCAACGGCGGCAATTTCCTTCATGCTGGCAATTACACCATGTTCAGCATGAGTAAGAGCTTCAATTACAAGTTTAATGCCAATACTATGATTAGTAATATCGGCATTAATAATTACTTTATTTTTCCCTTCCGGCTGATGGGTTAGTACGGCCCCCTCCAAACCGATACGTTCTACCAGGCCTTTGGCCAGAACAGACTCGTCCAACATATTGACCAGTTGGTACTTGATTGAGGAACTTCCGCAGTTAACAACTAAAACTTTCACAACAAAATCCTCCCTGTTTCTTTAATATGTATTGGTGTGGCAGGCCACTAGTACCTCATCTTTCTTAAAACCGATGGCATAGTTTGCGTAGATTTTTTCGCTTGCAAGGCGACGGCAACGACGCAATGCGGGAAAAGATGCGCAAAATATCCTTGGGTTTAAGGGAGATGAGGTACAGCGGTCTGTCTACTTTGAAAGCGCAAAAAATGCAGTCATGATTTCAGAGTGGACAGACCCCTGGATCCAATAGCTTCAATTTATTCTCCAACAAGTCTTATCTTTTCGACACCTGACTTATTTTCCCTTCATCTGCCAAAATTATTTAATAAAAAATTTCACAAATAGCAAAATTATTGTAAAATAAGTTCGGGGTGAATTGTAATGAATACAATAGTAGGCATGATTGTTGAATACAATCCTTTTCATAACGGCCACTTACGGCATCTAACCGAGGCCAAACGAACCGCCGGCGCAGAATTTGCCATAGCGGTAATGAGTGGAAATTTCCTGCAGCGGGGCGAGCCGGCAATGACCGACAAATGGTCACGGGCAGCTATGGCGGTAGCTGCCGGTGTTGATCTGGTTATTGAGCTGCCCACAGTCTTCGCCGTCCGCAGTGCCCAATACTTTGCAACCGGCGGCATTCAACTGCTCAACCGTCTGGGAGTGGTCAGTCACATTTGTTTTGGCGCCGAATCTGCCGATTTATCTGCACTTACAGCTGCCGCCAAAGCATTGGCGTCCGATGCTGCCGGCAGCATCCTGCGCCAGAAAATGAAGACAGGCAGGACCTATGCCGCCAGCTTGGCCCTGACTCTGGCTGAAACCGCAGGCATTGAACCAGGCTTAGTCCATTCCCCTAACAATATCCTGGCCATAGAATACCTGCGGGCCATTTTCACCTGCGCTCCCCAGCTGGTTCCCCTGGTCATCCAGCGCAGCGCAGCAAATTATCACGATACCGCGATTACGTCAGCCATCGCCAGCGCTACCGCTATCAGGGCGGCCATTGCCCAAAACGGTTCACTGCCCCCGGGAGGTATGGCCTGGCACGCCCTGCCCGCTGCTAACGCTGCACAAATCAATGATCTGGTTGCCACCGGCCGTGCACCAGTCACGTTAGACGCTTTTAGCAATATTGTCCTGGCCAAACTCAGGACACTACATCTGAGTGAATTATCTGCATTGCCTGATGTAACCGAAGGATTACACAACAAAATAAGCGAGTCTGCCCTGAAGGCAGCAACTATGCCAGAGCTGCTTTCGCTTATTAAAAGCAAACGCTACCCCTTAACCCGTTTACAGCGAATTATTATTCATGCCCTCCTGGGAACAACCAAAACCACGCTGGCAGATTTTGACCAGGCCGGCCCTCTGTATGCCCGCGTCCTGGCTTTTAACCAGCGGGGACGACTATTACTGCGAGCGATTGACAACTGCGGCACAATACCGGTAATAACCAAAACCGCCCGCTTTCTCAGTAGTAAACAGCGGCAAATCAGGGAGCTGTCCCCGTTACAGGACATGTTAGCTTATGATATTAAGGCAACTGACTTATATGTGTTAGGCTATCCTAACTGCCAAGCGAGAGCAGGCGGTCAGGATTATCAGACTTCGCCTCATTACCTTGCCAATTAGCCAATAGGCTTTTAATCGCTGGTATAACCGCTTCTGCAGCCTGTTCGCCGGCTATAGCGCATTCGTCCATTGTTTCAAATGAGCTGGGAGACATGCTGCCGACATCAGGCTGAATCAGAATATCACAATGCTGCTGGCGGTGCTTGCATAATTCTCTTTCCATAATATCAATTGATTGGATAATGACATCAAACATATTATTAATATTACCCACTGTACTTGCATGAGCCAAATCAACAGCTACCACAATGTCCGCCCCCATATTACGGGCCACATCAATCGGCGTGGGATTTAAGACAGCCCCATCAACAAATAACCTGTCATCAATGGCAAAAGGAATAAAAACACCTGGCACCGATATACTGGCCCGGACCGCTTTGGCCACCTCGCCCTGGGTAAAAACAACTTCCTGGCCACTGTTTAATTCGGTAGCAACCACGGCCAGCGGCAGCAACAGATCTTCAAAGTTTTTTTGTTTAGTTAACAAGCGAATGGTTGCCAAGGCCCGCTCACCGGAAACAATGCCCATCTGGGGAATGACGAAATCAAGCCAGTGCCGTTTTTTTAAATTTTTAGCTAATTTTAATATGGTTTCCGCATCAAGCCCGGCAGCATACAGGGCACCAACCAGACTGCCGATGCTGCACCCAGCAATGCAATCCACCGGGATATTGTGTTTTTCAAATACTTTAAGAACCCCGATATGTGCAATCCCCCGCAAACCACCCGAACCTAGAGCTAACCCTACTTTAGGCTGCAAACTGCTATCCCCCCAATATAAACTAGTCACATTCGAACCGTATTTTAGTTATATTACCTCTGTCCTGCCAATATATATATTATCAAACCGCACGGCTTGGAGGAGGAGATAATATATGCGGATTTGGAGCAGTGGCAGACGCTATCGTTCTCGCTTATTGGCATATTGTATGGCGTTTTGCACGGTATTTATAACTATTGCTATGGTAACATATCCAAAAGAAGCTTTTGATTCAGCCATTATGGGTTTAAATTTATGGTGGAATGTTGTTTTTCCCTCCCTGCTGCCTTTTTTTATTTTATCGGAGATTCTAATGGGAATCGGCGTCGTTCATTTTATCGGTGTTTTGCTTGAACCCCTTATGCGGCCCATATTTAATGTTCCCGGCGTAGGTGCTTTCGCCATGTCAATGGGCCTTGCCTCCGGTTATCCGATGGATGCTGTAATTACCTGCAAGTTCCGCAAAAACCAGCTGTGTACATCGGTGGAGGCCGAGCGCCTCCTGTCTTTCACCAATACTGCCGACCCGCTGTTTATGTTCGGGGCAGTGGCTGTAGGTATGTTCGGCATGCCTGAATTGGGTGCAACCATTGCCTTAGCCCATTATCTATCCAGTTTCCTCGTCGGCATCATTTTCCGGTTCCATGGCCGGAATAGAGACAGCTATACACAGGATGCCCCGGCAGCAAAAGGCAATATCATCGTCCGGGCATTTAGAGCCCTGTATAACGCCAGGCAGGAGGATAAACGCGCAACCGGACAATTGCTTGGCGATGCTGTCAAAACATCCATGAATACCATAATGCTGATAGGCGGTTTCATCATAGTATTTTCAGTTTTCATTCGCATCATGACCGTTGTTGGTATTACCGATATTCTAACAAGCTTATTTGCCTCACTGCTGAGCGTCATCGGTTATAGCTCCAGCTTGGCCCCGTCTCTCGTCAGCGGGTTGTTTGAACTCGACCTGGGCACACTGGCCGCCAGTCAGGCGGAAGCACCGCTGGCCCAAAAGGTTGCCATCGCCGGCGCGATTATTGCCTGGAGCGGCCTTTCCGTCCACGGGCAGGTGGCCAGTATTGTTATCGAATCAGGTATTCGCATGACACCATATATGATCGGCCGTCTGCTGCATGCCGTGCTGGCCGCTATCATTACCGTGCAATTGCTGGGTCCCGGGCAGGCAATTACCCAACTATTTGTAATTCCGGTGGCCATGAGTGTAGCCCATACTAACAACTGGGGGCTTTGGCTGACCAGAATTGAACAAGTCGGTTATCAAATTGGAATATTGCTTAGTATTATGTTAGTTCTGTCGATTACTGTTCATTTGGCCAGAGGCATTTACGGCTATGTAAAAAGATAAGGAGCTAAGCTCCTTTTTATTTGTCTACCAGAATGTATAACTTAATTCTGTTGACCGAAGAACGCCTAATACCCCAGGCACAGGCGGTTTCTGCCGGCGTCCTGCAGGACTTGCACAAGCCAAATCTTTTCTTATCCCTGATTGCTCTTGTTTTGCTGCAAGTCACGGTGTCCCTGCCGGACAACATCCAGTGTTTTCTCTAAATGGGCCGTAACATGCTTAAATACTTCATCAGCATATACCACAGCATCTATTTGCAATTCTTTGGCAGTTTTGCGGGCCTGGCCCACCAGTTCATTGGCGTGCTCCTGCGCCTGCTTATTAATAGTATTCTCATCTGTCAGCTTCACTACATACAATTTAGCTTGCTCAACAATATTTTGTGCCTCTCTTTGCGCTTCATCCAGTATTCGCTGACGGTCGGAAAGAATCCGTTTGGCTTCATCCAGTTCTTTAGGCAGACGTTCCCTAAATTCATCAAGAAACCGGGCCAGATCATCCTCCTCAATAACCCGTTTGTTGGTAAACGGGACTCGCGCTGCTTCAACCAGCATAGTTTCCATCTCGTCTAATAATTTCTCAATAGTCATAACCTTCTCCCTCCCATTAAAACCAGTTTAACTTTCACGAATTCTCTGTATAATTCTCTCTTCCAGACACACAGGCACTAGTCCGGTTATTGGCCCGCCAAACTTGGCTAACTCTTTAATACCGCTCGAACTGATAAACGAATATTCGTTGCTGCTCATCATAAAAATCGTTTCCATAGCCGGATCAATTTTTTTTATGAGCAAGGCTCGCTGAAACTCATATTCGAAATCACTTAAAGCCCGCAAACCACGAACAATAAAACTGCTGTTCTGCCGACGCACATAATCATTTAGCAAACCGGAAAAACTGTCAACTTTAATATTAGGTATATCATTTGTTGCCATATTTAACATTTCAACCCGTTCTTCCATAGTAAACAACGGCTTTTTGTTAGGGTTATGAAATACTGCAACAATAATTACATCAAACATCTTACTGGCCCGTGAAAATATATCCAAATGTCCATTGGTAACTGGATCAAAACTGCCAGGGCAAACCCCTATCCGCATCTTAACTGCCTCCTGTTGACATCATATTAGTCTCGCTTATGGAGCGCATAAAAAAAGTCACAAATGTTTCTCCATAACGTTCGGTTCGAATTAGCTGCAAATTTTGCCATTGTGTGTTTAACAACTCATGTTTTGAGTGTTCAACAACCACAAGACCTCCCTCGGCCATGACGCTGCTGGTATCAAGTTTTAACAATATAGTATGTACCAGCCCTTGATTATAGGGAGGATCTACGAATATAAGCGTAAACGTTTGCCCTGACTGAGCTAACTTGTCAAGAGCTTTCACTGAATCTCCACGTTGGACTTTCGCCAGATCTCCCAACCTGGCATTGCTAATATTTTGTTCTGTGACCGCAAGACTGATCGGACTATGGTCAATAAACAGCGCGAATGCCGCCCCCCTGCTTAGCGCTTCTAATCCCAAATTTCCTGTACCGGCAAATAAATCTAATACTTTTGCCCCGCTGAGTGCCTGTCTGTCAGCAGGCAGTGTTAAATTTGCCAGAATACTGAACATAGATTCCTTTACCCGGTCAGCAGTGGGACGCACATCAAGACCTTTTGGAGTTTTAAGCCTGGTTCCTTTGGCAATTCCGGTTATAATCCGCATACTCTACCTCAAATAATGGCGAAATTCTGTTTAACATAAATATTTTAGCACATTTGAACAACAGTAGCACTTTTTGTTAAAAAAAATTATGTCTTGCTATATTATTCCCGTCTTACCCTTACCCAAACAAAAAAATAACCGGCCTTCCGGTTATTTTTATTCTGGTCTGCCAGAATTTATAATAAATTCTGGGGACATAAGAACCGCTAAGACTTCTGCCGGCGCCTTGAGGGACTTGGCACCCAAGCCAAGTCTTTTCTTAACAGAAAGGTAACTTTTGACCGGATCTAGGGCAACTTCTTCGACTGCCACTTTCACCTAAGGCAAGAGCCATTTTTATCTTAGGGGCCAAAGTTATCATTGATTAAATAAGAGCAGCAGTACCCTGCAGCTTTTTACCTGACAACACGGTATGCCCCTAAGAATCTTGCTTGATAATAGGGCTTAGACATTGCCGTTACTGTTACCTGACCGGCACCGGAACTGGCATGAATAAAATAACCGTTCCCCACATAAATACCGACATGGGAAGGCCCGGGAGCGTACGTACTGTAAAAAACCAAATCTCCCGGTTCAATATCAGCCAGGCGTACATTCCGGCCAACATTATATTGTTCATCGGCTACCCGGGGCAGAGAAATATTGTACTGCCCATAGACATAGTAGATAAATCCCGAGCAGTCAAAGCCGCCCACACCTGCACCACCCCAGGCATACGGCACACCCAGAAAGCTCTGGGCAAAGCTGGCAATCTGCTGTCCAATCCTTCTGTCCGTTTTCCCCCGGCTTAATTCACTGGTACCGGCATAAGTCCGAAGCGCCAGCCAGGTCTCATTTCCAACAATACCATCAGCCTCCAGACCGACAGTTTGCTGAAACCTGACAACCGACGTTTTTGTACCGCTACCAAAGTTCCCGTCAACCTCATACTGGTAAAAGCCAAGCCTCTTTAGCTCCTCCTGTAAAACATAGACAGCTTCCTGTTTTTCGCCCTGTCTGAGTACAGGCATATCTTGACCGGCTGCAAAGACCAGATTGTTACTAATCAAGAAAACTATATAAATAAATGTCAATAAAAGTATCCGGATAAATTTCAAACACATACCTCCAGTTTTACTTTACTTCATTTCGACAGTTTCGACATTCCCAATAAATTCCCTGCAAGAACATTGTCCTATATTGGTATTTTATGAAGTCGAGTGAACTCTTTATTTTTACTGTTGACAATATGTTTATGGATGTGTATACTTAATAAATGTGAGCCGGGGCGTAGCGCAGTTTGGTAGCGCGCTTGGTTCGGGACTAAGAGGCCGCAGGTTCGAATCCTGTCGCCCCGACCAAATAAACCTAGTAGATCAAGGCATCCCGAGGCTTTGATTAGAGCGTAAAAGAGCATAATCAGAACTAAATTTCTAACGCTCTGCTAATGCAAAACACAATGATACATATAATACGAATTTTACAAAACCTCTTATCAAATAAGGGGTTTTGTCTTTTTATTTTATAATAAAGTTTCCTTCCTATATATATGTATGTCAAAATGCGTCGTTTTGTTAACAGTATTCGTCAAATATTTTTTGAGTATAGACAAAAGCCCCTGGCTTCCCAGGGGCTACTCTTGTTACAAAAGCACCTTAATAAACTAATCAAATACTGAGGGCAGAGCCGAAACCGCGCCTCTGCCCACCGGTATACGCAATCCGGAACTCGTCACTTTGCCAGACTCAGCATGACTTTTTTCGATTTTTATACTTAACGACTCTGGAAATCCAATGCAGGTTACATGTTCTTTGCTTGCCTGTAGTGCCGCATCTTGCGGGGCTATTTTTATGTAGAGGCGGCAGGAATCGCCGCCTCTCTATATAGCCACACCCATAACTACCGCCCTGGTTTATTGTATTCCGCCCCTGCCGACTGTGTTACATAATCCGTTACATTTATGGCCACAGCCTATTCAGCAGGAAAGGTGTTTTAACCTAGTCGAGAAACTTGCACCTGCCGGCATGCTTGTTTTTACCGTAACAAACGCAGTCCACTGACAATGACCAGCAACGTACTGCCTTCATGCCCAATCACCCCAAAAGGCAAATTAACCTGATTCATAAAGGTCCCCGCCACCAGCATTAAAACAACCCCCATGGCAAAAACCATATTTTGTTTTACCACCTTCTTGGTACGGCGCCCCAAAGCAATGGCATAAGCAACCTTTTCAATATCATCAGCCATAAGCACCACATTAGCTGTTTCCAAGGCTACATCTGTACCAGCCGCCCCCATGGCAATTCCCACTGCAGCGGTGGCTAACGCCGGAGCATCGTTTACTCCATCCCCCACCATAGCGACCTTGCCAAATTTATTGGTAAGTTTTTTTACAATCTCTACTTTCTGTTCAGGCAGCAGCCTGTCATAAATCCAGTCAACGTCCGCTTGCCTGCCGATCGCCTGTGCCGTAGCAGTATTATCGCCTGTCAGCATGGCCACCTGAATTCCCATGCGGCGCAATGCCCGCACGGCATTGCGTGCTTGCGGGCGCAGCGTATCCTGGATTGCCAGCAGCCCCAACAGTTGTTGTTGGGATTGTACATAAATCACTGTTTTACCTTCCTGCTCCAGCCTCTGCGCTACCTGCTTATGTTCAGCCGCTAAGCTATTGTCCTTTAGGCAATCCAGATTGCCAATACGAAACTCTTCCTGATTCACCAGCCCATGGACCCCTACTCCGGGTATGGCCTGCAATTCCGCCGCTTTTGGCAATTCCAGCTGTTTCGCCTGCGCGGCTTGAACAACCGCTTTGGCAATGGGATGTTCTGATAATAATTCCAGAGCTGCCGTAAGCCGCAGCAGTTCATCCGCGCTTTGCTCAGCCAAAGGGATAATATCTGTCACTCTTGGTTTACCTTCTGTCAGTGTTCCCGTTTTATCAAAAGCAACCAGTTTGATATTGCCGATATTCTCTAAATGAACTCCGCCCTTAAATAGAATCCCCTTGCGAGCCCCGTTGGAAATCCCTGATAAAATAGCCGGCATAATTGACGAAACCAAAGCGCACGGGGACGCCACCACCAAAAAGATCATGGCCCGGTATACTGTTTCATCCCAGTTCCAGCCAAGTGCATACGGAGGTATAATCATCAGCAGCAAGGCGGCACCAACAACAACTCTGGCGTAAATCCGCTCAAATTTTTCCACAAACAACTGACTTGGCGGCATTTCACTCTGTGCTTCCTGAACCAGGCGGATAATGCGGGCCAGCAGGGTAGCCGCCGCCGGCTTAGTCACTTCAATTGTCAAAGCCCCCTGGCCATTAATAGTGCCGGCATACACTTCGGCACCGTGGGTTTTATCTACCGGAATGGATTCCCCTGTAATCGATGCCTGATCAACGGCAGAATAGCCTTGCCGGACCACGCCATCTGCCGGAATTCGTTCTCCCGGTTTAACCAGTACCAGGTTGCCGGGCTGCAGTTCTTCGACACTGACCCGCGACTCACTATTGCCACGTAATACCAGCGCTGTTTCCGGCCGCAGCTTCATGATGGAGCGAATATCCTGATTGGTTTTTTCCATTGTGTAACCTTCCAGCGCCCCGCTTAACGCAAAAATTAAAATTAAAATTGCGCCATCCTGCCAGTAACCAATGCTGGCCGCACCAACGGCAGCCACAATCATGAGCAGATCAACATCCAAATCGCGTTCCTGAATAAGAGTTTGCAAACCTTCCCAGGCTTTACGGTAACCGCCGATCACATAAGCAGCTACATACAGAGCAATCTCCAGTGCACCCCAACCATTTGTACCTGTCCACCACGCCAAAAGAGCTAAAACTGCACTACCGGCAGTGGTCATCGCCGCGCCGTGCCGTTCCCACAGCTCATTAACCGGCCTATCCCCCTGTACTACTGCCACAGTCTCACTATTCATCAATCGCCATCTCCCTTATCCCCTATTTATAATAAACGCCTGGATCTTATTTTTGAATTCCGTCCGCTTGCTTTGCCACCACCAGCTGCCGCTATAGGAGGCGTCAAGCCTGAGTCCCTGGGATACTAGCCTATGGCTGGCCGAGTCAGAAGTCACAAATTATGTAAAATATTATAATTTAAATTTCAAATAATACTATTTACTTATTATTTGAAATTCAAACTAATTGTAAGTGATCTGCCTATCTTTGTCAAGCCTGACCGGTGCAAAAAATAAAAACCCCGGTTGCCCGAGGTTCATTAACTATTTATTCCTTATTTTTTTCTAAAGCACCCGCAATCCGCTGCAGTGCTTTATTAATGCCAGCAAGCTGCATAAGGAAATAAATAACAACAATAACGTATAAAATCATGAATACCAGGCCAAACGGGAAAAACCCACCACCATAATCCATCATATATCCATCAACCCCTTGGCTTTAGGTTGTCTGAATATTGTAATTTTATGCAGCATGTTTTTGCAGTAAAGGCTGTAATCAACAAGCTTTACAGGGTTTAAGCAAATCATTGTAGAATCAGTATTGTAATTACTATTAACGGAGGTAACCCCATGTTATTGCCAATCAGCAAATCGCCGGAAAACTGGGATGAAAACGACCTGCTCACTTTGTGTAAGGAAAGAATACCGGAAAACCAGCGATTGGATTACAAACGGGAACTAAACCTTGAACCCCCCAAGGAACGGCGTGAATTATTGAAAGATATCACCGCTCTTGCCAACAGCAATGGTGGTATGATCATATACGGTATTCAAGAAGAAAAACACCCTGACCTTGGCTCCATTGCATCCGAATTGACACCTATCTGTGAAGCGGATCTGATAGATAAGGTCACCCGGATTTTAAGAACCAACATTGCCCCCGGGCTTCAATTTTATTTACATAAAATTGAGGCCCGTCTAGGCGGCTATTACATACTGGCGTATGTGCCTGAAAGCCACCTAAAACCACATGCCATAAACTGGGATAAACGTATATATTATTACGCCCGGCGCAATCAGGATAATGTTCCCTTAACTGAGCCAGAAATACGGCAAATGTATACAGTAGCCGCCCTGGCCAGAAGCAGTCTTCGGCAACGTTACCTTGATCTAGAAAAAATACTGTTTGATCCGGCACCGTGGGGCTCTTTTCTCCTTACCTGCATGCCAGTGATTAGCAATCTTGAAATTGCCGATACCTTGTCAGTTCATCGTGATCAGCTTAATTCCAGTCATTATATCAATTGGTTTAACGGCAATATACTCCGTCCATTTGTGGACAGGTTCGAAGGGATTAACCCTGGCTTAAATTATAGTTTTGGAGTCAAGGTTTTCGAAAGCGGCGATATCACTTATGCAATGGGATTTAATGTGTTGCCGCAGGAACCACTCGAACTAAAATGGTTAGTCAATGACTGGGTCAAAGCGTTGCGCTTTTACGCTGAAACCTATGCAACGCTTGGGTATTGGGGACCAATCAGGTTATGGTTTGAAGTAATTGATCTTACGGAGACATCAATTCAGTGGACCACAAACGGTTTTGACAGGTTGAAAATTGAACATAGAGCAACTTTATTCCGCATAGATGGCAAAGTTGACGATTTATCTGATCCCCAAACAATGTGTCTGCCTTTAATCCGCTATTTTTTACAAGCCTGCCGGCAGGATTGGTCTGAGGAGTTTGCTAAAATTTGGTTTTCAACCAACATACCTATGTAGCATTTTGCAGCCCCAGCCGCGCACCGTTAGTGACTTGATGGCACCAGACTCTTTCAGCAGGAACAGTGGTTTACTATTTCCCGGATACATTCTTTAGGCAGACTGTCCAGCCATATTCCCCCGTTATTTTGCAGGAAGGCCTTTATAGCTTGGTAGTCACTCAAATCCATATCAATACTCCGGGCTACAATAAACAGGCTGCTGCCATTAACAAGCTGCGATAATATAATTCTTTGGGCCAGAATTGGAATTTCAAAAACAATAGGCATAACATCATCCCTACTGTTGGATCTGATTGATAATTCTATTGTTTGGCCTGCGCTATTTTTTGCACGTTCCACGGATATAGCCAGCTCCGTATTTTCAAGGTAGATGCCGCTAATTTCACTAAAACCGGCAACTTCCACAATGTTTTCTCCCTCTAGCTGGATTAGCTGCAAACTGACACTCATCTTATTTCCCCTTCTTGGTAAAAATCATAGGCAGCCCAATAAGCCCCACAGCGATTGTACCTGTGGGGCTTGCCAACAGTTTCATCTTAACTGGGCGGCAATGTCATACCTGCCTAGCTCTTTTAGTTTTTCTATCGCACTTTCCAGGGTTTTACCAAGCGATATTCTTTGCATATTGCTTGTTGTTATTAATATGTATTCCCCGTTGAAATCAGATATTTGTTCACTCATATCACCATTTACCCAAATAGTCGGAGCTCCAGCCATACTTATTCGCCTCCTTTTTGCTACTATTCGTTACACTGATTGATATTCCTTTATTAGGTATAGCGGGAAATAAAATCTATAGTCTGAAAAAGCAGCGAAGAAAATAAAGGATTTTATGGTATTTTGTGGAACAATTACTCTTGGAGGGATATTATGTCGAATTATCGTTCGTTTTTCGCACACCATTTCCAAATATGGAAAGAAGATTTTTTATCAAGTTTGCACTATCGCATACTGCGCCTGCTCATTGTCGTCTGCTTTTTTCTATTCTTTCTTCAACAGCTGCAGGTGATGGGTATATTATCTGCCCTCATCTTCCAAAGCCTATGTACCGCAGTCCTTGTGCTAGCGGTGACTGCCGGCTGGGATTGGCAAAAAAATGCCCGCCATTACCGGAATATGGCAATCGTCATCGCGTTAGAACTCAGCCATAATTATCTCGAATTACATATTGCACGATCTGCGCTTGTTAATTACCAGGTCAAATTTAAAACCGATAACTGGACAGCCTTACAGTACGAAATTGCTAAATATATGCCTGCTGCAGACTACCAAAACTTATATTATTTGTATTCTGAGATGCTGCCTGAACTACAAGATACCCGTAATTTATTAAATTATAACACCCGCCTTGATGTGGCTATTTCCACACTGGAAAAACTATATGCCTTTCTTCAAAGCGAACTTCGCGGTCATAATCTTCCACCCTTAAAAAGAAGTTTACATATTATTAATCAACACAAATTAGCTCATTAAGCGCGCTGACCGCGGGCCTTCCGCCGATAAGCCTGCCATATATACGCCAGCCCTAGCTTTTCAGCATATTAACAGGAATTTTGTTCCTGTTGAAAATATAACTGGTGCAGGAGTGAACAAAAAGCATGACTTTAAACCCGAAAAGCTGGTCTTTGCCTGATATTCCAATGCTCAAATCATTTGGCCAGCAATTGGCTGAATTTAACCAACCCTATACAGCCAAGCATATCTTTAATGAACTTATTAAGCGTGTACAGGCCTTTGAGGCAGAACTGGATCAAGAGCACGAGGTGGGGATGCGGCTTGTAAGTTTCGGTAAATCAACAGAATTCAGCGTATCCCGTATCGGCTATCTGGACCCCAACTTAATTTGGTTTCAGGGGAATCTGGCCGACAAATCCGCTGTTGAATTAATCCAGCATATTAGCCAAATAAGCTTCCTGTTGATTAAAATCAGGCGCCAGCCTACAGCAGAGCCCCGGTGCCCTATTGGTTTTTGTACGAATCCGCCGATAGACGGCGACCCTGCCATTTCATCTCCAGATGAAGGCATCCGGCTGCCAAGCAAGTGATTGCTCGCCATTGCTGAGGCAACGTTAATTCAGGTGGAATTAGTATTCCACCTGAATTAACGTTGGTCATTCGAGGCAGATTCTGACGCTCAAATAAATGATGTGTTATTTTAGTATGACTGAGACAATCGCATTACCATCTGCGGGCAATACATCAATTGCAGTTTTGTCTGCGACAACAGCGTATTTGCCGGCTTCAACCGGAACACCGTTAAGCAAGATTACATCAATCAATTCCAAAGTAAGTCCAGCCGGCAACCAGAACATACCCGCTTCATCCCTTCTTTGCAATATTACTATTTTCTCCACATAACCCCCCTCCCTTGACCACATCTTTTAATTTTAATACCCCACTGTCATTATATTCTGTAAACCACAAAATGTTAATTCTGCTATTACAGTCTCTGCCTATCGCAACCGGCGCATTCCCGGGATTGTCTTGCATAAAAGCCAGGAATGCCGGGTATACTAAAAAAGGAGTGCGCAACTCCCGCCAGAGTGACTGTAGCGAACAGAGCTCTGGCTTTACTATTTGGAGGTAAAAATGGAAAACAGTAAACTCACCAAAGAACAACAGACTGTATGCATTGAGGCTATTAAACACTACTTTCTTATAGAAAAAGATGAGCTAATAACAGATTTATCCGCGACCCTGCTGTTGGATTTTATTTTGGAAATGATCGGTCCTCATATCTATAATCAAGCCATAAAAGACGCGCATTTCTTAATGAGCCAAAAACTTGATGACTTATTCATTCTCGAAAAACCGCTAAAAACATTTAATACGAAGAAGTAGTTTGGCTTATGTAAAACACTTATTTTCACAGGAGGCTTATCGCTTGAAGAAGCAATTCATTTTAATTCCATTATTAGTACTATTGCTTACAACCGTTTGTTTTGCTGAGTCACCGTTATCAAGTCCAGGCCCGCTTATTGCCGTAGCGGTTCACGTTGATACTGCCGACAGAAGTATTTTCGGTGTTGACCTCTTAGAGGCTGGTGTCAATCGCCTGATTGAAGCTAAATTTAGTTTGCTGATGATGGACGGGATGGTCCGGTCAGGTAATCAGGTCACAAACGATTTAAAAAAAGCAGGGATTACGAACTTTAATGCTGCAGAGGAAATTAAACTTAAGCATTTCGGCCAGACAAATTCGGTTTCCTACATCTTGCTGCTTACACTTTACCCTCTTGACATGTCTGCTGACATAAAAGCCTTTGACGTACACAAAGGTGATTTCCTATTTGGCAAAAAAATAACCCAGCCGAAAGAGGCTGAGTCTAAATCCGGATTTATGGACAACATGCTGTCAAACTTCTCCCGGTTGATTGACAATGAGCTTGATCAAATCATAGCTGCCATTAAACCCTGATTACTAGGATTGGCAGATACCGCAACGCTTACACCCCGCCGCACAGGGCGGGGTGTTTTTTTCGGCCTGCGCTTGCTGATATTCGGCCAAAAGATAGGCCGAATTAAAACCCATATTTAAATTATGCCAGGGCAGGACTTCATCAGGGTCGCGATCACGGTACAAATAAAAATCTTCATCCATGGCATGCGTGCGAAGCGCCTGCTTCCATCCTTTTACCCCACCGGCAGCCACAGCCGAGTTCAGCACCTGGCCAAGCCGCCGGTCACCCCTGGCCAGTACACTTTGAATATACGCCTCTTTGGGCGGTTCGATCAGCACTTCGATTCCTTTTAGTGATTTCAGTGCCTGCTGAATAGATTTCAGTCTGCCGGACACGGCTGCCACCGGTGCCATCGGCAGCCATTGAAAAGGCGTGAAAGGTTTAGGAATAAAGGGATTAATACTAAGCGTCAGCAGCCCCCTGCTCCCCAGGTCACCCATGTATTTTTTTATACTGCGAGCCATCTCCACGATAGCCACAATGTCCTCTTCGGTCTCTCCCGGCAGGCCAACCATAATATATAATCGGACATGGGGAATTCCGGCTTTAGCCGCGGCCGCTATGGCCTGGCGCAAATGCTCATCACTGATTTGCTTATTGATTATCCGGCGCATCCGTTCACTGCCGGCTTCAGGCGCTAAGGTAACGGTCCGGTGGCCACTGGCAGCCAAAGATTCCACTAGTGAGGGAGTCAGTGAGTCAGCCCTGAGCGAAGCGACCGACATAGTAACTCCCTCGTCTAAAATCATTTGGCACAGCTTATCAATCTCCGGATAATCAGATATCGCGGCCCCCATAAGGCCAACCTTAGCCTGCAGCAGCTTGGCTTTTTTCACACCCTCGGCGATTTGGGACAATGACCGTACCCGGGGATTGCGGAAACAGTAGCCGGCCATACAAAACCGGCAATGGCGGCCACAGCCTCTGGCTACTTCAATGAGATACATATCTTTAAATTCAGTATCTGACGTAACGATAACCGTTTGTCCGGGAAATTGTCCCAAATCTTTGACAAAGCGGCGTCTTACCTGGGCCGGCACTTTTGCATGCCGTTTATAATCAGCGATGATACCAGCACTGTTATATACAGGCTGGTAAAACCGGGGAATATACAAACCTTCAATCCCGGCCAGGCTGAGCAGCATCTCTTCTCTAGACAAACCACGGCGCCGACTGTCATAATAACTGTTTAAAAACTCCTGGATGACTTCCTCGCCTTCACCTACTATACAGACATCAACAAAGTCAGCCAAGGGCTCCGGATTAAAAGTCGCACACGGGCCGCCAATAATCACCAACGGATCACCATCTTCCCGGTCGCTTGCCAATACCGGGACTTTGCCTGTCTTTAATATGGAGAGAAGGTTGAAATAATCCATCTCAAAGGAAACGGCAAAGGCAATCAAAGGAAATTCATATAATGGAGTTTGATTCTCCAGACTCATTAGCGGGGTATTAGTCCGGATATACTCGGCTAATGTTTTTTTATCAGGTAAAAACAGGCGCTCACAGGCGGTATCGCCCCGTTTGTTTATTTGCTCATATATAATATGAAATCCCAGGTTTGACATCCCTACATGATAAGTATTAGGGTACACAAGAGCCATCGGCTGGCGGGATCCTGGGGCAAAAACTAATGTTCCCTGTTCTGCAGCTACCGTTTTTTGCAACTGTTGTTTCAAAGGCCACGACATGTTTATCACATCCACCTGTAATGTCTGCCGCTATTCACTGGCACATTACAATAGTATATACAAATATTTGCTAAAAATGTTAGCTGCTTTTCCAGGCCCAAGGCTTCTGAGAAACGTCTTCCCATAGCGTAATCCGTCCATTAGCGCGGGTTGCGGCCAGGTCAATCAGCCGCTGATTTCGCGAGCCCCGAAAGGCCAAGCTCAAATCCCGTTCATTGGCGCGATATAAGCCGTCTATTAAAATATCCGTCTGCCTGAGCAATTGGCCTACGCCGGTATTGTTTATAGCCATAGCCCCCAGTTGTTCAAAGGTAAACCCGCTGTAACAAACAATATCAAGCCCCAGAGCTTTTAAGCGGCCGGCCAGATAACCTAGCGCCTCGGCCTGAAGAAATGGCTCTCCTCCTGAAAAAGTGACGCCCCGTAGTATTTTATTACCGGCAAAACGTTTTTCTATATAGCCAAAAAATTCTTCCAACGTAGTGGTATAACCGCTATTCAAATCATGAGTATCCGGATTATGACAACCGGGACACTGATGCGGGCATCCCTGAGCAAAAATAACCAGCCGTAAACCTGGTCCGTCAACAATACTTTCTTCCTTTATTCCTGCGAGCCTGATCTCCATAATAAGTCCCTGCCTAAATATGCCTTACGCGTTGATTTAACTCAGTTAGCTTGGCATCGTTAAACCGGTCAACAGTACTCAGATAACCGGTAATCCGCCGCACCCGGCGCACACTGGTCGTCCCGCACGACGGGCATTCGTCAGTATCAATTACCCCCAGATGCCCGCACCCTTCACAAAAATCAACAGGATAGTTAAAACCGGCATACCCAAGATCGCATTTCCGCATATAACGGATAATCTCTTCTAAAGCCCCCAGATTATTAACAGGCGGGGCAGAAAACTCAACATAACTAATGTGTCCGGCATTAGCATACTTATGATATACGCCTTCAATACGGATTTTATCATAGACACTTACGGGATAATGTACCGGAATATGAAATGAATTGGTATAGTAATCTTTATCGGTAACACCAGGGATAATACCATACTCACGGCGATCCATTTTCACGAACCGCCCTGACAGGCCTTCAGCCGGGGTAGCAAGCAATGTATAATTCAGATCATAATGTTCTGCTGCCCGGTCGAGCTTGTCCCGCATAAAAGCAATAATCTCTTCCCCCATGATCTGAGCCTCTTCGTTTTCGCCATGGTGATAACCGGTTAATGCCGTCAATGTCTCGGCTAACCCAATAAAGCCGACAGAAAGGGTGCCATGTTTAATAACATCCTCAATATAATCATTAGGTTTCAGGTTATCTGAATCTATGTAGAGTCCCTGTCCCATTAAGAAAGGCATATCACGGACTTTAAGCTTAGCCTGCACCTGGTAGCGATGAAAAAGCTGTTCGCAGGTTAAATCAATAAACTCTGCCAGGCTCTGGTAAAACTTCATAAAATTACGTTCAGCCTTAATTGCCAGCCGCGGTAAATTTATTGTTGTAAAACTCAGGTTACCCCGCCCGTCAGTGACTTCCGGACCGCAGCGGTTAGCCATCACCCTGGTGCGGCACCCCATGTAGCCGACCTGATCGCCATATTCTTTATTAAAGGACGAATCCATAAAACTAAAGGTGGGATTAAGGCGTTGCGCCGCCACCCGAATTGCCAGTTTAAACAAATCATAGTTCGGATCACCGGGATTAAAGTTAACGCCTTCCTGGAGTCTAAAAATGATATTGGGGAAAATGGGATTTTCACCACGTCCTAATCCCTTCTCGTAAGCCAATAACACATTTTTAATTACAGTTCTCCCAGCCGGAGACGTGTCTGTGCCAATATTAAGACTGGAAAAAGGCACCTGGGCGCCAGCACGGGAGTGCATACTGTTTAAATTATAAATCAACGCTTCCATGGCCTGATATACTTCTTCATTGCTGGCATTCTCCATAAACTTTGCCATGTCACGGTCAAAAAAGGCGAAGGACTGGCCGCCATGCATATCATTTTGCGAGCTTTGCAGAATAATAGCAGCCAAAGCAGTCGCCGATGCAGGCCGCTTGGGCGACCGAATGTAACCGTGTCCGTTATTGAAACCACTTTCCAATAGTTTTCCCAGCGGTATCTGCACACAAGTCAGCGTTTTACCGTAAAAATCCAGGTCATGGATATGATAGTCACCTTTTACGTGGGCCTGGGCAAACTTCTCGGGGATAAGGCGGTTTAAATAAAAGGATTTGCTGGCAGCACTGGCTATTTGCAGCATTTTGGCAGAAGGGGAATTAGAAACATTCGCATTTTCCCGGCTGGTTTCAACCAATATCTCGCCAACCGCATCCATAAGGTCGGATTTAGCCTCCCGCAGACGGGTACGTTTATCCCGGTGTAATATATAAGCCTTTGCCGTTTTAGCATGGCCGGTTTCGATGAGGGTTTTCTCAACAGCATCCTGAACATCTTCGACACTAAACAGACCACCATTATATTTTTGTTTTAAAAATTTTAATACTTCCAGCGTAAGTTCCAATGCCAGCTGCCGGTCCGCTCCACCGACAGCCTTAGCGGCTTTATAAATTGCCTCAGTTATCTTACTCTCATCAAACGACAGTTCCCGTCCATCACGTTTTTTTATCCTAACAAACATCAAAAATATCCCCCATCTATTCAGCTTACTCTTTATGCTGTGCCTTCATCAGGCTCTCCAATTCCTGCATAAAGTTATTTATGTCGGCAAATTGCCGGTAAACGGAAGCAAACCGGACATATGCCACCTGGTCAATTTCTTTTAAATGCTGCATCACAGCCTCACCAATCTGCCGGGTTGAGACCTCCCGCTCAGTTTTATCACGAATCTCTTTTTCAATCTTGCTCACAGCAATTTCAATAATATCAGCAGGCACTGGCCGTTTCTCACAGGCCCGGACTATTCCGCCCAGCAGCTTGCCTTTGTCAAACATTTCACGGCGTCCGTCTTTCTTAATAACCATCAACGGTATCGCTTCCACCACTTCATAGGTAGTAAAGCGGCGGGAGCAGGACAAACATTCCCGGCGACGCCTAATGGAATTTCCTTCGTCGGCTGATCTGGAATCAATTACTTTGCTGTCGGCAACTTCGCAAAATGGACAGCGCAAATTATCCACTCCCTTGATTACTCTGTTAAGTATGTTATAATATGTATAGCTCTGTAACGATCCATACTACATCTTGTATCTAAGTAATTAATATACGCCACATATTGTGTTTTTCCTGCTTACAGGAAAATTTATTCAAAAAAATAAAATATGCTCAACTTACGCTTAATGAATAGATTGTTTGCCGGGTTCTGTGAAATCGTTTATTTCTTTGCCGGTTTGCACTTGCTACAGGCGATTGATTTTGTCCCTGAGGCAACACAAATTGATTAGTGAATAAATAAATGATTTTACACACATTTAGCCCTTGTCCTTCATATAATTATTGTAGAATCAAAATGCTACATATTTATCTGAAACAGTCTGGGTGGAGGAGGGGGATACATGTTAAAAACCAGCGATTTGAAATTAAAAGAAGTAATTAATGTAGTTGACGGCAAACGTATGGGTAATATTACAGATATCGAAATTGACGTTGAGAGCGGCCGGCTTACCGCGATCGTTGTTCCGGGCATCGGTAAGTTTTTAGGACTCTTTGGCCGTAACGAAGATGTAGTTATTCCCTGGGATAAAATTAATAAAATTGGCATGGATGTCATTTTAGTGGAAGCTGGCAGTTTTGGCGAGCTTAAGCGGGATAACCTATAGCCAAAATTAAGATGAGCCGTAAAGATGATCCCTGGGATCATCTTTTTTGTTTACGCCGGCAGAATGTCGTCAGCAAAGGCTCACAAACAAGTCGGCACACCATTGATCTGCTGTGCCGACCGCATTATCCAGACTATACATTGTAATCCATGGAGATGTGATATTATACAACAATAAATATGATTATCGCGCCTATATAATCACCTCATAATCCTGTCAATAAATACCATATTCTGCAAATAACTAAAAACCCCTTTCGCTTTTAAAGATTTTTTCAAATTTTACCATTTTTAAATAAAAGAGGGAGCTGCCTCATATATATTGAGACAACTCCCTGACTCTATTATTCAGTAATTTCCTGCACCATAGTCGTTACTTAAATAATTCGGCTATTTTCCATTTAATTTGCAGAGTCCGATTACCTTGCTGTTCTGTTGACGCGGCCTCACTCACCGGCGCCAGGGCGGTGTTAGCACCATCAATAAAACAGAGCGGCGGAAATAATACACACCACCAGTTTTGCCCGGCTGCCTGACCTAACAGGATACGGACAGCCTGATACTCTCCGGCTGGCAGTACTAAACTGCCGTAGGAACGGACAGGGAACTCAAACGTTCCCATCTGCACGGCAACCGGATAGTTGGCGCCGTTTTCGCGCAACACTGCGGTAGCTACCTCAATTATAGTAGCCTGGTGGCTGGCGATAATCACGTTGGCTTCCCTGGCATCGCTTATGTCTTTGACATAGGGCGTTAGATAGGCAATAACCGCATCACGGACTTTTAATTTAAGTTGTTGATCTTTGATACTGTCACTGTTCGCCAGAATATGTAATCTAACATAATCCCCGCGGTTGGACATTACCGTCGCACTGCGTTCATCTTGCTGCAGCAGCAAAGCCCAGCCACCGGCGACAAAACAGAATAGTAATAACAGCAGCAGCAGTACCTTAATTGGTAAAATTCTCCTCATTGTTAACGGCCTCCCCAGTGTTGCAGGTCAATCTTATATATATTTACGCATATGCCCTAAAGCGGCTTTCTCCAGCCGGGACACCTGCGCCTGAGATATACCGATTTCTTCGGCAACCTCCATTTGTGTTTTGCCTTCAAAAAATCTAAGAGTAAGAATATGCTTCTCCCGCTCGCTTAGCTTACGCAGGGCTTCTTTAATGGCCACACCTTCCAGCCAGCTTAAGTCCAGGTGTTTATCATCACTGATTTGATCCATAACAAAGATGGGATCTCCACCATCATGATAGATCGGCTCAAACAATGAGATTGGTTCCTGAATCGCATCAAGAGCAAAGATTATTTCCTCCCGGGGGACTTTGAGCTCGTCTGCGATCTCATTGATCGATGGCTCCCGCGAGAACCGGCTTACTAGTGAATCCCGGACCTGTAATGCCTTATAAGCAATATCCCGCATTGACCTACTGACCCTGATAGGATTGTTATCGCGCAAGTAACGCCGGATTTCCCCGATAATCATGGGGACTGCATAAGTAGAGAACTTAACGTTTTGGGATAAATCAAAATTGTCAATTGCTTTCATGAGGCCAATACAGCCAACCTGAAATAAATCGTCCACATATTCGCCCCGGTTGTTAAACCGTTGAATCACACTAAGAACCAACCGCAGGTTACTATAAATCAACTGCTCCCGTGCTGCTCTTTCACCGGCTTGCATTACCTCAAACAGCTCACGCATTTTAGTGGCAGAAAGTACCGGGAGCTTGGCTGTATTTACACCACATATCTCTACCTTATTGATTATCATGTTATTCCTCCCCAGTTTCTCCAGGCTACTAAAACTACTTAACCCTACACAAGCATTATTGCCATGGCTTGGAGGTTTTATACTCCGGCTGCCAGCGGGCTAAACCGTTTCAGCTCAAAACAGGCAAAAAAAAAACAACCGCAGGAATTTATTCCATACGGCTGATTTCTTTGCGCAAGCGCTTGATTATTCGCTTTTCCAGACGGGATATGTATGACTGGGATATCCCCAGCAAGTCCGCGACCTCTTTTTGGGTACGTTCGTTGCCGTCATCATTCAGGCCAAACCGAAGCTCCATAATCCGCCGCTCCCGTCCTGACAACTTACTCATAGCAGTATATAATAAAGTTTTATCAACCTCTTCTTCCACAGACTTATAAATAATATCATTCTCTGTACCCAATACATCAGACAGCAATAACTCATTGCCATCCCAGTCAATATTAAGCGGCTCATCAAAAGATACCTCCGCCCGGGTCTTACTATTGCGGCGCAGATACATTAAAATTTCATTCTCAATACAACGTGATGCGTAAGTAGCAAGTTTAATTTTTTTAATAGGATCAAAGGTATTTACCGCTTTAATAAGTCCGATTGTACCAATACTGACCAAATCTTCGACACTTACCCCCGTATTCTCAAACTTGCGTGCTATATAGACAACAAGCCGGAGGTTACGTTCAATAAAGACGCTTTTAACAGACTTATCGCCTTTTTGCAAACGGCTCAGCAAAAATACCTCTTCATCTCCTGATAATGGCGGCGGTAAGATCTCGGCACTGCCTACATAAAATACCTCGTCTGGTTTAAGCCAGCCTATACGTTGTAGAAATGATATCACCTTAAGCTTAAAATATAATCTGACTATTGGCCAGGTAATGCGCATATCCCTGCCTCCTTTGTCGTATTTACCCCGGTTATCAGCGCAGGGTGTAAAAGCGCCTGACAGTCGCTGCCACCGGCAAAGGCACCGCTATAAATACCGATAAGTACGTTAGCGGTCTGAGCCGGGCCATACTCGGTCATGATGGTGATACGATCCGGTCTGAACCCCAATAAAACACTGCGGCTGCCGACAGACTGGTAAGGAATAACCTCCACCCTGGACAGCCAGACTGTATCCGGACATTGATCAAGATTAGCCAGCCACATCTCCGGACTGTTATTGTTCAAATACTCCACGGCCTGTTGGCTTAGCAGGGAAAAAGACGCCTGCCGGCTTACGAGCACAACAGGTGTACGCCCCAGCAGTGAAAAAAGCCCATTACCGGTATCCAGCATACCGGTTATTTCGGTAAAGCGCCCGCTATACTCGATTTTGGCCTGATAGAAGGTCTGCCGCCGATACATTCTGCCAAGCAGTTGCTTGACAATAAGCCCAACAAGTACTACAGCAATAACTGCGCCTGTCAGCAAATGACGCCAGGACAACGTAAGCATCTGGGTCCCGGGCGGCACTCCGGTCTGAGCAAAGTACAGCCAGCCCAATACCGCTCCCCCTAACATAAACGAGATAACAAAGAAAATACCGATAAGTGTTAGTGTTACCTTTAAGGACCTGTGCCCGAAGGCTAGTAGAATAATAACCACTGAGGCCAATAACTTTCCCGGGATTGTATACAATATAAACATCTCCGGGAAAACCCCGCCAAGGGAATATATTCCACCCAGCAAAGCGGCCGGTAATATCCGTCGCCAACAGAACGAAATACCGCCGGCATAAGCTGTTAACACCAGAATAACGCTATTCATCGTGAAATTAATTAATATTACCATATCAGCATAGATGTACACTGGTTTTCCCTTCCTGCCATGGGATTTTATTCCATAATAGGAACCGATACTAGCAATATATGCCACTGCCAAAATCACTATGCCAATTATATCAAGCTTTATTTTAAAATAATGTAATTTTTTGCCAGAGAATAAGACTAAAAATAGACAGAAACCCCGACTCTGCAATGAGTCGGGGTTGATTATTTATTAATGCTGGTTACTAACGGCGCATCCAAGCAGGAATATCCAAATCGCGCCCCTTAAAAGGCTCGATAACCGGACTTTCATGCCTGCCTTCGCTTGTTTTTATCAAAGGTTTAGGATCAAAACCAGTGGCAATAACGGTTACCCGCACCTGATCTTCAAAACGTTCATCAATAGTTGCCCCAAATATAATTGTTGCTTCCGGATCAGCCGCCTTGGCAATAATATCAGCGGCTTCATTAACTTCAAATAAAGTAGTATTGGGGCCGCCGGTAAAGTTTAATAATACTCCCTTGGCGCCATCAATTGACATTTCCAGCAGCGGGCTTCTGATTGCAGCTTCAACAGCGGCAATGGAACGATTATCACCAGTGCCAAAACCGATGCCCATCAGGGCTGAACCGGCATCACTCATAATCGTCTTAACATCAGCAAAGTCAAGATTTATCAGAGCTGGCACGGCAATAAGGTCAGATATCCCCTGCACACCCTGCCGCAATACATCATCAACGATTTTAAATGCATCCAAAATCGAAGTTCGTTTATCAACCACCTGCAGCAAGCGGTCATTGGGTATAGTAATCAGCGTATCTACCTTTTCCTTAAGCTTGGCCGTCCCGCGTTCGGCCTGCAACTGACGCTTACGCCCCTCAAAGGTAAACGGCTTGGTGACAACGCCAACAGTGAGTGCGCCTACTTCCCTGGCACATTCAGCCACTACCGGCGCGGCACCGGTACCTGTCCCGCCGCCCATACCGGCAGTGATAAATACCATGTCAGCACCCTTAAGCACTTTGATGATATCTTCCCGGCTCTCTTGTGCTGCTTTTTCACCAATATCCGGATTCGCCCCCGCCCCCAGACCTTTGGTCAGCTTTTCGCCAATTTGAATACGATAGGCTGCCTCAGAGCCGATCAAGGCCTGGGCATCAGTATTAATAGTAATAAATTCAACGCCTTGCAGACCGGCCCCAAT
The DNA here is from genome assembly GCA_023388195.1 of Bacillota bacterium. GTDB lineage: Bacteria > Bacillota > Negativicutes > Sporomusales > Sporomusaceae > Sporomusa. The sequence continues at coordinate 26,382 of JAEWGR010000004.1, forward strand.
CATACGGTTTACCGCATTATTGCCGCCACCGCCTACGCCAATGACTTTTATCGAAGCAAATTGATCTAAATCCATATCAAATTCCAGCATTAGTAAGTTTTCCTCCCTTAATATCGATCAAATTTCAATAGTCTTTTAGCTTTATGAACCAATGTGCCCCAGGCACTACGTTCACCACCAGGCTCATTTTCCGTAATTCTGGCACCATGTTTCAGAATTCCATAACAAACAGTGTTCGCAGGATGCACATATTCAGTGGCCAAACCTGCCGGTGTTACCGTAGTGGTATGTATTTCAAAAACCTTGGCTACACAAGTCGCCATACTAGGCATCGCTCCGCAACCACCGGTTAAGTAAATAGCTTCGAAAGTTTGTCCCGGCCCTGATAAATATTCGGTCTGCAGTGGTTTAAGATAACCATATACTAAAGTAACAATTTCTTCTACTCTGCTTTCGACAATATCATATAAAAAATCAAAAGGGATATGTTTATCAACCGTCCCATAGTCGTTGCAATCCAAAACCACCCCCTGATTTCGCAAATCAGGAGAAAGCCGTGAATAATAGCGTTTAATTTCCTCGGCATGAGCCCGGTTAACGCTTAACCCCTGCATTAAATCACTGGTTATATAGTCACCACCCAGCGGCAATGCAGCTGATGAACGCAAGCGGCCTTCCACATACAGCGAAATATCCGCAACACCTGCACCAATATCAATAAATATAAAGTTAGCCGGCTGACCAGGTAATTCATTATGCATACCCTCGGCTGCCATAATGCCGCTGGCAACGATTCCATTCAGGTGAATACCACTCCCGCTCAGCACACTGCTAAGCTCGGCCAATGTAACTTTGGGGGCTGATATAATATGAGTCTCTACTGCAAGTGCTGCCCCAGCCTGGGTAATAACCTCCCTGGCCGGAAACAGATGTAGTACCTCATAGTCCTGATCAGCAACCGTAAACACAGCCGCTTTGCAGGCCCGCTCCACATCAGCGCCAGTGACCGTTCCCGCTGTGGCTGATGCTACAGTCCCCATACTATTTTGCGCAACAAGCACAGAGCCGCTAAGACCTAAATAAACAGACCCGGCAGCCTGACTGTCAGTTGCCATGACCACACACTCTACCGCTTGTCTGACAGAATGAGCCAAAGCACCGATGTCAGTGATCACACCTTTGGCAAACCCCGCAGTGGGAGCAGCACCGCTGCCAAAAATTTGTATCCGGCCATTTGCTTCTTGCCTTCCGGCCAAAACTTTGACCATACCTGTGCCAACATCAATCGCTAATATATTTTTTTTGTCCATAACTCCCTCGCAGCACAGTATTATGTTTCTTCCCAATAGTTTCAACAAAAGTAGCATTTTCCCTTTTTTTCGGGGGAGAAAAATCATGCTTTTTTTTTTTGAAATTCTTCATAAGAAAAGCTCCAAAGCCCTCAACATATTCAGACAGGCTTTGAAGCTTTTCGACTATTTTTTCAGGAAATAACGGCGAATAATTGCTAAATTCTGGAATATACGTAACCCGAATGCCAAAAGGGAAACATAATATAAGTCAATCCCCAGCCGGTCGCCTATATAAACCAAGCCGGCAGCCAGTAATGCATTTGTAAAAAAACCGGTAATAAACACTGTATTATCAAATTTTTCCTCAATGCCGGCCCTCAAACCACCAAAAACTGAGTCTAACGATGCCAATAGGGCAACCGACATAAATTTTGCATATTCCAGTGGCACAGTAATGGGAAAGACGATACCTATAACTATACCTATAATCAAACCGGTAATAGGTAAAACCATATTAGTTACCACCCTCCTTAAGCGGCTTAGCAAACTCGAACCGGAAAGCGCCTTTATACGCCGGGACTTTTACATCATCCTGTTTCTTCATCGTTACCTGGATACCCCAAAACTGCAGGGTCTCAATAACACCGCCGCGCATTTTAAGCGCGTTTTCCAGTGTCGTCGGTTCGCCAATAACCCTGATCTCATACGGTGGTGAATACCGTGAATTGTTAACCGACAGGGTTGGGCCGGCACAGCGAACCTCAGAGCTGGCTATAAGCCGCTGCTCATTAATAGAAATTGCTTCTGCCCCTGCAGCCCACAGTTCATTAATTACCTTTAATATATCGTCATCATGAATCAGGTATAAATTAGGATTCTCACCCGGTTTGGAAGGACGCTTGCTGTCATCAATAGTTACAATAATACCAGGCCCTTCGACAGCGATTACGCCGGCTCCCATCCTCACCCGTTCTAATTCCTTGGACGCGGCCTCAGCCCCGGAAGTGCGCTTCAGTTCCTGCACCTGATTAATTAGCGCGTCCCGTTCTTTTTCTGTCTGGCTTAAGCGCTGGGATAAATCCTCCACCCGCTGGTAGGGGATGCTCGATCTAATATCCTGGGTAGTGCGGAATTGCACTGCCAGCATAATGCCCAACACAACACAGACCAGGGCAATCGCAAACTGCCCTTGCTTGATAGGTAGCAAAATATCGTCTCCTTTCGAATTCCCTCATCGGTCACGTATCTTAATAATCGGTGATTTATAGTTAAGATCAATATATTCGACAGCTAGCTTCTTAGTGGCCATCTCCTGTAAAATCTCACCTGTAAGTGTCGCTTTTTCCGGCAGCCGCTGGTTGTCACCAACCCGTATACATATAGAATGAATCGTATAGGCAACAAGTTCGTCCGGTGATTTAATATTTACCTCTGACAGTTGATTCAGCGTAGTTTCATCCATGGCCGCAAGATAGGTCAGGACACTGAAAAGCCCTGGATTGTTTACCTGATCACCTACATATACATTGCCTAGACGAACCCCGGTAATAACAGGGACCTTTATCTCTTTGATGTTTTTAAATGCAGCCAGCACCATCCCTTGCCGGTCAATTTCAACAAAGCCATACTGGCTGGCCACAAAAGCCAGCGGCTGACGCTCGCTAACCTTGATAGATATAGTAGCCGGAAAATGCCGCTCTACCTTAACCTCGGCTACCCGCAGGTCACTCATCAACCGGTCTTTTATATCTGCCGTTTTTAATCTAAAAATATTCACTTGTTCAGGGACACCGGCAACCCGTAATACATCCTCAGCCGTAATGTATTTGTTCCCCTCGACAAGTACTGTCCCCACAACAAAATAGGGAGAATTAACAAATAAAAAAAATGCTATCAGCGATGCCAAAGCCGCCAGTAAGGCTGCAAAAGTCGAATTCCGCCGCCGCCTGGCCGCCTTTAAGCGTTCTGCTGTCTGCATGCTATCACTCCTGTAGACATCTTCTGCAGTAATTATACACCGGATTGTCCGCCAGATAAAGCGAAACTTGCCTGGAAGAAATGGAATGAACTTCCTGGCTTAGTTGAGCCTATCCAGGAGCTTAGCAACACTTAGGCAGCCGCCCGGAAGCGGGGGCCTTAGTGGTGCTTAGCTATCGGATAAAGCGAAACTTGCCTGGAAGGAATGGAATGAACTTCCTGGCTTAGTTGAGCCTATCCAGGAGCTTAGCAACACTTAGGCAACCGCCCGGAAGCGGGGGCCTTAGTGGCGCTTAGCTATCGGATAAAACGAAACTTGCCTGACAGGTTTAATGAACTGCCAGGCTTGTCTGACCGGAATAGTAAAAAACAGGCAGCATCTGTCGACACTGCCCGCAAGTCTGCTAATCAACGGTTGCCAAGAGAATCCGCTCACATAAATCAGCAAAATGAATACCAACGGCAGCAGCAGCCTTAGGTACCAGGCTGGTAGCGGTCATGCCCGGTATCGTATTAATTTCCAGTACATAAGGATGATCAGACTGATCAAGCATTACGTCAACACGACCAATGCCCCGGCAGTTTAACAGCTTATAGGCTGCAAGGGCTACTTGCTGTACCCGGCAGGTAGTCTCAACAGACAGCAAAGCCGGAACAATATACTGAGTAGCGCCTTTAGTATATTTTGACCTGTAATCATAACGGCCCGATTCCGGTACAATTTCAATGACCGGGAGAGCTTCCGGCCGATCAGTTCCCAGGATGGCAACCGTCAATTCCTTCCCGCTGATGAATTCCTCGACAACAATATGATCGCTAAACCTAAAAGCTTCTGTTATCGCTTCATCAATAGCGGCGGGATCATCCACAATGGTAACGCCAATACTTGAACCCTGCGCGGCAGACTTGATAACCACCGGCACGCCAAATTCACTTTGAATCTCTTGGCGCAATTGCTCGCCGGCCTCTTGCTTACTGTACAGCCGCGAGCGGGGCGTTGGTATCCCTGCGGCCAAAAACAATCGTTTGGTCACTGCTTTATCCATAGCGGCAGCGCTGGCCAACACCCCGGAACCAGTATAGGGTATCCCTAACATGTCAAGTGTACCTTGCAGGAGTCCGTCTTCACCATAGAGGCCATGGACAGCATTAAATACGACATCAATTTGATTGCTCTTTAGTTGTTCAACAAAATTGCGGGGGTTCAGGTCAATACCTATAGCATTGTACCCTTTCTCTTGCAGTGCTCCTAAAATAGCGCCCCCGGTATTTAATGATACCTCACGCTCAGCCGATGGGCCGCCCATAACAACTGCAATTTTCTTGTTTTTCAATCTAATGTCCCCCTTCAGCTACCTGGACCCGTACGATCTGTGCTCCCAACGCCTGCAATTTTTTCTCAATATTTTCATAACCCCGGTCAATATGATAAACCTGCTCAACTTCTGAGGTTCCCTTAGCGGCTAGAGCCGCTAGTACCAAGGCACTGCCGGCCCTTAAGTCAGGTGCCGCCACATTGGCTCCGGTCAAACTTGTAACACCGCGGATAATAGCAGTACGGCCTTCGACCTTTATTTTAGCCCCCATCCGGGTAAGTTCATCTACATGTTTAAAGCGGTTTTCGAAAATAGTTTCTGTAATAATGCTGGTGCCTTTAGCTATCGTAAGTAAGGACAGCATCGGTGCCTGCAGGTCGGTGGGAAATCCCGGGTAAGGCAGGGTTTTAATATCAACGCCCCTAAGCTCTCCTGCTTTTATCCGGACATAATCCCTGCCGGTTACTATTTGGGCGCCAATATCCTGCAATTTATCAGTAACCGAAAATAAGTGCTCCGGAATAATGTTTTCAACAACAACATCACCACGCGTCATAGCGCTTGCCATTAGAAATGTGCCTGCTTCAATCCGGTCACACATTACCGTGTGCTCGGTCGGGGTAAGTTTTGCCACACCGTCAATTCTGATAGTGTCTGTTCCCGCACCACTGATTCTTGCCCCCATCTTGTTTAAGATTGTCTGCAAATCAATGATTTCCGGTTCACGCGCCGCATTACGGATAATTGTTGTTCCTTTGGCCAGTGCGGCCGCCATCATGGCATTTTCAGTCGCCCCAACGCTGGGGAAGTCAAAATTGACTTCGCCACCTCTTAATTCTTCAGCCTCAGCTTCAATAAATCCAAAACTTTCATCAACTATTGCGCCAATTCTTTCGAGTGCTTTGATATGTAGATTAATTGGTCTTGGCCCGATAGCACACCCACCGGGATAGGAGATTCGAACTTTGCGGAATCTCCCTAACAGCGGCCCCATAAGAAATACCGAAGCCCGCATCTCCCGCATTAAATGCTCGGGAATTTCAGCCTTACTGACATTGGTTGTGTCAATCAACATGGTATGGCCCTGCCTGACTATTTTAGCCCCTATGAGTGTCAAAATATCCTGCATGGCCTGAATATCACGCAAATAAGGAACATCATGGATAATACTGACGCCGGAACACAGAAGCGTTGCCGCCATAATCGGCAATGTAGCATTTTTAGCCCCGCTCACCCGGACATTACCACATAGTTGTACTTCGCCTCTGACGATAAATTTCTCCATCGTCTTCCCTCCCAGACAAGTACAATCACCCTTTATTATTTTATATCTAATCTCTAATAAATTTCTGACTATTACTGCTGGTGCGCGAGCTTTTCTACCAGTTCTTCCCCCGTCTGGTAGATATTACCGGCACCCATGGTCATTACTAAATCGCCGGGCTCTACAATTTCAGCAAGATACCGGGCAATTTTATCTCTTTCCGGTATATACGTAACTCGCTGATTCGTTTGCCTTTCAACCTCAGCCTTGAGTGTCTCCCCGGTTATCCCCGGAATAGGCTGTTCTCCGGCTGAATAAATATCAGTAAGAATCAATATATCGGCCGCAGTAAAAGCACGACCGAACTCCTTACACAAAAACTGAGTACGGGTATACCTATGAGGCTGAAAAATGCAGATCAGCCGTTTAGGTTCTGTTTGACGTGCACCTAGCAACGTTGTGGTAATCTCTGTAGGGTGATGAGCGTAGTCATCCACTACCCATACCCCGTTTACCCGCCCTTTAGACTGAAAACGACGTTTAGCACCCTGAAACTGGCTCAAGCCCTCGGCAATTTGTGAAAAACTCAGCCCCGTTTCAACCCCTACAGCCACGGCCGCCAGCGCATTCGCCACATTATGCAAGCCTGGAACACAGATTCTCGCCGTACCTAAAAATTCTTCCCGGTAATGCACATCGAAAATTGTCACCGGGCCATCGGATTTAATATTACGCGCCGTATAATCAGCAGCTTGTTCAAGTGCATAAGATACATAACGTTTATCCAGTTTGGCCGCCATATTTCTGACATGGGCATTGTCGAAACATAAAACGGCTAATCCACTCTCTGGCTGAAGCTTATGTAAAAATTCATCAAAAGTGCGTAATATATTATCCATGGTTTTGTAATAGTCCATGTGATCGTTTTCGATATTGGTCACAATGGCGATATGGGGGGCCAGTTTTAAAAAAGAGCCGTCACTTTCATCAGCTTCTGCCACCAGATAAGAACCATGACCAAGCTTTGCACTACCGCCTATTGATTCCAGCTCACCACCAATAATAATGGTTGGATCCATTCCGGACTTCTCAAGCATCAGGGCAATCATTGAGGTAGTTGTGGTCTTGCCATGAGCGCCGGCTACAGCGATTCCCTGCCGTTTGCGCATCAGAAATGCCAGTACATCAGCCCGGTGATATACTGCAATCTCTCTATCACGGGCAGCTTTAATCTCCGGGTTGATTGCGGGGATTGCCGTCGAAACAACTACAGCCTGTGTGTCGCCAATATTTTCATAACTGTGGCCAATATACACCTTTGCCCCAGCCTGCTCAAGTCTGGAGGTAACAGCCGATTTCTGAGCATCAGAACCGGAAACAGCATACCCCATCTCAAGCAATACTTTAGCAATGGCACTCATACCGGAGCCACCGATTCCAATAAAATGAATTCTTTTTACATCATCTAACAACAGTATTTCTCCCCTTTCTCGCGCACCCCGTCTCCGGCGCCCGCATCCGGCAGAAAGAGCTGCTCTGAAACTACCCGGTTGCCGCTCTGGCATACCACATAGTATGCGCTGCCCGCACCCGGTGTTACCTTTTATTATTAGTTTGCAGCTTTATTAGGCAAAGGGCCAACCGGGCAATTGCTTCTGCTGCCTGAGGCCGGCCCGACTCTCTGCTTTTTTCAGCCATAGTTGACAATACGACCGGATTCTTCACTAATTTTTCAATTGCATCTATTAGCTTACTGCCTGTTAATTCCTTGTCAGCAATCACTGTTGCCGCACCGTGTCTCTCAAGCACCCTGGCATTGAATTCCTGATGGTTTTCGGCAGCATAGGGATAGGGTATCAATATGGCCGGAATACCTCTGGCTGTCAATTCTGCCAAGCCGACAGCCCCGGCCCGGAAAATTCCTAAGTCAGCAGCAGCCAATGCCAGCGGCATATTGTACAAATAAGGTTCAATGCTAATATTTCCACCACTGGAAATGTCTATACCAGCTTGTTTAATTTTGCTAACTATGCTATTATACTCGTTTTGTCCTGTTACATGCAATATTTGAATATGAGGACTACCGTTAAAATGTTTGTACACCTCAAACATGGCATTATTTATGCTGCGCGCCCCGCGGCTGCCGCCAACCACCAGCAAAGTAAGCTTATCCGGGTGTAAACCCAAAGCTCTTTGCCCTTCATCCCGGGCTGCCGACATAACCTCAGGCCTAATCGGATTACCTGTAAATATAATCTGGTCAGGCTTGTACTTTGTAAAATATGGTTCAGCTTCCTTGTACCCTACGGCAATTTTATCAACAAACCGGGACAATATCTTATTAGTAATGCCTGGTATGACATTTTGTTCCTGAATCATAGTTGGTACTCTAAGCAGGCTGGCGGCCAGCAGCACCGGACCACACACATAGCCGCCGGTGCCAATAACAACATCTGGTTTAAAATCCTTGATAATTTTTACTGAGCTCCAAACACTGCCGAACGTATTGAACAGGGTCCGGATATTCTGCCAGGAGAGGCGGCGCTCCAGGCCCCGTACTTCGATTGTTGCAAAGGCAAAGCCTTCTTTAGGCACAATATCGGCCTCCAGACCATGTTTAGTGCCTACAAACAGAATTTCACAATTGCCGCTTAACCTGGCAACTTCTCTTGCGATAGTAACGGCGGGGTAGATGTGACCGCCTGTTCCCCCGCCAGATATAATCAGGCGCATATTGGTTGCCCCCTACATTCATTTCATGTTAATATGTCGTGATATATTGAGGAGAATGCCGACCGCGGCCAGTGTAAAAATTAATGCCGACCCCCCAAAGCTAATAAACGGCAATGGTATTCCCGTTACCGGCATGGAGGCGGTAACCACCGCAATATTCATCAGGGCCTGCAAAACGATGATGCTGGTTATCCCCCCCGCCAATAAACTCCCAAAAATATCAGGAGCGGAAATGGCTATTTTATAACCTCGCCAAGCCAGGAGAAAGAACAAAATAATTACCGTAGCGGTACCGATAAATCCTAGTTCTTCACCCAAAATAGCAAATATAAAATCCGTATGCGGTTCAGGTAAATACAAAAATTTTTCCCGGCTGCGTCCCAGGCCAACGCCAAACAGACCACCAGAACCAATAGCATACAGCGACTGAATGATGTGGTAACCGCTGTTTAAGGGATCTGCCCAGGGATCACTAAAAGCCAGCAGGCGTTTAAGACGATATGGTTCGACCAGGATAGCGCCAATAATACCGGCAACCCCCACTGCCCCCAATGATCCTAAATGGGATAATTTAGCGCCGGCAGCAAAAAGCAGGATGAATACGGTACCGCCAATAACAAGCGCGGTTCCCAGATCAGGCTCTTTTAAAATCAACCCGAATACCACTACGAGCATTACCAGTTGGGGGACAATCCCTTTAGTAAAACTACTGATTTTATCCTGGGATTTTGCCAGGCTGTTGGCAGTAAACAGGACCATCGCCAATTTTGCGATTTCTGATGGCTGCAGATAAAGAGAACCGAAACCTAACCATCGTCTAGCACCATTCACAACCTTACCTAGACCAGGTATAAGAACAAGTACCAATAAGATAAGTGTAACGATCATCGCGGGCTTCGCCAATGTACGCCATGCATGATAATCCACATTCATCGTGAACAGCATGGCCAGCAATCCCAGGGTGGCCCAAATCATCTGGCGTTTAAGAAAGTAATAGCTGTCATTATAATTGACATAGGCTGAAACCGCACTGGAACTGTACACCATTACTATTCCAAAACCCAACAAACCAATGATGGCAAAAAAGATGACATAGTCGGGCGACTTAGGTCTGACCGCCAATCTCGCTCCCTCCTTAACCTAACCGGCGCACCAAATCTTTAAATATTTTCCCCCGTTCTTCATAGTTATTAAACATATCATAGCTGGCACAGGCGGGAGATAAAAGTACCACCTGCGGCGGCTTCGCCAGTGTATGGGCCAGAGTAACTGCCGCCGGCAAAGAATCCACAGAATGGATATTTTTTACATTATGTTGAGCTGCTGCTTCAGCAAAACGCCGCCCGGCTTCACCCATTACGATCAAATGATCAACCCGCTCTTTGACCAACTGCATAAATTCAGACAGATCTGTATTCTTATCCCGGCCGCCGGCGATAAGAATAATATGGCCGTCAAAAGCCTCCAGCGCTTTTATTGTCGATTCAGGATTGGTAGCTTTGGAATCGTTGTAATAATGCACGCCGGCAATTTCACTTACAGGCTCGATACGATGCTCCACTCCTGGGAACGTTTTGAGAACTGCAGCCATATTCTCCAGACTGGCACCGGCAAAATAACTGACTGCACAGGCAGCCAATGCATTTTCCACATTATGGCCGCCTTTTATTTGCACAGCAGCGACTGGACAAATAACGCTGGTTTTTCCTTCCCACTGCAAAGTAAGGTTGCCGCTATCTACATAAAAACCCTGGTCAAGGCAATGGCGACGGCTAAAATAAATGATTCGCCCCGGTGCCCGCGCAGCCATCCCCCGCACGGCCACATCATCATAATTAAGAATTACATAATCATTGGTATCCAGCCTGGCAAAAATCCGTTCCTTCATCTCCTGATATTCGGCCATAGTGTGATGCCTGTCAAGGTGATCAGGTGTCAGATTTAAGACCGCCGCAATGTGCGGCCTAAAGTGTATTGCCCCCTCCAATTGAAAGCTTGATATCTCAGCAACAACAAAACCATCAGGCCCGGCTGCAAGCGCCTGCTCAGATAAAGCAGCGCCGATGTTTCCGCCTACCGCTACCTTTCGGCCTGTAGTCTTAAGCATCTCCCCAATCAGGGTTGTCGTTGTTGTTTTCCCGTTAGTGCCGGTAATGGCTATAATCGGGGCGCTGCTCAGACGATAGGCGACCTCAACCTCACTCAGTACCGGTATGCCGCGTATTTGCGCGGCCGCAACCAGCGGTATATAGATAGATATGCCTGGTGATAGCACTATATAATCAGTACCGTCTAATAATGTTTCTGTTTGTTGTCCCAGCGCCAGACTAACACCTTTTATTTTTAACTGCGAAAGATCTTTATCAATTTCATGGGCCGGCTTCGCATCACTTAGTGTAACCTTCGCCCCCAGCTGCTGCAGAATATCAGCAACCGAAATACCGCTGACGCCAGCACCGAGCACTACAATTTTCTTATTAAAAAACTCTGTCTGTTTAACCATTTACATCCCCCCCGACCGGCTAACCGCCAGTAAGCTCAAAGCAACGGCGGCAAACACTGCGCCTGCCAGCCAGAATACAGTCACCACTTTAGTCTCAGACCAGCCGGACAACTCAAAATGATGATGAATCGGACTCATTTTAAAAACCCGCTTGCCTGTCGACTTAAAAGAAATGACCTGAATAATAACGGAAAGCGCTTCGATAACAAATACGCCGCCCACGATAACCAATAAGAATTCAGTTTTGGTCATGACCGCAACTGCCGCCAGCGCGCCGCCCAACGCCAGTGACCCGGTGTCACCCATAAAAACCTTGGCCGGATGCGCATTATACCGCAAGAAACCCAGGCAGGCCCCGGCTAAAGCGACACAAAAAACAGCCAGATCAGGCTTGCCAAAGGACAGGGCCACAACCGCATAAGCCAGGGCGGCAACCGTAGTCGTGCCTGCGGCTAAACCGTCAAGTCCGTCAGTAAGATTAACCGCATTCGTAGTCCCCACAAGCACAACAAAGATTAACAGATAATATAAAGCCCCGAAATCAATCGTAACTCCCCAAACAGGTATCCAAATATCGGTGCCACGGCCAAAATAAATACTAGCAATATAAGAGAGTGCCAACGCCATAATAATTTGGCCCAGCAGCTTTTGCCGGGCTTTAAGCCCCAGTGAACGTTTAAGCACCACTTTAATGAAGTCATCCAGAAAACCTATCAGACCATGTCCTAATGTAACAAACAGAGCCAGCAGCACTTCCGGATTATTGCCGGCAAATATCAGGCAGGGAATGGTAAGCGCCACTAACAGCAAAACCCCGCCCATGGTCGGTGTGCCGGCTTTGGCATAATGCCGCTCAGGTCCTTCTTCCCTAATGCTTTGCCCGAATTTTAGCCGCTTTAGCATCGGAATAACCAGCGGCCCTGCCAGGATAGCGATGGCAAACGCCATCGCGGCCGCATACAACAATTCTTGCATCGTAACCTCCTGAATCGACTCGCTAACGCAGCAATGTATGGTCAAATGCTTTCAGCATAGTTTCCATTTTCATACCGCGGGAGCCTTTAAGCAAAATATAGTCTCCCGGTTGCAGCAAACACTGCAGTTTCTCAATTGCCTGTTGGTGGCTGGTAAAAGCATGGACAATTTTAACACCATATTCAGCAGCAGCGACTGCAATGTATTCGGCTAAGGGTCCTACTGTAAGAACAATGTCCAGACCATGTTCTGCCGCTAATTGCCCAATACGGCGATGAGCCACAGCGGCAGTATCGCCAAGCTCCAGCATATCGCCTAATACAGCGATCTTGCGGCCTTTGCCGATAGCCGCCAGGGTATCCAGGGCAGCCGCCATGGATAAAGGGCTGGCGTTATACACATCATTAATAACCGTATATTCACCGTAGTTTCTGATCTCAAGCCGCATTGCCCCGGGAACAAACCTACCGATCCCGGCGGCCAGTTCCTCAGGCTGCAGTCCTAACTCCCACCCGACGGCAATGGCCGCCAGGGCATTATACACATTATGGCTGCCTACTGTATGCAAAGTAACAGGAAAAGAGCCGCGGGGACCGATGCAGTCAAAGGTCGTAATTAAATCACCATTTTTACCTGTTACTATATGTTCAGCCCGTACCGCCGCTCCCGTACCTAAGCCATACAACACAACCCGCCCTTGCGTTTTGTGCTGCATAGCCCGGACATGCGGGTCATCTGCATTCAGCACAACCACATCATCCGGTCCCATTGCTTCCACTAATTCGGCCTTAGCAGCCGCAATATTTTCAATGGAGCCCAGAATTTCCATATGCGTCTCGCCTACATTGGTCACTACCCCGACGGTGGGCAAGGCAATTTCAGCAAGTTCACGAATCTGTCCACAGGCCCGCATCCCCATTTCTACAACGGCGGCTTCGTGGCCTGAGTCAAGTTTCAACAGGGTTAAGGGCAAGCCAATCTCATTATTAAAGTTGGCCTCTGTTTTAAGGACGCGAAACCGGCTGGATAAAACAGCCGCCAGCATATCCTTGGTTGTCGTCTTACCATTAGAGCCGGTCACAGCAATGATTGGAATATGGTAGCGACTGCGGTGAAACCTGGCTACAGCCTGCAGAGCAGCCAGCGTATCCCGTACTTCAATGACAGCTACTCCGTCCGGCACAGTTACCGGCCTACTGACAATAATCCCGGCAGCGCCCTTTGCCGCTGCCTGAGCCACAAACTCATGACCATCGAATTGTTCCCCAACTAAAGCGATAAACAGGTTTTCCGGCTGCACCGTCCGGGTATCTGTGGAAATACCCCGGAAAAATTTGCTGCCGCTGCCAGTCCAGTGGCCCCCGGTAGCTTTTACTATTTCACTCAAGCTAAAATCAGGCATTACTTTTCATCTCCCGGATAACCTCGCGCGCTACCTGGCGGTCATCAAAATCAATTGTCCTGTCTTTTAATATCTGATAGGTTTCATGACCCTTACCGGCAATCAGCACCACATCCTGCGGCCCGGCCAATTGAATTGCCTGGGTAATAGCCTGACGGCGATCAATAATTACCTGATAACTTTTGCCGCTATGGCCGGAAGCCAATGCGTCTTTAATACCTACTTCAATATCTTCCAGTATTTTTCCAGGTTCTTCACTGCGGGGATTATCCGAAGTAGCCAGCACAATGTCGCCGTAAACTGTGGCCAATTTGCCCATAATGGGCCGCTTAGTACGATCACGGTCACCGCCGCAGCCAAATACGACGATAATTTTGGCGGTGGCAAACTGCTTTGCTGTTTTCAGGACATTTTCCAAGCCGTCCGGTGTGTGGGCATAGTCAACAATGACAGTAAACGGTTGTCCGGCCTGCACCAGTTCAAACCGGCCCGGTACACTGCTAAAGCTTTCCAGGGCCTGCCTGATAATAGCCGGATCAATTTTTTCCGCCAGGGCCGCCCCGGTTGCCGCCAAGACATTATAGACATTAAACATGCCGGTAATACTGAGGGTAAGCGGTATGACACCAAACGGCCCCTGGATGGTAAAACTGGAGCCGGTCGCAGCCACAGCAGGGCTGCCGGCAGTTATTACAGCCGGGCTGTTAACAGCATAGCTGATCACCGGACAATCGGCATTGGCTGCCATTGTCTTACCGGTCGGATCATCTAAGTTGACAACTGCGGTTTTACCTTGTTTTTTACTGTCCGCTTTATTTAAACTCCGGAACAATTCCGCTTTGGCTTCGATATAATTCTCAAATGTTTGGTGGAAATCCAGATGATCCTGTGTCATATTGGTAAATACTGCGACGTCAAATTCACAACCGGCTACCCGCCCTAATGCCAAGGCGTGAGAAGAAACCTCCATAATCACATATTCCATACCCTTGTCGACCATTTCGGCAAGGATGCTCTGCAGCTCAATAACATCCGGTGTCGTATTTTTCACCGGCAGTACCTGATCGCCAATCATAGTCTGAATTGTACCGATCAAACCCGCTTTATGGCCGGCCTGCCGCAAAATGCTTCTAAGCAGATAGGTTGTCGTTGTCTTGCCGTTAGTGCCGGTAACACCGATCATACGCAGCTTGTGGCCGGGATAATCAAAAAAATACGGGACTATTACCTGCATCGCCTTACGGGTATCCGCTACTTTGATGACCGTAATATCTTCACAGGCATTTGCCGGTACATCCTTCTCCACCAGCACAGCCACGGCCCCCTGCTTCACAGCCGCAGCGATAAAATCGTGCCCGTCAACATGAACCCCGGACAGACAGACAAACAATGTCCCGGGAACGACCTGCCGGGAATCATGAGCCACCGCTCTGATCTCCTGCTCAAGCCGTCCCTGTATTGTTGCAGCCGGCAGTAGGCCAGCCAGCTGTTTTAATGTTTTAATCATAATTATCCTCCTGCCCATACGGTATACCCTTATATTATCTATTTTTACCAATATCTTTTATTTTAACGCCATTTACTCAAAATAGGTAGTAATACTTATTCCGGATAGTACTTTGCTGCCGGGCAATGGATCTTGTTTGATCACGGTTCCGTCAGTTCCCACAGGATTTATCACCAGTCCCAGTTCAGCCAGCATATCTGATGCCTCCCGTGGTGTCCTGCCGGTTAAATCCGGCACCGTTACCTCGCCGGCCTGATAACGTGGTGTCATCGTATACAGCAATACCCCGCTGCCTGTTGGAATGCGGCTCCCCGGTTTAGGAATCTGATCTGCGATCCGGTCGCCGGACTCTTCAATACGCGGCTTCAGGCCTGCCTTTTCCAGTTCTTTGATAGCCTCAGGCACACTGAGGTTAATTACACTGGGAATCAGCACATGCGTATCCGGTGCTGCGGGTTTAGCCAGATTGGCGCTGGGTTGGGGAGTAACTTTGAGATACTGCAGGACATCTTTCATGACAGCCCCGAATACAGGCGCTGCAATCTGCCCGCCATAATAAAGACCAACCGGCTCATCAATAATAACCAGCATGGCGACCTGGGGATTATCGGCAGGCGCAAAGCCAACAAAAGAGGCGACATATTTATCCGGCAAATAGCCGCCGGCACCAACCTTCTGCGCAGTACCTGTTTTACCGGCAATCTTAAAGCCTTCAATATATGCATTCCGGCCTGATCCCTGGGTTACGACCGATTCCAGGATCTCTTTCACTTGTTTCGTTGTTGTCGGATCAAGTACCTGCCTGATTACATCAGGCTGAAAGCCTCTGACAACTTGCCCGGATTTATCCTTTACCTCACGGACAATTTGGGGCCGGAGCAGCTGACCGTCGTTGGCCACAGCAGCAGCGGCAGTTACTAATTGCACAGGTGAAACAGCAATACTCTGCCCGATTGACATTGTGGCAATATTAATCGGCGTTGCTTTAGTCCGGTCAATCATAAGACCCTTTGCTTCACCGGGCAAATCAATATTGGTAACACGGCCGAAACCAAATGCGTCAATATACCGGTAAAAGGGATCACGCCCCAGACGCAGGCCGACATTAACAAACCCCACATTGCAGGAGTTCTGGACTACCTCGGCAAAGGTCTGGCTGCCATGACCGCCATGTTTCCAGCAATGAATATTCCGCCCCTGGACCTCAACCTCCCCAGGGTCATAAAATCTTTCATCAGCTTTTACAATATGTTCAGACATGACGGCCGAGGTCGTAATGATTTTAAAAGTTGACCCC
This sequence comes from Bacillota bacterium, assembly GCA_023388195.1. Taxonomy (GTDB): domain Bacteria; phylum Bacillota; class Negativicutes; order Sporomusales; family Sporomusaceae; genus Sporomusa. The sequence goes on from JAEWGR010000004.1 coordinate 42,648, forward strand.
GGTTCATAAACATTGGAAACAGCTATATTCCGCCAAAGTTTCGGCGAGACCTCACTAAACTTATTAGGATTATAGTCAGGCCTGTTAGCCAGTGCCAGAATACCGCCGTCACGGGGGTCAATAGCGATAATGGTAGCGGCTTTAGCCTGGGTTTCTTTCATTACCCGGTCCAGTTCGCGTTCAATAATCTGCTGAATAACCAAATCAATGGTAAGGTAGACATTATTTCCTTCCACTGGCGGTACAAACCGGTGCGAAGCCTGGGGTATTTCCCGTCCTCGGGCGTCGTATTCGATCACAATGCTGCCTGAGCGGCCTTTGAGATAACTGTCAAAGGTCATTTCCACGCCATCCAGCCCCTGGCTGTCAATCCCGTTAAACCCAAGGACATGTGCCGCCAGGTTATCATGAGGGTAATACCGCTGACTCTCCTGCGTCAGGCCAATACCAGGCAAATTAAGCATCTGCACCTGCCGGGCCGTTTCCGGGTCAATCTTACGTTTGATCCAGGTAAATGCCTGCCGCTTTTTCAGTTTGTTCCTGAGGCTGTTTTCATCTAATGCCAAAATAGCAGCCAGTCTGGCTGCTGTTTCTTCGTGATTCCGTATTTCGGCAGGAATAGCGTAAACAGATTCCGTACTGACACTAACCGCAAGTTCCCGGCCATGTCGGTCAAAAATAATACCACGCTTTGCCTCAACCGGAATCTCGCGGATGCGCTGGTCTACAGCATTCTCCGATAACCAGGCGCTCTTATAAAACTGGAGATACAGTAAGCGACCAATCAACCCCATCATAATTACCGATATGATCAAGAACAGGCAAGCGACCCTCTTCCTGATGGTAACATGCGAAACAGATGCCACTTATTTATCTCCCCCATCGTTTAAAATTACCGCCCTTTGCTCGCCTCCGCTTTGTTAAGTTTAATAGCACCCAGCAGCTGCTCAGCAATACCGGTATCTTTTGCCGGTACGGCCGGGGCCGGGCTGTTTGCAGCTACGGAAGCATAATAAGCATTTTGGGGCACAATCATCCCTAACTCTTTTACGGCAATGTCTTCAATCCGCTGCGGTGATGTAAGTCTGGCAATGTCAAGGCGCAGAAGCTCATTTTGCTTCTCCAGCTTTGCTACCTGACCTTTAACTTTCACCAAATCATAGCCAGACTGCACAATGGCAGCACTCTGCATAGTTGTGACAGCAGCCATTATAATAGCAATAAGAACCAGAGTCAGGCATTTAATGCGCAGTTGCTTATCAGCTTTTCGTATTATTTTAGGCGCAGGCGAAGCGGCTTCCTGTTCATACACATGTACTTCTTGTTTTTTATGTACTAACATTTCTATTGTTCCTCCCCCTAATTTAGAACAATTGTCGCTATAACTTAACAGCGATACGAAGCTTAGCACTACGAGCGCGAGGATTTTTCTCAAGCTCATCAGGCGATGGTACTACCGGTTTTCCCAGAACTTTGACCTGAGGTTTATGCTGGCACACACAGATTGGCAGCTGCGGCGGACAGATGCAGCTTTTGGCCAGCTGCTGCAATGTTTGTTTTGCTATCCGGTCCTCCAGCGAATGAAAGGTGATAATGCCAATCCGGCCGCCCGGTTTTAGACATTCAACCGCCGCGATAAAAGTATCCCGCAAAATCCCCAGCTCATTATTGACTTCAATCCTAATCGCCTGAAAGGTTCTTTTCGCTGGATGCGGTCCCTCCCGGCGGGCGGCGGCAGGGATGGCTTTCTTAATAATATCGACCAGCTGGCCTGTCGTTTTGATAGCGGACACAGCCCTATGCTCCACAATAAAGCTGGCAATCCGCTTGGCCCAGCGTTCTTCACCATAATCAGTAATTATCGCTGATAATTGCTGCTCACTATAGGTATTCACAACATCATATGCAAAAAAACCGGCATTGGTATTCATACGCATATCAAGCGGTGCATCCTGCATATAAGAAAATCCCCGGTCAGCAACATCCAGCTGATGTGATGATACGCCCAGGTCAAACAACACACCGTCAACCAAGCCTGTATTCAGATCAGCAAGTACGGAAGCCAGACACTCAAAATTACTTTGCACAATGTTAACCCGGCAAGCGGCCGCTGATAAACGCTGTTTACCGGCCTGTATCGCAGCCTGATCCTGATCAATGCCAATCAGCCAGCCCGCAGGCGCCAGCCGTGCGGCCAAGGCAGCAGAGTGGCCACCGCCGCCTAATGTGCAATCCACATAGATCCCTTCCGGATCGGAAAAAATGCCTGCGATACTCTCTGCCAGCAGTACACTCGTATGTTCAAATCCATGTTCCTGCACTTTTATCACTCGTTTCAGCTATAATTATATTCCTAAATCAGCCATGGTTTCGGCAATCTCCGCAACCGTAGGGCTTATTTGCCGGTTATATTCATCCCAGGCCGCTTTATCCCAAATTTCAATCCGCGTTGATACGCCAATAACGACCACATCTTTATCTAACTTGGCATGATCCCGTAAGTTAGGCGGCACAAGCACCCGCCCCTGTTTATCACACTCCAGCTCGGCTGCTCCGGAAAAGAAGAAACGCACAAAGGCCCGAGCTTCCGGTTTAGCCAGTGGCAGTTTCTTTAATTTTTCTTCTAGGATAGCCCACTCACTGCGGGTATATACAAACAAACAATTATCAAGACCTTTGGTGGCAATAAATGTGTCTCCTAATTCGTCACGGAATTTGGCAGGAAGAATCAGCCGCCCTTTATTGTCGATGGCATGTATATATTCACCCATGAACACGGCTGTCACCACCATTTCAAAATAATCAACCACTTTACTCCACTTTTCACCACTTTTTAGTCTATTCTGGGCAAATAAAAAAAATCCTGCCTGAAATCTGCAGGATTTTAAAAAAACCCAGAATTTGGAGACTAAAGTCCTATATTTAATTTCTGACTACCCCCAGCCGTTCTAACAAGGGGGCGCCATGAAGCCTGACAAAGAAGCTGCGGAAGGTCTGGGGCCCCCTGAATATCGGTATCCTCTCCAGTGCATACGGGTTACTCTGGGCGCCGGCCTCACCATAGCGGATGGTAAAAGCCGCTTTATAACCGGCTTGTTTAACCAGTTCCTCAATTTGCAGGTTGTAGGCTCCGGTAGGATAGGCAAAATAACGTATCTTGCCGCCTAACTGCTCTTCCAGCACTTTCCGGGAGCCAGTCAGTTCCTCCACAGCCTGCTCACGCGAAAGCTTGGTCAGAACCGCGTGCGACACCGTGTGAGAGCCAAAAACAAAGCCGTCCTGCTGCATTTCCCGTACCTGATTCCAGCTCATAAACCGCTCATCATGTCCAATTAAATCAGTCACTACAAATATAGCAGCGGTAAAACCATACTTTTTCATTATTGGATAGGCGTTAGTATAATTATCAAGGTAACCGTCATCAAACGTAATCAAAATTGGTTTTGCCGGCAGCGCCTTTTCATGATTGAAATAGGCCATAAGCTGCTCCGGCGTAATGGTAGTAAAGCCGTTTTGGGACAGATAGGCCATTTGCTCTTCAAATTCCGCCGGCGGAATTGATAGTGCATGTTGGAATACATCAATTTTATGGTAATTCAAAACAGGAACATCAGCCAGCGAGGTATTGGCCGCCGTCCGGTTACCGGTACGCCCGGCCACCACAGCCGTGGTACTCACTACAGAAGAGGCTACGATAAGTAGAAAAATAAGGCCAAGAATAATTAGACATCCCTGTCGCCGGTTAATACAGGCCACCGCCTTTCCTTTATCCGCTACCGGACATTAATCCGGTTTTGAAAATTTACATTTGCGCCAGCACAACAGCGCTCCGGCCCCCAAAATGGCTATTGCACTGACCACTTGCGCCAATCGCCACTCACCGATCATTTCACTGTCCAGCCGCAGCCCTTCAATCACCAACCGTCCGGCCGAATACAGCACAATATAGAGTAAAAACAAACTGCCCGGCACTGCTTGCGCAGGCTTTTTAAGCATAATCCGGCTCACCGGCAAAAGAACGATAAACACGGCTATATCCCAGACAAATTCATATAAAAAAGTGGGATGAAAGAAATCAAACTGCTCATAACCAGACGGGCGGAAAGCATAATCAATGTAGATGGCCCAGGGAACATCAGTAGGGTAACCGAAAGCGTCCTGATTAACAAAGTTGCCCCATTGCCCGATAGCCTGACCCAAAATAAGACCTGGCGCAACAATATCGGCCCAGCGCCAGAAAGAAAGCTTATTGACCCGGGAGTAAATCGCAATAGTTAAAATAACCCCGATGAGGGCGCCATGAATTGCCAGGCCACCATGCCAAATCATTAAAATTTCACCGGGATTATCAGCATATAGCTGCCAATTCACAATCACGTAATACAGTCGGGCGGCAATAATGCCGGCCGGTATACTATAAAGCGTCAAAACCAGCAGCCTGTCTGGCGGTTCTTGACGCAGCCGGCTATAGCACCAGCTAATCATGCAGCCGGCTAAAATAGCAACAGCTAAAATAAGTCCAAACCAGCTAAAACTGATAGTTTCAATAAAAAATGCAGTTTTTCCCATGTAAACTCCAATGACGGTCAGATTTCGTATAAAAAGCAGAAAGCAGGCGATAATAGTAGCAGACGTCATTCTCTAAAATTATAATAAAGTCATGACAAGCATTAGTCAAGTATGATATAATAAGTTATCTTGTCAACATATTCCATTTTAACGTAAGGAGGCTGCTACAGTGAGTATCACTAAAGAAATGAGCATCGTTGATGTTGTCCAAAAATATCCGCAGACTGTGCAAGTATTCCGCAACTACGGCATGGGCTGTCTTGGTTGTGCTGCCGCCCGCTTTGAAAATATTGAGCAAGGCGCTGCCGCCCACGGCATAGATGCAAACGCCCTGGTTGCCGATCTAAACAAAGCCGTAAGTGAATAGTCCTTAAAAAGCAGGGCCGGCGGCCCTGCTTTTTTACATAGAAACAAGAATCCCCACGGCGGTCTCATAGTCAAGGGCCAGTTCAGTATTATCAATCCGCAGGACATAGACCGGAGTGGTCTGCAGCACTTCGATCTCCGCCCCTGGCAGTAAGCCAAACACAGTCAGCTTCCGCAGCTGCTGGTCATCGGGAGTGTATACAGCGATAATTTTTGCCCTTTCTCCAGGCCTGAGCATAATAACCGGTTGTTGTTCAATCACCTCATCCCTCCTGCCTGAACTAAAAATAGGCCCAGTTCAGCAACTGGTACATGAAAGCTGCCGCAACAAAGGTAATTACGATAATCACAGCTACCATAATACAGGTGGTTATCAACCCCCGTTCTTTGACCATCACGGCAAACTGGGCAATACAGGGAACAAACAGGGTCAGGGCTACGGCGGCAACCACTAACTGCATATCTGTCAGCAGGCCGGCAGCCGCCAGGTCATACAGCCCGGCAGCACCATAATCGCGGCGGAAAAAACCGAGCAAAAAGGCTTGCGCTGCTGCCGGCGGCAATCCAACCATTCCCATCACCGGTTCCAGAAACTGGATCAGGTCAGCTAAAATGCCACTGCGGTCACCGGCCCATAAGATCGCACTGGCAGCAATAAACACCGGTAATATTTCCCTAAAATACCAGGCCATCCGCATGGCCGCTTTTTTTATAACATTGCGGACAAGCGGCAGTCTTAACGGCGGCAGTTCCATATAAAAAGCGCTCCGGCGCCCGGGCACAAGCTTAGTGCTTAACCTGCCGGCAACGGCAAAAATAAAGAGTAAGTATCCACCCCAGATACCAACTGCGACCGGATTATGTGAAAGCAGTGCCAGCACAACCCCAAGCTGGGCCGAACATGGGATAGTCAAAGCTAAGAGAAAGGTGGCCAGCAACCGTTCCCGTTTGGTTTCCAAGGTGCGGGCAACCATAACCGCCATGGTGCCGCAGCCCAACCCCAATGTCAGGGGAATAACAGCCCGGCCATTCAGCCCGAAATACCGGAATACCGAATCAGCCAGCATAGCCAGCCGTGGCAGATAGCCGGTATCCTCCAGTACGGCAAAAGCTAAGAAAAAAGTCCCGACAATCGGCAGAATAATTGCGGCCGCATACCGGAAGCCCATCGTGAACACACCATAATCCCCCACCACCAGTGAACGCAGCCATTCCCAGGGAATCCAGGCATTGGCCGCGCTTTTAGCTGCCGGGATAAGGATGGGCACAAACATGCAGTTATTAATATAATCAACAAGATAACCTGCCCCAAACTTGCCCACAAACTGGTATAAGCCACAATACAGAACAAGGCATAAAATAGGAATGCCTGTTAAGGGTTCTCTGGTTATTTTCCCCAGCCACAGGGCCAGCGCTTGCCGCTGGCGGCCCCCCGGCCGCGAGTAAAGCACCGTTTGGGCAAGAATTTTATCAATAATATCCTGCCGCGCCGCTGCAACTAAAGTACCAGGGTTATAACCCGCCCGGGACGGCAGCTGCTTAAGGGCAGCCGCTATATGCGGCCAGGCTGCTTCTGTTTGAGCCAGAGCCAGCGAGCTGGCATCCCCTTGCAGCAGTAACAGGGAGGCACTCCGCTTGCCGAGGCCGTAGTTCTTGGTTAGCAGCGGACTTATGCCAGCCACCGCCTGCTCAACCGCTTCATTCAATGGTAAAAAAACCGGTTTGACTACCTGATATCGACTAATCGCCTTTTTTAAAGCCCCCATCCCGGTACCGTTAACAGCAGCAGTAGCAACAACCGGAATTCCCAGTAATTGTTCGAGCCGCGCAATGTCAATCCGCATACCCAGCTGTTGTGCTTCATCCATAATATTCAGGTTAAGAATGACAGGTATTCCCGTATCCAGCAGCTGCATAGTCATATTCAGCATCCGCTTTAGGTTTTTGGCATCAGCTACGTGGACAATAACATCAGGCTTTCGCTTGGTCAGCAGCAATCTGGTAACCTGCTCTTCCTCGGTCAGGGGAATCAGCGAATACAGGCCTGGCGTATCGATAACCTCGAACCGTTGACTGTTAAGGCTGAGCCGGCCTGTTGAAATATCAACACTAGTGCCAGGATAATTCGATACTGCTGCATAACTGCCTGTTAAATAATTAAATATGGCACTTTTACCGACATTAGGTGAGCCTACAAGCACTACTCTCATCACTGGATCCCGCACCAGAGTGCCCTCCGTTAGTTTCGAAATACTATGGTATTTCCTATGCGCAAAGGTACGGGGTTATGCGTCAAAAAAATCCCGGCCGCAAGAGGCCGGGATTTTAACGTTTAACTTATATAAGTTTTTCCACTTTAGCGGCAATATTTGCCTTTGGCATATACCCGGTCAGCTTCTCAACCTGCTCACCATTCTTAAAGACGACCATCGTCGGCAAACTCATAACACCATATTTTTGCGCCAGTGAACGGCTCTCATCAACATTGACTTTGGCAATCTTAATTTGGTCGCTCATTTCTTCTGCCAGTTCATCCATAACCGGCGCTAATCGGGTGCAGTAGCCACACCACGGAGCCCAAAAATCTACAAGCACCGGCTTTGCAGCGTCAAGCACTTCTTCCTGGAAATTATTTTCGTTAGCATTGACTACATTTGCCATCAGACAGTCCCCCTTTTTTCCTTAAATAAGATGCGCTATCCTATTTGTGGTTGCGAAGTTCAACCAATACACAACACTGATCAACCACATTAAGATCAAGGTTCTTAGCCCGTTCTACCACACTGGCAGCATTCGCTCCTGGCTGGAGCCAAACATTTTTTATACCAAGTTCGGAGCAATTAGTCATAATCTGCTCGCCAACTTTCGGAGGAACGACAACATTTACGACATCAGGCACGCAGGGCAAATCTTTCAGAGCCGGGTAGCATTTATCCCCAAGTACCTCATCAACACCGGGATTTACCGGATACACTTCATAGCCGGCTTCCTTCAAAGCCTTGAAAATCTTGTAGCCAAACTTTTCTTTGTTATCGGTAGCTCCCACAACAGCCCATTGCTTATTTTTGAGCATAACTTCAGTATCGCTCACAGAACAGCCCCCTTACGTCATTGTACGACGTTACCTGTTAAATCATTCCTCAACCACAGTGACTTTATTCATTATGTTGCCTTGATTAATTTGATCCACAATCTCCATACCCTCAATTACCTTGCCAAATACAGTATGTAATCCATCCAGATGAGGCTGAGGTTCATAGACAATAAAGAACTGGCTGCCACCGGTGTTGGGGCCGCGATGCGCCATTGACAGTGAACCCCGTTCATGTTTATTAGGATTGCCTTTGGTTTCACAGGGAATCGTGTAACCGGGACCGCCCGCGCCGGTGCCGTTTGGACAACCGCCCTGTGCCACAAAACCTTTAATAACCCGGTGAAACTGCAAACCATTATAAAAACCTTCATTAATCAGCTTTTCAAAGTTAGCAACAGTCTGAGGCGCGTCTTTTTCAAACAGCTCAATAACCACATTGCCCTTGTCCATCTCAATAATCGCTTTTTTCAAAGTGTATCCCTCACTTAAATAGTATTATTTTTATTATAGCACAGTTGGTTGTACTTTGGCAAAATTGGAATCTTCACCCTCTGCATTTTTTTGTAATTCTGGATGGGTAAAAAAAATACTTTCTCAACAGAAAGTATTTTATAAATTCCATATACGCCCAGGATACCGTTCTCCTGTATGTTCATACCCGCTTCTCGCAGGTGGGCGTTTTGTATTTATGCTTTTGACTTCCGCTCACAGGCGGCCTGACAGCGGCATAACATCAAACTCCCCATGTAAATGAGTCGGTTGAACATATAAGAGGTAACGAGCATCTCAGGCAATAGTGTCTTCTGACACTATGTATCTTATCATGTTCCCATGGTTAGTTCAAGGTTGAAAATCGGCCAAAAAACTAGTGTTTTGGACTGCTATAGGAAATCCGCCGGGATTTTTCCGGGTTGAACTTGAGCGCACACCGCCATTACTTATTTGACTTCCGGCAGACTGCCGTCTTTCTCTGCTTTTAAATGGCGGACACAGTTAAGCAGGGTAATGGTCGGCCGGCCTTCATAAAAATCAATGATATTTACAGCTGTATTATCCTGTCTGATACGCCAGACATGATTAAGGTGAATATCCAGCATTGCACATAAAATGGTTCCAATCGTGCCGCCGTGAGCTACCACGGCCACAGTTTGGCCTGGGTGGCCGGCTAAAATATGCCCAATGGCGGCAGTTGACCGTTCTTTTAGTTGGCGGAAGGTTTCTCCCCCCGGGATCTCCAGTTCGTCCGGCGTTGTCCATAGTTTACCTAGCAGACCCGGCCAACGTTCGGTTATTTGCTCATAGGTAAGACCTTCCCACTCGCCAAACTTGATCTCCCGCAATTCCGGTACAAGCTTCACAGTCAGGCCGTGAGCCCCGGCAATGCATTCAGCGGTCTTAAAAGCCCGGGATAAATCACTGGCATAAACGGCATGAACAGGCTCTTCTGCCAGACGAGCTGCTACAGCCCGGGCCTGCTCAAGTCCTTTATCAGTCAGCGCAATATCGCTGTGGCCCTGATATTTCCGCTCTAAATTCCAAACAGTTTGACCGTGCCGCACTACTATCAGTCTGGTCATAGGTTCACCTCAACACCTGCTCTAGATAGGTAAGCAGTTTTTTATTCTGTTCGCTGAGTTTGACAGCCACCCGTATATAGTATGGAGAAAGACCGGGATAATTGGAACAATCACGAATCAGGATATTCTTTTCCGCCATGACCTGACACACTCGCGCAGCCGTTTGTTCTATCCGGATAAGTATATAATTAACGGCAGGCGGCAAAGGCGCGGCCCCCGGGATAGACTGGAGACCTGCGTACAGAGCGTCCTTTTCATATTGTACAATATCCCGGCTTTGTCCCTGATACTCCTTGTCTGTTAACGCTGCCACACCGGCGGCCTGGGCCAGAGAATTTACATTCCACGGATCTTTGGCAGCATGCAGCCTGGACGTCAAGGCCGGCTGAGTAAGAGCAAACCCCAGCCGCAGACCAGGGATAGCATAAAATTTCGTCAGGGAGTGAAGTACCACCAGATTATCAAATTGCTTTAGCAACGGCCGGCAGGTATACTCCCGGTCGCTAGGAATGAAATCCATAAAAGATTCATCGACAACTACGATTGTACCCGTCCGGGCAGCTGCAAACAAAATTTTCTCCATTTGGCCGACAGTCAACAACGTGCCTGTGGGGTTATTAGGATTACCGATAAACACCATATCCATGCCTGTCAGGCGGCGGGAGAGCCAATTTACATCCAGAACAAAGTTGCTTGCCGGCGACAGGCAGGCGTATTCGATTACAGCTCCGGCGGCCCGGGCCGCCCGCTCGTATTCACTGAAAGAGGGGGCCGGGATCAGCACCCTTTGGGGGCGCAGGGTATGTGTAAGCACATACAGTAATTCGACAGCGCCATTACCGGCCGTGATCCATTCGGCGTCGACCTGATAATAGCTGCTGATGGCAGCCTTAAGCAAAACCGCCCCGGCATCGGGATAATGAATTACCTCCCCAACCGCTTGACTGATGGCGGCCTGAACAGCAGGAGCTAAACCCAGCGGATTTATATTAGCGCTATAGTCCAGCACAACCGCCGCCTCACGGCCATGTTCCCGTGCCCAGGCATACACATTACCACCATGCACGAAACTGGCGGCTTGGTTGTCAGCGCTCATTGCCATCATCTCCTGTTATAATCAATCCGCCGGCAATCAGGCGAACTGTCTTTAAATAAGCAACCTCGGGGCAAACCTGACATATTTCTTGAATACAGTCTTCATGCCCTGACATTGCTTCAGCACTGAACATGACGCCCAGCACTGTCCCGCTGTGAGCGGCGCAGACACCAATGGCTCCAAAATGAGTACTTGCATTTATCATTGGTTCCAGACAGGGCTTATATAAAATCTGTTGGTTGGCCCTAGCACTCAAAGTAGCTCCCTGGCCAATAAGCCGGGCGTCACCGGTTTTTAACCCCTGGGTCACTAGTTCAATCGCTTGCACTATCTGCGGCTCTTTAGCCTTGTTTAAAGTAGATAAGTCCTCGCGATGATTGAAAACCAGGGTATCAATCTGGCCACCGGCATCAAAAACGGCAATGTAAATAGGCGGTGGCTGACCCAGGCTGCGGCGGATTTGTCCCTGCACATGATCAAACATAATAATCCCAGGATAAAATACACCGTCGGTAGGTTCTATCGTTAAGGCTATATCGGCAATCTCATCACAGGTGAGGGTTGCCGCTGCCGCCGCCAGCGCCGCCGCCTGACAGGCAGCACTGATATCGGCACTGCTGGAAGCCATACCTTTGCCTACCGGTAAATCAGATGTAACCGTCAGGCCAATGGCTGCCGGTATTCTCAGATATTCCAAAGTCTTGCACACAGCTGCCGCCGTTTTGGGTTGCACCGCGGCCATACTGCCGCCGGTAACGGCTGTGACCTCAGAATACCAGTCAACCGGACAGGTAATCAGAAAATTAACACCGTCTATTGTGCCCTGTACCAGCTCACCACAGGAGCCAGGCGCTTTAACTTTAATTGTCATACAAAAGTCTGCCTTTCAGTGATTGAATGTTTCTTCTTCTAAATGACAAATACGAGCAAAGCCATCAACTCGGTCAGATAGGTGACGGCACCATAGGTATCCCCGGTTAAGCCACCTAAAACCCCGGCAAAATAACGGGCTGACAATACACCTGCCAGTACGGCGGCACCGGCACTGACTGCTGCCGTAATTCCAAGCGGAATTACAATCACCAGTGCCGCTGCTACGGCAATCACTAAGGTACTGCGGCCAGCGTACTGGCCAAAAGCCTTCCCCATACCGTCGGGCCGGGCATAAGGGAAAGATGTGATACTAATCACCATGGCCAAACGCCCTGCAATCGGCATAACCAGGAGCGCCGTAGTCAGCATGGTGGGAGTCATATCGATAATAAGCGAGTATTTTAACAACAGCAATAAGCCGAAGGCCACTACACCATTAGCGCCAACCCGGCTGTCTTTCATTATTTCCAGCATTCGCTCCCGTGACCGTCCCGAAAATACACCGTCAGCAGTATCCATAAAACCGTCACAATGCAAACCGCCAGTCAGCACAATCTCAGCCAAAATAATAACGGCTGCCAGTACATGCGGCGGCAGAAACTGACTCAGGGCATAATTGACTGCAGCCAGGATCAAGCCGATGATTGCACCAATCAGCGTAAAATACTTTACACTGCGGCCGAAGCTGGCCGGCGACCAATCGGTCTGCTCTATCACCCGGATACGGGTAAGAAATTGTAATCCGGTAAAAAAATCATTCATGTGCAATTCCTCCACACTGACTGCAGCCTTAGTTAAGCCACAACCGACTTTACAGCAACAGCCCCGGCAATAAACAGCATTGTTACCAGATACATAATACGAATCGTCTGCTCGATATGTACAGGCTGGAGTTCTTGTTTCGCTTCCCCCATATAAGCCCGCAAGGAGGCTACACCGCCATAATAATTGAGTCCTCCCAGGCGGACCCCCAGTGCTCCGGCCACACCGGCCTCGGAAAAGCCGCTGTTAGGGCTGGGATGTTTACCTGCATCCTGCTTAATTGCCTGCCAGGCACCGGCGGCATCATACCTAAGCAGCGCAGCGGCCATTACAATTAATAACCCGGTAAGCCTTGCCGGTATGTAATTAAAGACATCGTCAATCCGCGCGGCTGCCATGCCAAAATCCCGGTATTTTTCATTCTTATAGCCCACCATTGAATCCATGGTGTTGACGGCCCGGTACAGGCAAGCCAGGGGCACACCGCCGATCAACGCATAAAATAGCGGTGATATGATACCATCGACAATATTTTCGGCCACAGTTTCAACCGTAGCCCGGGTGACTTCAGCGGTATTGAGTCCACCGGTATCCCGTCCGACAATCCAGCCTACCTTAAATCGGGCCTGTTCCATATCACCGTGATGTAAATAACCGGCTATTTCCCGTCCGGCCTCAGCCAGGCTGCGGGGGGTTATGGCAAACGACAAGAGTACTGCGCCGCCGGCATACGCCGCCCAGGGATGGAGATGATGTAAAGCAGCCATTACCAGCCAGACGATTGCGTAGACCACGGACAACACCGCCAGGACGAGGACAACACCAGCCAACCGCTTGCGCGCAGGTGAATGCCGGCTGTTCAGCAGCCTGCCCTCCAGCCAGGATATGAAACTGCCGATCATAACTACCGGATGAAAGGATGTGCGCGGATCGCCAACAAACCGGTCAATAACCACAGCGCCTAACGCCACATACTCGATCATGCCTATTTACCGGTTGGCTGGTTCATAATTTGATAAACTAAGTCCATGTTCATATGCTGGCGGACAACTGCGGCCAGCCGGTCGTAGGCAGCGTCTTTGCGGGCCGCAGTGTCTTGCGTAATGCCAAGCGGTGCCAATCCTTTGCGGATTCGCAGCGCATCAAGTACGGCCCGGCGATAGGCATCATTGTCAAATATGCCATGCATATAGGTCCCCATAACCAGACCATCGGCCGAAACAGCTCCGTCCGCCATGGCTACCTGCTCACCCGACCTGGTAACAATGGTAAAAGCCGCATCAACGGGGGTCATAAACTGCGTCCGGCCCATATGTATTTCGTAGCCGGTCAGATTGTCACCGGTATAGTCAATGCCTAAGAAACGATGGTTATTGGCCGCAGCCTTGACCTGATGAGTTACTTTATCGGCTTCAAAAACAGTAATACTGTCAATAAGACCTAAGCCCATAACCTTATCAAGGTCTGATTCGGTATGATCAGGGTCCTGCACTTCCCGCCCCAGCATCTGGTAACCGCCGCAGATGCCAACAACAGGAGTACCGCTTTTAACCAGTTTGATCAGTTCCTGCTCATAGCCATTGTGCCGCAGATATAATAAATCCTCAGTTGTATTCTTGCTGCCGGGCAGGATAATAAGATCAGGCTTGCCAATTGCTTCTCCCTGACGTACATACCTGACACGAACATCACTTTCATTGCCGAGAGCATCAAAATCGGTAAAATTCGATATTTTCGGCAGGCGCAATACGGCAATATCGAGCTCACCGGTCGCATCGGCCTGCTGTTTGTCCTCCAGCGATACTGAATCCTCATCATCAATCCCCAACCGTTCAAGATGAGGAATAACGCCAAGGACGGGCTTGCCGGTCTTGTTTTCCAGGAAATCCAGCGCCGGTTTCAGCAAATTAATATCGCCCCGGAATTTATTAATAATAATCCCCTTAACCAGATCGCGCTCATCCGGGTCCAGTAACTCCAGCGTCCCAACGACTGATGCCAATGCCCCGCCCCTGTCGATATCAGCTATCAGGAGCACAGGTGCCTGCGCCAGTTTGGCAATACGCATATTGACAATATCGTTGGCTTTGAGGTTAACCTCCGCCGGCCCGCCGGCCCCTTCAATTACAAGGACATCAAAGTCCCGATGCAGCCGCTGCAGACACTCGCTTACGACCCCCAGGGCCGTTAGGCTGTAACCGGAATGATATTCTTTGGCCGACATATTGCCAACAGGCTTGCCCATGACAATAACCTGCGAACAGGAATTACCTGTCGGTTTTAATAATACCGGATTCATATCCACATTAGGTTCCAAACCGGCCGCTTCGGCCTGAGCTACCTGGGCCCGGCCCATTTCAGCGCCGGTTTTTGTAACATACGAATTAAGGGCCATATTTTGCGACTTAAATGGCGTCACCCGCTGACCATCCTGTTTAAATATCCGGCATAATGCCGTTGTTAAAATACTTTTGCCAACATGAGAACTAGTTCCCTGCAGCATGATCGCTTTAGCCATTACAACTCAACCTCCTCCAGCCTGACAGCTATCTTCTTTAACTCAACAGCCAGGCCGCTGACTACTAAATAAACCTCGTCAGCCTGACCGGCGATTTTTTGATTGACAAGCCCGGTCACATCCCGGTATTCACGAGCCAGCGCATTATCAGGCACTATCCCAAGACCGACTTCATTAGTGACAAAAATAACATCAGCCTGTTCCTGCCTGGCACTTGCCAGCAGTTTATCAATCGCCGCCAGCACGGCCTGGCAGCGTGCCTCCCTGCTAGCCGGCGCCGCCGGTGCCAGCAGCAGATTGCTCGTATACAGAGTCAGACAGTCAAACAGTACCGCGTCGGCACACCGGACAGCCTGATCCATAGCCAGTTCAGCCCTGTAGGGCGCTTCAAATGTTGTCCAGCCGGCCGGGCGGCGGCGCTGATGAATCGCCACCCGTTCCTTCATTTCCTCATCGTAGATCTGGGCGGTGGCAATATAAGCCACCTGCCGGTTACCCTGAGCAGCGTAACGTTCGGCAAAAGTGCTTTTGCCGCTGCGGGCGCCACCGGTTACCAAAATAATTTTACCGGCCATACGCTTTACCTCCCTGACTGCTTACACGGTACTGCGCGCACTGTTCAACAAATCGTTCGGCTGCCTGCCTGTTGCCGGCAAAATGCATGTGCAAATAGGAGGCCACTACATTCATAGCGGCATAGCCGCCCTGATACACTGCACCTGTCCGCATTTTCTTAAACGCAAAGGCCCAGGGGAACTCCCCCTCGCCGGCATCGGGCAGCATGCGGGAAAAATGGAACTCGTGCCCGCGCAAAGTCTCCCCCTGCACACACACCACACTGTCATTAAGAGCGGTTGCCTCCACATAGCCTACTGTTTCCAGTTTAGGCTGCATCTGACAGACGGCAGGAATCACACCGGCCATATCATAAGCGCGGCCGTCAAAATCAATAATCTGCCGGGCCAGATACATCAGGCCGCCGCATTCGGCGTAGATTGGCAGGCCTCGGCCGGCAGCCTGTAAAATGTCATTGCGCATCAGGCTGTTGGCCGACAATTCCCCGACAAACATCTCGGGAAATCCCCCTCCCAGCACAATGCCGTCCACTGCCGGCAAGCGGCTGTCTGTGAGGGGGCTGAAGGGGATTATTTCTGCCCCGGACTCTTCCAGGACTTTAAGGCTTGAGGGGTAGTAAAAGGTAAATACATTGTCCCGGGCCACACCGATCCGGGCTTTGGCTACCGGCCGTTTTGCCGGCGCCAGTGCAGAGACCGGGAGTGAACCGGCGGTATTGGCTAGAACCAGCAGATCATCCAACGCCACTTGCCGGGCAACCTGGCGTCCCATCTCGGCCACAGTGGCTGCCGCCTCCTGCTCAGTGACCGGTGTAAGCCCCAGATGACGCTCCGGCATGGTAAGTTCATTATTGCGAAAAACGGCCCCAAGGACGGGAATGCCAACTTTGCCAAGGGCCTCACAAACCATAAGCCGGTGAGATTCGGAGCCAAGCCTGTTAATAATCACACCGGCCAGATTAACCTCGGGGTCATACATTTTAAAGCCTAAGGCAATGGCAGCAGCACTTTCGCCCATTGATTTGGCATCAATAACCAATACTACCGGTGCCTTCAGCATTTTGGCAACAGCCGCCGTGCTGCTGACACCGGAGCGCCCGCCGTCATACAATCCCATAACCCCTTCGATAACGGCAATATCATTACCGGCCGCCGTACTGGCAAAGATGTCTGCCAGACAATCCGGCGGTACCAGCCAGGTGTCAAGGTTATGAGCACTTTTACCGCTGGCCAGCCGGTGAAACCCCGGATCGATATAGTCAGGGCCGACTTTATAAGACTGCACCTTAAGGCCCCGCCCGGCTAAAGCCGCCAGCATACCGGTAACAATTGTTGTTTTGCCGGCGCCACTGCTGACCCCGGCAATAACCACCCGCGGAATATGCACTTGGCCCATATCAACATCCTCCTAATTGTGTGCTGCCGCTGTTAGCCGCCACTAAAATCCGCTCTAGCGGCCCAGCATATACATGACAGCATTGACAGAGGCGGCCGCAATCGGACTGCCGCCTTTATTGCCGAGTACCGTAATAAAGGGCACAGTCGAGGTCGTATACAGCAGCTCTTTAGACTCCGCTGCCCCGACAAAACCAACAGGCACACCAATGATCAGCGCCGGTTTAATATTCTCTTCCTTGACCATTTTCAACACTTCAAACAAAGCTGTCGGTGCATTGCCAATCGCTATAATGGCCCCGTCAAGCTTAGTACCGAATTTGCGCATAGCGGCCATCGACCGGGTAATCCCCGCTGCCTTGGCCTCTTCCGCCACGACCGGATCAGCCACCAGACAGTAAGCCTGCCCGCCCAGTTCAGCCAGACGGCGTTTGTTAATGCCGGTACGCACCATTTCCACATCACAGAAGATATCACAGCCGGCCTTAAGAGCCTGCAAACCGGCGGCGATAGCCTCAGGGTGAACTTTTATAATGTTGGCATAGTCGGGATCGCCGGCAGCGTGGATGATACGCGAAAAAACCTTGGTAGTTTGTTCATCTAAATTAAACCCTGCCAGATAGGGAGCAATAATCTCCATACTGCGTGTTTCAATGGCCATCGGGTCTTTTATAAATTCCATCATATTACCTCCAGCACCATATTAATTACTTCTTGCCGGGTCAGGCACAGGTTCTTGTACGCAACAGCCGGGCGGCCAATTACAATAACCGGCAGGTTCAATTCCACAGCTGCCGAAATCTTTGTATCGGCACCGCCGATATTGCCGCTGTTTTTGGTTATAATTACCTCGGCCCCATACTCTTTAAACATTGCCGCATTAAAACAATGGGAAAAAGGCCCCTGTATGGCGATAATGTCAGCAGGACTAAACCCCAGTTCAATACACTCGGCAATTACCGCAGGCTGCGGCAGAACCCTGGCAATCAGCCGGCACGAGGCCAGTGAGGGCTCATTTTTAAATAGTCCAAGGGTGCGGCTGCCTGTGGTCAGAAAAATTACCCGGCCCAGTCCGGCGGCGATGTTGGCGGCTGCACCGGCATCACCGGCTGTATGCAGCCGGCTATACTCTGCCGGGACATTTACTTCAGCCCGTTCATACCTGATATATTGAATACCGGTGGCTTCACACGCAGCCATTGCATTCACCGAGCCATTAACCGCATAGGGATGGCTGGCGTCAACAAGCACCTTAATGCCCCGGTCGCCGATAAGCTTCTTCATATCTTCAAAAGTCAGCGGCCCGACCTGCACCCTGACACCTGGAGCTTCAGCCAGATTGCGGCCGTAATCGCTGATTACCGATACAATAACCGGCTGGCCCATTGCCGCCAGCTTCACTGCCAGTTCCCGGCCGTCCAGAGTTCCGGCCAGCACCAAAATCACAGCCGGTAGCCCCGGGGGGTGATCATTTTCCCATCAGCTATGTAAGTCTGGCTGTTGCCAATCAGCACCAGGGAAAACATATCAATATGCTCATTCGTAAAATCGTCAAGAGTTGACAGCGTCATATCCTCTTTGTCTCTGGTCGCATGATGCACAATGCCGACAGGCGTATTCGGACCACGATGTTTTAACGTAATTTCGCGCACTGCTTCAATCTGGCTTGTCCGCCTGATACTTTTCGGATTATAGATCGCAATAACAAAATCACCGGCTGCGGCCATTGCAATGCGTTTTTCTATAACCTCCCAGGGGGTCAGCAGGTCACTCAGGCTAATAACCGCAAAATCATGCATTAAGGGCGCCCCCAATACGGCGGCGGCGGCACTAACGGCACTGATTCCCGGTATAACGGCAACCTCCGGCTGCAGTGTGGCCGGATATTTGCCAACAAGCTCCAGCACCAGACCGGCCATGCCATAGACGCCAGGGTCGCCACTGGAGATTACCGCAACCTGTTTGCCGCTCATAGCCTGCTCCACGGCCGCCTGACAACGGTCAATTTCCTGCATCATGCCGGTACCAATCGTAGCTTTGCCTGCCAGTAAATCCTGGATCAGGTTTAAGTATGTGTCATAACCGACAATGACTTCAGCGTTTTCAATTGCCTGACGGGCCCGTGGTGTCATATCAATTAAACTGCCAGGCCCTATTCCCACCACCGATATTTTACCGGCGCAATGGCAACAGTTACCTTGTGATACTTGGTTTTCGTCAACAGCAGATTGCTGCTCTGCCCTGTTAGAATTGCTGCTGGTTCGCATACATTTCCCACTCCTATCGTTTCATTAACAAAATCCGATAATGATAATTTATTTTGTTCAATACATCGTGCCAGTTGTTCATTGTTGAAAAATTCAATAGGCACATCCAGTTGTTCTGCTGCTGCCAATAACCCGATTTCATTCTCTTTGACAATTGTGCTGCCAATTATAGCAACACTCTTAATACTCCGGCCAATCTCGCTGCAGGCTTGCTTGATGGCAGCCAGGACCTCCCCGCCGGTAGCGCCGCGGCGACAACCCACACCAAGAGCCAGACTGGCCGGACGCAGATAGAGATGGGGCTTGTCAACAGCAAGGTTCCGGTCAGTGATAATCACTGCCGCATCATAACCATCCTTACAGGCAAGCTCATCAAGACCGACCAGTGTAACCCCCTGCTCAGCGGCCAAGTCAAGATAACGCTGGTAGCCGGGTAAGGCGTTATCAACAAAAAATACGACCCGGTCACCATTTACGATTGCCGAATTAATTGTCTTCAAAGCGGAAAAAGGCTCCATTTCCAGTTCAAGCTTAACTGCCAGCACATCGGCTGCCGGCAGGCTGGCAATATCGGTAGCAGTCGTAATAACAGCGGTCGCGCCGGCGGCGGCCGCGATCAGCCGGGTTAAATCATTGGCACCGCCAATATGGCCTGCTAACAGGCTAATAGCAAAATTGCCGCCATCATCCATGACCACCACAGCCGGATCAATCCGTTTATCCTTGACGTACGGGGCAATAACCCTCACAACAATACCTGTTGCCATGATAAAGATAAACCCTTCGTACAGCGGAAATATTTCATGAACCAAATCACGTAAGGATTGATAGGAATGCGGTGCATTGATCGGATTCCGCCCGGCCTTAACATACAAATCAACCTCGGGCCCCAGGCAGGGGGCTAAACGCCCAGCCAATTCGGCCCCTTTATTAGTCACGGAAATGACTGCCAGCTTCACAACCTACCGACCCTCCTGTGCCTGCCTGAACATATGGCCAAACTCAGGGGCGTACAAGCGGGACAAAGCATAATCTGTCTGTAACACTTTACCGACAACAATCATGGCCGTCCGGTCAATGCCGCTCTCCCGGGCAGTTTGCGCAATCGTGGCCAGTGTGCCGCGGAAGATTTTTTGATCAGGCCAGGAAGCCTTCTGGACAATAGCTACAGGCGTCTCGAACGTATAGCCGCCGTCGACAAGCTCTTTAACCACATCGTCCAGCATATGAACACTCAAAAAAATACACATCGTTGCTTCATGGCTGGCCAGTGCCGCCAGCTTCTCTTTTTCCGGAACCGGTGTACGTCCTTCCAGACGGGTAATAATAACGGTTTGCGAAACATCCGGCAGGGTATATTCCTGCTTTAAAGCTGCCGCGGTGGCCAGAAAGGAGCTAACCCCCGGTATGACGTCAAAGCTGATGTTTTGGGCTACCAGCGCATCCATTTGTTCCTGGATGGCGCCATAGATGCTGGGATCACCGGTATGAAGCCGGACCACCAGCTTATTGTCTTTAACCCCTGCCGCCATTACGGCAATAACCTCATCCAGGGTCATGGAAGCGCTATTATAAACTACAGCACCATTTTTGGCCAGTGATAACAGCGCCGGGTTTACCAGCGAACCGGCATAGATAATAATATCTGCCTGACCTAAAAGACGTTGCCCTTTCACGGTTATGAGCTCAGGGTCTCCGGGTCCGGCTCCTACAAAAAACACATTCATTTTACTTGTTCTCCCTTCTTTATAGCTGTCCGTTCTGCAACAGCTGCGCCTTTTTACCACAGGCAATTATATAAATTGGATTAAGTGCTTTAAACATATTGCTGGCGCCAGCCTGCTGGAGCCGGGTAACCTGAACGCAGCAGGCTTCAACCTGGTACTCAGGCCGCTGCCGCATGCTGCCAAGAGCAGCGGCCACCGTTTCCACCGTGACTGCCGTTATAATCATTCGGCCCCCCGGCTTAAGTAAGCAGTCGGCACGTTCGAGAATCTCAAACAGCCTGCCGCCGCTGCCGCCAATTAAAATAACATCAGCTGCCGGCAGTCCGTCCAGTGCCGCCGGGGCAGCGCCCAGTATGGCCTCCACATTGACAGCCTGAAACTTAGCAGCATTAGCCCGGATTAAAGCCACGCCTTCCGGTTCCCTCTCAATGGCAATAACCTGGCCTCTACTGGCCAGTAGAGCGGCCTCAACTGACAAAGAGCCGGTACCGGCACCAATATCAATAACCGTGTCCGCAGCGCCAATCCCAGCTTTGGCCAAGGTTAAGATCCTGATTTCCTGCTTGGTCATCGGGATGTCGCCGCGGATAAACTCGCTGTCGGGAATTCCCAGCTTATGGTTCATGCCTTCACCACCATTACACTATGTTCAAAACCGGGGGTAGCCACTGCCTCGGCTAACGTCAGCGCCGCTACCACTTCATTATCGTAAGACAGATTGGTACACAGCCAGACACAAGCCGTTCCGGGCCAGCCCTGGGCTAACAACATACGGGCAATCTGGGCGGGATTATGCTGATGATCTGTTAAAATACCCACTTTATACCCTGGCCTGTATCTAAGCTGCTCATCGGCCGCTTTGCGGCCATGCATGCTGATTAAGGCCGCATCCTGCCAGACTTCAGCCAGACGGGCAAATGCCAGCTGTACTGAGCTGATGCCGGGGATAACCCGGATCCGCTCAGGGGCGAACCGGCCCCGGAGAGCAGTCAGCATGCTATAAAACCCCGGATCTCCCGACACCAGCACAATTACATCCTGACAAGCAAGGTGCTGCCCGATAAAATCGAGCACACCCTGAATATCTTTATCTATAATCCGGCTAACCTGGTTGGCTGAGCTAAATGAATCAAGCGCCCGTTTGCTGCCCACTAGTACCTTCGCCCCGGCAATTATCCGGCTGGCGATGGGCAGCACATAATCAGGCGAACCAGGGCCAATCCCCACAACAATTATCTGATATTCCATCCTAAATGGCCTCCAATTTCCCTGGCGGTCTGATCAAGTCCCAGTATCTCGCCCTTCAGTGTCACGATCACTGTGCCTACGGCCAAATCGCCGAATACATAACGCTCGGCCCGGGCACTGGCCCGTTCAGCCAGCACATTGTATACAGCTGTCATATTATAACGGGCAATAATCGGCATAACCGCCTCGGTCGTAGTCGAGGCCAACACCTCCTCCACAGCGGGCTGAGGCGCGCCGCCGGCTGCCATATAGGCGGCCAGGGTCTCCAGTCTGGCGTCAGCCATCCGGTTATGGGTATGAAATATACCAGCCGATACTTTGACTATTTTCCCAAGATGACCGAATAAGAGCACCCGGCGCATGCCATATTTAACAGCATTCTCCAGCATATGGCCGATAAAATTGCTGGTTTGAACAACCGCAGCGGCCGGGATACCATACCGGTTAATTGCAATATCCTGGCCAATCTTGCCTGGGGCAAACACAATCTCATTATATCCCAAGGCCTGTACCACACTGATTTGCGGCACAAGCGAATTCTTAAACGCCTCTTCGGACATCGGTTCAACAATACCGGTAGTGCCGATGATGGATAAACCGCCAACAATGCCCAGGATTGGATTCAGCGTCCTGGTAGCCAGTTTCTCCCCGCCGGGCACAGAGATCGTTACGACTGCGCCCCTTCCCGGCGGCAGGCACTCCTCAACAGCCCGGATAATCATGGCTCGCGGCCCGGGATTCACCGCCGGTTCACCTACTGGCATAGCTAACCCCGGCTTGGTCACTGTCCCGACCCCTTCACCGGCTTTAATGATTATACCGGGCTCATCATTAATCATAATTCCGGCTACTATTTTTACACCGTTGGTAATATCGGGGTCGTCACCGGCATCTTTAATAACCCAGGCCGAACCACCGCCGGCAATCGGGCAGCTTCCGGCCACCGGCACTACCAGCGCCACCCCCTGCGGTGAAATTACCTCAACGGCAGCCACAGTTTGCCCGCTCCAGGCCAGTACCGCCGCTTTAGCGGCTGCAGCCGCACAGGTTCCGGTAGTAATCCCCTTGCGCATCGGTTTGTCAGACAATAAAAAACCCCCTTGAGCAGGGGGTAAATACCAAACAAGAATTTTTTTTGCCTGATTATTGTACCCACACCTGCCTATCTTCCGTAGGTCCCAGCACTAATCTTTCTTAAAACCGATAAATAGCCTCGGTTTTGAGAGAGATAAAGTACTAGCGGCATGTGCCGGAACAGGCAGGTCTCCTGACTCTGGTTCATTGCGACCTAGTAGTCCATCAAGCCTAAATCTATAGTATTCCTGACGTGATATTTCCTGTCCGGCTACGTGGCGTCGCCTTGCCGGACAAAAAACTTACACCATTCAGCCTATAGCCTTAGACTTGGCGGACTACCTGCCTTCCCGGTTTCCCAGTGGCACAAATTAAGCAGCATCCCCAATACAGTGGCGGGACCGTGCCGGCATTACACCGGACTTCCCTATTAAGCGTGAAGCACCCGTTCCCTACACTTATCAAATTATATCTTAAATTATAATTCCCTATTGTTATGTATTTTCCTGCTGGCAGGTCGAATAATTATGAATTTTAATAGTTAGCCTCTAAATTGCAAAAATTATGCAATTTTTTGCGAATTTAAACAGGATTTTTCTATAGTGATGCGGAATAGTACACTGGTCAGACCATCATACCAAGTATTTAATCTTTTTTTGGGGGAGTGGAGAGTTTGAAAAAAGTGAGTGACCATTGGCAGCAAGCACTTACAGCCTCTGCCGACGGCGTCAGCCTGTTCTCAGAGTTTGAAACAAGGGCCAAAAATGCCGCCGCTGAGGTTTTCCGGGTCAAAACAGCGTCCGAAGCTACCGAAGTCATTACCAGCCTTGTCAAGTACACAAATGCCCGCAAGATTGTAGCTGTTAACAGCCCGCTGCAGCAGGCAGCCGGCATCAACGCCGCGCTGGCCGAACTTGGTGTTGCTCTTTACACCGACCAGGCCGATATTGCCGAACATGCAGAGAGCGCGGACATCGGCATCTCGTCAGTGGAATTTGGCATTGCCGAATCAGGCAGTGTCTGCCAGGACGCTATGGCCTTTGAAAGCCGCCTGGTCTCCATGCTTCCTCCTGTTCATGTTGCGTTTATGAACAGTGGCCGTGTTGTGCCTGGTGTAACGGAAGCTATGGAGGTAATCTCCAAGGTGTATGACCGCGGTTACATTAGTTTTATTACCGGTCCGAGCCGCACTGCCGACATTGAACGCGTGCTGACAATCGGTGTACATGGCCCCAGCCGCTTTATCATTATCGCCGTTGATGAAGAAGTTAACGGAGGTAATTGCTAATGAATACGAACAACCGGAATATTAAAAATGAAATAGAAGAAAAACTGAACGACGATATATTGCGCGGTGCCTTAAGCCGTTTTGCCGAGGCCTACCCTATATCCCGGGCCAAAGCCTATGAGAATGTAGCCGATGTGGAAGCTCTCCGCGAGCAGGTCCGTCAAATGAAGATAGGTGCTGTTGCCAATATTGACAACCTGGCCGACCAGTTTGAAGCGGAAGCGACTAAGCGTGGCGCCAAAGTGTTCCGGGCCCACGATGGCGATGCCTTAAAAAAATATCTTATCAATCTCTGCCGCGAGAAGAATGTAAAACGAATTGTTAAATCCAAATCCATGGCCTCAGAGGAAATTCATCTTAACCACGACCTGGAAGCAGCCGGACTGCATGTAAAAGAAACTGACCTGGGCGAATGGATTATTTCACTGGCAGGTCACAAGCCCTCGCATATGGTCATGCCGGCCATCCATTTAAGCCGGGAACAGATTGCTGATTACTTCTCCGAGGAATTGAAACAGGAAATTCCAACCGATATCCCCTTTATGGTCCAGGCCGCCCGCACAGCCCTCAGAGGCGAATTCCTGCAGGCCGATATGGGAATTTCCGGGGCCAACTTCGGCATCGCCGAAAATGGGGCTATCGGCCTGGTAACCAACGAAGGCAATGCCCGTCTGGTAACTACCCTGCCCCGTGTTCATGTTGTTATTATCGGTTATGAAAAACTGATTCCCACAATTAAAGACGCCGCACCGATCCTGCGCACGCTGCCGCGCAATGCCACCGGCCAGTTGATGACAAGTTATATGACCATGACGTCAGGGGTTACCCCGGTAATGGTTAAACAAGATGGCAAATGGATTGAACAGGAAAAAGAATTGCATATTATCCTTTTCGATAATGGCCGCTTAAAAGCAGCCCGTGATGACAAATTTAAAGAAATCTACCAATGTGTCCGCTGTGCCTCGTGCCTGAATGTCTGCCCTGTATATACCCTGGTAGGCGGCCATGTCTACGGTCATATTTATGCCGGCGGCATCGGGGCCATCCTGACTGCTTTCCTAAACAGCATGGGGGACTTCGAAAAGATCAATGAATTATGTATCGGCTGCCGCAAATGTGTCGAGATATGCCCCGGCAAAATTGACATCCCCCATCTCATCGAGGATCTCCGGGCTAAGGCCGTCCAGGAACATGGACTGCCGTTTGGCGTTAAAGCGGTATTTGAAAATGTCCTGGCTAACCGCAAGGTTTTTCATACCCTGCTGCGCCTGGCTGCCATCGGGCAAAAACCGTTTCAGTCCGGCCGCCTGATCCGCCATCTGCCCTTGTTTCTGGCCGGTATGGCCAAAGACCGCAGCCTGCCTGCAGTCGCAGACGTCCCCTTTCGCGACCGCGTTGCCAAAGTAACGAAAAGTATAAATAAACCAGCCAAACGGATTGCTTTTTTCAGTGGCTGCAACATTGATTTTATTTTCCCTGAAACCGGCGAAGCAGTATATAAGGTACTCCAGGACCTTAACATGGAGGTCGTTTTCCCTGAAGAGCAAAGCTGCTGCGGTAAACCGGTCCTCGGTATGGGTGACCGGGAAACAGCCAAGCGAATTGCCCGAAGGAATATTGAGGTCTTTGAAGCCGCCAATGCCGACACCATTCTTTCGGCTTGCCCGACCTGTGCCGAGACCTGGCATCAAACCTATGTCGAATTATTTGCCGACGAGCCGGAATGGCAAAAACGGGCTGAGAAAATCGGTCATAAAGTCTGTGAATTCACCAGCTTTGTCGCCAGGGAATATCAAAAAGCCGGTCGCTTGACAAAAACGGCCGGTCATAAAAAAGTGACCTATCACGACTCGTGCCATATGAAACGGGGGCTCGGTATCTACACTGAGCCACGGCAGCTGCTGGCAGCCGCTCCGGGCTATGAACTGGTCGAAATGAAAGACTGTGACAAATGCTGCGGCATGGCCGGCGCTTTCGGAGTTAAATACAGCGAGCTGTCCATGCCGATCCTTAAGCAAAAGATCACCAACATTAAAGCCAGTGATGCCGAGGTGATTGCCGTTGCCTGCCCGGCCTGCATGATGCAGATTCAGGGCGGCCTTGACAAGCAGCTGCCGGCTGTGAAAATTAAACATGTAGCAGAAATCTTAGCGGAAAACCTTAAAGCATAATATTATCTTAGACAAACCAAAAGGAGCCTTTCCAGAAAGGCTCCTTTTGGTTTGTCCAGCAAAATTTATAACATATAAGCTGTTGTTGTCACCGGCATGCCGCCACTGACTCGGGCTATTCTTTTATTAAAATCATTCTGTCGGCAACCTGGGCCACTACGCTAACCTGAGCCTGTTCCGCAGCTGTTAGCTGCTTGTAGTCAGCCTGCTGGACAACAAACCAGGCCGGCCCCCGGACACTGTTAACAGCAGCCGGCAGTTCCAGAGCCTTGACTTCCATTCCATAAACATCAGTATAATATGCGAACCCGGGACGCAGAAACTTCATCACATAAACCGGCGATTTGCCATCATATCGGGCCGTAAACTCCTGAGCAATATATTTAGACGTAAAAAGCGGGGCAACTGCAGAAGCCAGCATACCAAAAATCAGCTGCAAACATAAAGCCATGCCGGCAACCTGAACCCCAAAAGCTTTACCGGGCTGCCGCTTCCGAATAAAGCCCGCGGCACACAAGGCCATTACACTCAACAGCGACGCTGCCGCCAAAACGATGGTTGTTACACCGGGCAGCGTTTTCGTACCCACAATTAAACCGGTGGCAAACAGGGCTGACAGAACAACAAGCAATCCAGGCCAGCCAATCATTTTAGCCCGTACATCCCACATCCTGTCGATATACCACCCCGTTATCAGCGCCAGCGGCGGATACATCGGCAATATATAAGATACCAGCTTAGTCTGACATATGGAAAAAAAGAGAAAGATAAACGCCGCCCAGATATTCAGGAACACTAAGGTCCTGCTACCATCCTGACTGCTGCGTTGTAAGGATGTCCAAACCGACTGCACAAGGATAGCTGTCCAGGGAAAGAATCCCAGTATTAATACAGGAATGAAGTAATACCAAACAACCAGTTCCGGATGTTCCGGTGAAGTAAAGCGGGTGACATTGTGGAAGCCCAGAAAGGTATCAACAAAAGCAGAGCCATGAACGCTGTACATAAACCAGTACCAGGGCAACCCAATCAAGGCAAATATGCCGATTCCTGCCGGCAGCTTCATTTCTGTTACCTGCCGGATACGGCCGGCAAGCACTAAATATAGCAAAATTATGGCGCCAGGGAACAAAAACCCCACCGGCCCCTTCGTAATCGTGGCCAAGCCAATAAAGACATACATAAGAAAATAGCGCTTGGTGATAAACCCCAGTAAGGCCAGCGTCAGGCAGAATGTAAGTGTCATATCGGTAACAGCCGCTTTACCCAGGTAAACATACTCCAGGCTTGTTGCCAAAATGAGCGCTCCGGCCAGCCCTGCCCGTTTATTAAACAATTCCCGGCCAAATAAGTATAAAGCCAGAACCCCGGCCACGCCTAACACTGCCGATGGGAAACGGGCGGCGAATTCCCCCATGCCAAACACCTTGCCGGCACCCGCTACCAGCCAATAATAAAGCGGGGGTTTATCATACCAGTATTCGCCAAAAATGCGTGGCGACAAAAACTCATTGAACTGTACCATCTCTTTCGGGGTTTCGGCATATACAGGCTCATCAGGGTCTAGTAAAGGAATACTTCCTAAGTTAAAAAACATAATAAATAACGCAATCATTGTTACAATCCAGATATTGCGGTCTAACTGCCTTCCCATGGTCGTCCCCCGTTTATATAAAAAATTGGCTCCTGGTCACTTTCCCCTTAGTTCAAACCGGCAAATGACACCAGGGAAATGTTGTTGTTCTTAAAGCATTCGTCAAGCCGCGGGCTGGTCACTGCTGCCAACTCCTGCTGCCAATGATAATCCCAGGAAAAAACAGGCTTTAATATTTCATTATTGAGGCCCGGGTGAATCATAATCTCACTGCTGCCGTCAGGCAAGCTATTAATGATTTTCAAAAAGAACCGCTCTTCCATACTGCCGCCGGCCAGCATGCCGAAAAAATGGTCAGGGACAGCCAGGCGGGCACGGCGGGCCTTCAACCGGGCTAAACCTGCCAAAATGCTCAGGCCGGAACGGCCAATGATCCGGCCGGCAGAGGGCCGGAAGCCCCCTAAAAAAAGCAGAGGTTCAGCCGGAATTCTTATAGCCCGGATATTATACTCCCTGGCAATATCAATGACAATATCAATAATGCCGGGTACAATATGCAGATGCTGATGGCTGTCGAGATGGGTAACCTGAATGCCGGCTGCCAGCACCTTGTTAACCTGAGCTACAAGCTCCCGCCGCACGTCGGCGGGGCGGATGGCGGCCGCACAGAACTTCCGTAAAAATAGCGGGTATTTAGAATAAAGCAGCCCTTCCCGGTCAATCAGGGTCGGTATTTGCTCCGGCCTGGCAGCCGGCTGCCCGCCCACCAGCGTAAGATGGACGCCAACCCCCAGTGAACGGCAGTCGGCAGCTAACGCCGCTGCATGGAAAAAGGCAGATCCGCCGGCCATAATGGTAGTGCTTGTTATCCAGCCCTTCGTATGACCGTTAATAATACCCAGATTAATATTCTCATGTAAACCAAAATCATCAGCGTTGATAATTAATTTTTTCATAGCACCCTCAAAGGTAATTATTACATTGCGCACAACCACAGGTGGGCAAAAAATCCCTGGTATGACTTGATAATCAATTCCTGATACTATTATTGGTCACGCGGCCAAATAAAAAAACAGGGAGGTAATCACATTATGCAAAACAAACAAAGCAAACAGGCCGAAAGCAAACAGCAATATGGCACTCTGACAGCTAAACTGGATGCCAACAACGACTATGCCAGCAGCACTGCCAGCAACTATGCCACTGCCGGAACTACTGGCGCTTCTGCAGCCAGTTCCGCAACCTCGGCCGATATGAACCAATTGGGCAAACTGGCTAAACAATCCCAATCAGGCAGTGCCACATCGGCAGCAACCAGTTCCAAAAGCCAAATGGCCAATCAGACGTTAACTGCAAAATATGATGCCAACGGCGACTACAGCGCTGAATAATCGGCTAAACTAAGGGCGGCGCCGGACTATTCCATTGAATGGTCCGGCGCCGTTCGTTTACAGGCTCAGCCAAAGCTAACCTGCTGTCTCTTTACCTGCTGACAGTCTCAGTATGGGCAGCATAAGCGCTGTGGTTATGAATAGATTCATAGTTCTCACATTCTACTTCAAACCATTGGACGCTGTCAATCTGGCGTAAAGCAAGCACTAAATCGCGAAGCACATCTTCGACAAATTTCGGGTTTTCATAGGCCTTTTCCGTAACATATTTTTCATCCTCCCGTTTTAACAACGGGTATACCTGGCAGCTGCCCTGTTGCTCCATCAGGCTGGCCAGGTCCTCAATCCAGATAAACCGGCCATGCTGATGCTTGATTTTTACCCGCATAATGCCCCGTTGATTATGGGCCCCGTATTGAGATATCTCCTTACTGCAGGGGCATAACGAGGTAAAGGGCACAGTAATACCAAACATAAAGTCCAGATGCTCACCCCTGGCCAGACTGCCGGAAAACATGCAGTCATAATCCAGCATACTTTTGAAACCGCTTACCGGCGCAGTTTTTTCAATAAAATATTTAAAATGAATATCAATATGCGCTCGCTGCGCGTGTAAGCGGTCAATCGTATCTGTCAGCATATATTCGATTTCTTTATAGGACACCGGTTTCTGGCTCCAGTCACTGAGAATCTCTATAAACCGGCTCATATGCGTGCCTTTAAACTCCTGCGGCAGATCCACTGTAAGCTTAATTTTCGCCAGTACTGTCTGAAATGAACCACCCTTGGTCTTGATTAAAAACGGTAAGTGAACGTCACTGACCCCGACCTTTTGGATAGCGATACCGCGCTCATCGCAGCTGTTTTGCACATCTTTAATGTTGTTGCGTCCCTGAGCTGTTTGATTCATTTTATTCACTCCTAGTACGATACAAAATAGGGTCAGCCAGACCGGCCTCGGCAAAGCCTTTAAGGCGCAGGAGGCAGCTGTCGCATTGGCCGCAAGCCGCGTCCCCACCCTGATAACAGCTTGTTGTCAGGTGAAGCGGCGCACTCAGCCTGTTCCCTAACAGCACAATATCACGTTTACTCAAATGTATCAGTGGGGTCTCAATGCTGGTTTTTCGGCCATCCTCGGTAGCCGCTTTGGTAGAATAGTCAGCCAGTTGCTGAAATAAGCCGATGAACTCAGGCCGGCAGTCAGGATAACCTGAATAGTCAAGCGCGTTGACACCGATATAGATCCGGTCAGCCCCGGTCACCTCGGCGTAGCCGAGAGCATAGCTTAAAAAAATCAGATTCCTGGCCGGCACATAGGTGACAGGTACCCCGGTGGCATTAATATTGCCTGCAGGCACTGCCAGACTGCTATCTGTAAGCGCACTGCCGCCAATTGCCTCCATATTGGTCTCAATCACTAAATGACGGTCAACATGATAATGCCTGGCTACACTGGCTGCGGCGGCAAGCTCCCGGCTATGCCGCTGGTGATAGTTAAAACTGATTGGCAACAGCTCATAGCCCTCGCTGTTGGCGACAGCCATACATACAGTCGAATCCAAGCCGCCTGATAGTAGCACAACTGCCTTTTTGTTCATAAGCGCTCCCCTTATCCTGTGTTATTTACATTAAGCCCTGATAACATTCACAATACTTAAGCCCTTACTGCGTTCCAAATCAACATATTCCTGGTCCTCGGTGACAACAACCGGCCTGGAAGCCATAAACTGGCCCAGGTAAATAACCTCAGCATGCCGGCCATCACTTAGTTCGACGATATTGCCAATAAAGTAGTCGCGCACATTATGTAAGAACACGGTGCCAATAGCCGGATCAAGTTTGTTGAACATTTCGTCAACAATAATCTCAACAACCGCAAAAGGTGAAATTTTGCGATGATAAACCCGGTCAGAGGTCATAGCGTCATACATGTCTGCAATCGCAATAATTCTGGCAAATTTGTGAATTTTATCACCTGAAACAGTTAAAGGATAGCCGCTGCCATCAAGCCGTTCATGATGCTGAAGAACCCCATAGATAACGCCTGTAGGCGCATTAGGGGTATCGCGGAGCAGTTGATAACCTCTGATTGTATGCAGACGCATAATCGCCATTTCTTCAGGGGTAAGTTTACCAGGCTTATTTAGTATCTCGAGTGGGATTTGGGTTTTCCCCACATCATGCAGCAGCCCTGCCAGCACCAGGTCCTGCAGCTCCTGGCCGGCATACCCGAGCCACTTGCCTAATACGCCGCAAATAACTGCAACATTGACAGAGTGGTGAAAAGTATAGTCATCCTGCCGGCGTACCATATGCATATGATTAATCACGCCGGTTGCATTGATAAGTGGCTCAATACCATTGTTCACTAATTCACACATAGTGGCCAGTGGCACTTCTTTAAAAAAACGCAGCTTGGAGAAAGAGTTCTTTAGCAAGTTCACCGTGTGATCATAGTCGGCATAAAACTTTTTCTGCAGAACTGTTTCAGGAATGGATAAATCAAGGCCCATTGTCGGTGAACATTCTTTGATGAAAACAGAGCTGATATCCCAGAACTTCAAGCCAGCAATCATGCTCTCGGAAAGAATGGTTCCTTCACTGAGTATCACTTTGTCGTCATGGGTTAGCACCATGCGTCCAAGTTCCATGCCGGCCACAACAGCGCTAATGGGATATTGTTTAATCCGATACTTAATATTCACCATGCATCCCTCCCCGCCTAGCTGACGTTTGTTGCCCATTAGCGAAAAAGTTACAATATTAACAATATAATTTTACATTATTTCGATTTTTCCTGCTAAAAAAATTTCACTAATCTTTATATCTGCTCAAAAGTCTTAAAATGAACCTTACAAACCTGCTGTAAGGCTTCTTTGCCATAGCGGGCAGCAAAATCACGGGCCACAGGCACTACCTGGACGGCCCCCTTGGGAAAAATCATATCATAGCTGGCAGCTAAGGCCGCCATACTTTCTAAAAAGCGGTCCCGGGCCAAAATAGAAGCCGCAGCCACGGCGATATTGCGTTCAGCCTTATGCATCTGCACCAGCGTAATGGTCCGGCCTTTTTCCATAAGCTCAGCCTGGATAAACCGTTCATGGGCAAACTGATCGGCTAGGGCAAACTTGGCAGGCTCCCGGGCCAGCAGAGTTTCCAGGGCCCGGGCATGGGAAAATGCCAACAGATGATTCAGATTTTTTCCTTGCTGGCAAAACCCGCTGTAGGTTGCATTATAATCAGCCGGCATCCAGGCTAGTTCGACAAATTTCCCGTCACATTCCTCCCGTATCCTCGCTGCCAGGATCCGGTTTTTATCATCAGACAGGGCTTTACTGTCCTTAACGCCGGCGGCGGCAAGCCTGGCGGCCGACTGATCATCAACCAGCACCGCTGCTATAACCAGCGGGCCAAAAAAATCCCCTTTGCCGGATTCATCAAGCCCGATCCATTTATGATCAAAATCCTTTACAGCTTCAAAACCAGGCGGCCGTCCATTTGACGCCGGTATTTTCTCCGCACCGGATGAGGCCGTGGCCGGTATCTGCCCCTGAGTAATAGCGGTGACTGTTTCCTTAAGCGGGGATTGGGATCCCCCCACAACAATGCTGATGCCTTTTTTACCGCTATATATATTGACAGTGACTGTTGTCTCGCCATCTGAGACTTTTAACTGCCGGCCGTAATTGATTGCTTTGTCGGCCGCTATTGTAAGACCGGCCCGGGAAAAGCGTTCCGACAAAACGGCCATTCTTGCCTCTAATAGTTCCATGCTCATACCGCTAGCAAAATGACATCGCTTCTTTGAGAGCCAGATGCTGGATGACTTTGAGAGGCATTCCCAGCTCTTCGGCCAGGCGGCGGCAATCCTCATATTCGGGGGCCACATTACATATTTTACCCCCGTATGAGCTAATTTTTACCTTAACATCCCCCCAAGGCAGTCCAACCATAATAAACTCACGATTGGCAATCGCTCTGGTTACCGGATAGAACCGCATGCCAATAGATGTAGTCTCTTCCAAAATGATCTCAGCCATCCCTGACTGGCACTCCTCCGGCAACAAGGCTGACAGTTTAGTTGCGGGCCGCCCTTTTTTCATAATAATAGGTGTCAGCCAGACATCAAGCGCGCCGGCGGCAAACAGCTTGTCCATGATATAACTGTACAATTCGGGGTTTTGGTCGTCAATATTAGCTTCCACCACAAGATAGGGTTTCTCTTCCTGCCCCTCGAACCGCTCCGCTGCAGCGTTCGCCGGCATTTCTCCCAGGTATACCCGCAAAACATTGGGAATGTCCAGTTCCCAGGTGCCGGCGCCATAACCGACCTGATTGCTGATAAAACCGTCAGGCATGGGCCCGTACCCGCTACCGAGCGCAGCTACTACTGCCGCCCCGGTCGGTGTTACCAATTCCTTGGCAATATCGCCCTGATAGAAGGGAATCCCCCGCAGCAATTCGGCCGTAGCCGGTGCCGGCACCGGTATCAGCCCATGGGCACATTTGACAAACCCGCTGCCCACATGAAGCCGTGACGCATAAATCTGTTCAATACCCAAATAATCCAGTGCCCAGGCAATGCCAACAATATCAACAATGGAATCGACAGCACCAACCTCATGAAAATGAATTTCGTTGACCGTAACACCATGCACCCTGGCTTCAGCCTCAGCCAGGCGGGTAAAAATCTGGGTGCTCTTGACTTTAACAGCAGCCGCTAGGGTCGATTCTTCAATAATACCGGTAATTTCCGCCAGATTGCGATGATGATGGCCGGAATCATCGACATTCACATCCAGATACAAAGCGCTGATGCCGCCTTTATCCACCCTGGTTATTGATAATTGGTAACCGCCTACCGGTAATTTCGCCAGTTCTGTCCGGAGCAGGTCTTCCGGCGCCCCGATATCAAGCAGCGCCCCAAGCAGCATATTGCCGCTAATGCCGGCAAAGCAGTCCAGATACATTGTTTTATAATTTGCGGACATAAATCTTCAATCACCTCATATGGTTAATAATACTTGCCAGCCGGCCGGCGCCAAAGCCGTTATCAATATTGACAACCCCAATTCCGGCCGCACAACTGTTAAGCATACTCAGCAATGCGGACAGACCGCCAAAATTAGCGCCATAGCCGATACTTGTCGGTACAGCAATAACCGGTTTCGAGGCCATACCGCCAACCACACTGGCCAAAGCCCCCTCCATACCGGCCACAACAATCAATACATTCGCTTCTTCAATCAACTTGCGCTGGTCAAGGAGACGATGAATGCCGGCCACACCGACATCATACACCCGTCTAACCACATTACCCATCATCTCGGCTGTAACAGCAGCCTCTTCTGCTACCGGGATGTCACTCGTCCCGGCACTCATGACCAAAATAGACCGGTCCTGATCCACCGGCGGTTGCTGGCGCTCGATTGTGATTAATCTGGCCAGCTCGTGATATCGGGCATCAGGCAGGGCATTTTTTACTGCCTCATACATCTGGGGTGTGGCCCTGGTCGCTAAAATACTGCGATTATATTCAGCAAGCCGGTCCATAATGGCCAGTACCTGCTCCACAGTTTTCCCCTGACAAAAAACAACTTCGGCAAAACCCTGACGCAACAGCCGGTGATGATCAAGCTTGGCAAATTCCAAATCTTCATAAGGCAATATTTTTAGTTTTTCCAGTGCTTCATCCAGTGAGAGACCACCTGCCTTAAAATCCTTAAGCAGGCTGCTTACATAATCAATATCCACTTCTCCACCCCGTTCCGCGTCTCATTCCTATTCCCGGGAATTTTCAAAATCAAGCGTAACATATGTAGACCTTGTTTTTTTTATACCTGAGCCGGCATCGCTGCAAAAAAATGGGTTTAAAACACTACAGGCCCGTCCAGATAATTATGCTGAAAAATGTTCCTTTTTGCATAATAACACCTCTGAGCCCGATTGGCAATAATGTTAGCCAGTTACGGCTCAAGAAACAATAAATCTGCACTTCTTGTACATTCTGGAGACACACATAAAGACATAATGACCTGTCAGGCATTATGTCTTTATAAGAATTCAATATTAACCGACAAATTCCTGTTTGGGGTTATTTTTAATTCTGTAATTGGAGGGCCGGATGAGAACTCTTCAGCAGTACTTCCAGGGTCTCGATAATTTTCAGTTGTGTTTCCTCCATTAATAACATGCCATGATTTAACAGCATTACTTGCGGGTTTAACCGGATTTGCGTCTCACGAACAGCCATTTCCAAATGCCCGATAGCGATCTCCATTTGTTCGGCAGCAGCCAGTACCTGACTATCCAGCAATCGCTCCAGCAGTATATAATGGTAGGTTTGCACCAGTTGCGCAGCCTGACTGTAGCCCTCACTATTATAATGATAACGGGCAAATTCCGAAAAATGACTAACAAACCCGGCAAATTCATGGTTAGTGGCCAGCGTCATATCCGACACGGCACTATAGATTAATTTGTTCACCTCATAAATATAATTATTTTGCACTCTCATTAATGCCAGCAGGTTATTAATTTCCTCCGTCTGGTTAAAAAACAATGGCATCACCCCCAAGGCGGCGCATCTGCGAACACTATAGTGTATGATATTCAGTCTCTAAGCATTATGTCACTATAGAAATAGGAAAGACGCCGCTGCCTGGATTTTCTAAAAGGCATATTGGCGTTGCCGCAGCAGGATAAAATTCCCTTACCAGCGAATCATTGGGAACAAGGATTTTAAAGGAGGGTTTTTATGGCGATACTTACAATAACCGACCAGGCCCTGGGGCATATTAAAGCACAGGGTAAACCGGTATATCTTGAGCTCTTCCCGGTCATCAGCTGCTGTATTGACCTGCGGGAAAGCCCGTCTGTACGGCTGGGCCTGCCGCACAATCCCGACAGCTATTCCCAGACAGAAATCCAGGGGGTTACGGTATATGTCCCCCATGACCTGCCCAATATTCCCCTGACCATAGCCCTCAGCAACTTTTTCACCTTTAAAAAACTGGTCATTGAAGGCTGGCAGCTGGCCTGAAAAAAACGTTATGACGCTTTTTCCGGCAATGGCCGTTGGGTTACCGGGGTTGCGGGCACCTTCCTCTTGAACAAGTCGGGCACATCTCGATTCCCCGCAGTTTATCAGGACGTTTAGTCTCTCAGAACTTATAAATTATGATACAGTTAAGAACCCCCCTGGTGCTGAACGCCAGGGGGGATTCCATGAACAACATGCAACTCTCTTCTGCGTGCCGGCGACTGAAGACTAGGCACAAGCTTAGTCTTGCTTAAGCCTGATCCGGTTGTTCGCCCTTAAAATAATTTTGCATTCTGTCGATCAGCAGATATACCAGCGGGATAATAATCAGTGTTAAAAAGGTCGAGGTAATTAATCCGCCAATCAATGCGACCCCCATGGAGGAACGGATTTCAGCCCCGGCGCCAATCCCCAGGGCAATCGGCAGCATCCCGAAAATCATGGCCATCGTGGTCATTAAAATCGGCCGCAGCCGTACCGAACCGGCTTCCACCAGGGCTTCAACAACCGGTACCCCCGCCGCCCGCTGCTGATTGGTATAATCAACCAGCAAAATAGCATTTTTAGTCACCAGACCCATGAGCATAATGATCCCGATCAGGGACATGATGTTAATCGTATTGCCTGCTATCAGCAGCCCAAGAACAGCTCCCACCAGGGAGAAAGGTAATGACAGCATAATTGTCAGGGGGTGAATAAAACTCTCAAATTCAGCTGCCAGTACCATATAAATCAGCACCACAGCCAGGATCAGCGCTTTACCGATCTCCTTGAAGGAGTTTTCCATCATCTGCGCCTGACCTACCAGCTTAGAACTGTACCCCAGGGGCAGATTCAGTTCAGGGACAAGCTCTTTGACCTTGGCAATAATTTCCCCGGGTGAAGTACCAACTGCATTGGCATACACAATAACCTGGCGCTGGCGGTCTTCACGGTCAATCTGGGTTGGACCTGACGATAATTTTACCTCGGCAATATCACCCAGGCGGACAAAGCCATTTTTGCTGCTAAGCCGAAGATTGGCCACATCCTCCAGACTGAGCCTGTTTCCCTGCTGCAGCTGAACACGGATATCATAATCACTGTCAGCCACATTATATTGATTCTTGGCCGTTGCGCCCAAAAAGGCAGTTTGCACGGCTTTACCGGCGGTAGTCGCGTCCAGTCCGGCATCGCCGAGACGGTCCTGATCAAATTTAACCTGCACCTCCGGCTCAGACTGTTCACTGGAGATATCCACATCGGTGGTACCGGGAATCTGCTTGATCTTTTCTGCCAGCGTAGCGGCATATTGATTCAGCAGGTCAAGCTCCGGGCCCCGCAGGGCCAGTTGAATCGGCCGGGAATCGCCGCGGCCCTGGCTTTGCCCGGGCGGCACCGATACTTTCAGCCCCTGGACATTACGAAACTTCACCCGCAGCGAATCCATAATCTCCATCATTGACCGGGAGCGTTCACTGGAATCCACCAGCCGCACCCCGACCATCGAACGGTAAATCTGCCGGTTCGTGCCGACAACCAGATAGGCCGACTCCAGCTCGGGAATCGCCATTACCTCTTTCTCGACCTGGGCAACCAGCTCCTTACTGCGTTCAATGGAGGTTCCGGCCGGTGCCGTTATATTAATATTAAATTCACCTGAATCGTAGGTTGGCTGAAACTCGGAGCCCAAAAAGGGCAATAACAAAGCGTTCAGGAATAGGGACAACAAGGCCAGGGCTACCAGCTTTTTGGGGCGCTGCAGGGCCCAGTATAAAAGCTGCCGGTACATTTCCCGGAATGCGTCAAACCCTTGTTCCCATTTGTCCAGCACCAGTTCCAGCAAACGCAGACGCCGGCCGCCGCCCTCACCGGTCTTTAGCCAGTAAGCCGACAGCATCGGCGTAAGCGTAAAAGCAACAAACAGGGAAAATGCAACGGCAAAGGCGACAGTTAAGCCAAATTGTTTGAAAAATTGGCCGATGATTTCACCCATATTGCCGACAGGCACGAACACAGCCAGGATGGAAAAAGTGGTTGCCAAAACAGCCAGCGAAATCTCCTGCGTGCCCTCCCG
>JAEWGR010000009.1 GCA_023388195.1 Bacillota bacterium
TAAGATAAGGAGCCAGCAGGACAAGGTTTGTCAGCAAATAACAGCGTACATGGCTGTCCATCATTTTATAATTGGTCCGCTTGCCGGCGGCAATACGGTCTGTCTGTAAAACAAAGTCTGCTATAACATGGCTTAACAACAGCAAGGCCAATACAAGGTACGCATCCAAGCCCACTCACCCCCATACTTAGGCTAACCCCTATCATTATCAGCCTGGCGTCGATAACGCAGGCTCAGTAACCTGCAGTCTAACAAACAGGCTTATACCCCTGTATTATATTTAACAGGTTTTACAGCCTGTTTTCATTAGGGCCAGGCAGCCACCTGTCCTGTTTGCTAATACTGGCTAAGTAGTGGAGGATCGTCTGTTTAGCCTGTCTGATCTCCGCCACATAAGCAGCGTTGATAATATCATGGACACTCTGCTGCCTGATCCCCAGTTGCCCGGCAATAGCCGCCTGCGTATACCCCTGCTGCAAATATTCCACTACGGCCTGCTGCCGTTTAGTCCGCCGCTCCTCGCAGGTTTCTATAAAATAGTGCAGGGAGTTTACCAGCTCAATAGCGGCGGCATCAGACTTATAGACAATTTTCGGCTTCTTCTTTTTGGCCTGTACCAGTGCCGCTCTGGCCAGGTGAAAAGCCGGTCCGTCCATGCCAATGGCCTGCCGGGGATTAATATCGGTTTGAAGGGTGCCAATCCCCAGCCCAAACACCAGCTCCACCGGTTTCATGGCCTGCACAACATGCTCGACAATCTGCGGGGCACTGTCGATGGATTTCAGCAGGACCTGAAATTCATCACCGATTGTTACGGTAAAAGGAGACTCGATCGCCGGCGCGTACAGGCTGCTTGCCTCAGCCGCCATTGCCAGAAACTGCCGCTGCACAGACTGCCTGTCTTTTATTTGACGGGATTTTATTATATCCCCAATGATTGCACAGTAGAGCATGCCTATTCCTCCGTCTATTGCGCCTTTACCGGGTTCGCAATATCTCCACTCCCTGCTTGGATTTTAGTTCAATCGCCTGAATTGTCCTGTCAATGTAGGTAAAGATTTGCCTTGACATCTCCCCGGCCTGAGAGTACAGGCTGGCAGCCTGTACCGGTTCTTTAGCATTGACAGCCGCTATAACCCGTTCACCCACCTGATGCAGTTCATGATGTACTCCGTCAATGGCGTCCCACTCGGTCACGATGTCCGGATGAGTAATATGAATAGAATGATAAAAATGGCCAAAGGCACAACGTTTCGAATCAGTCTGAATGGGGTAAATCTTCATTTCGCTCACGATCCGCTGCAGGTTCCGCATCCAGTTGCCATGGGCATCCTTCGCTTTGGTCAGGCTACTGACCAGATCTTCATTAGAGATGGCGTGAATGCCGCCGTTCAGGGCCGTGATCATATCCCGCACAATCGCACTGAGATCGTCATCGATCCGGGAGATTTGCCGGGCGTTTTCGACGCTGTCCATAGAGTCGGTATAAATAATCTGGGTCATGCTATGTAGTTTTTCCGCATCCTGGGCCGATAGGGACATGGCCTGATTGACCTGTCTGGCCGCTTCTTTAATACTTTGCATGGATTCTGACACGTGGTCCACATCCTGGACTGTATCCTTCAACATATGTACATTGTCCCGGATAGTACCGGATACGGCATCCAGCTTGGCATTCATATTATTGGTAGAGCGCAGGGTGTTGTCCAGGCTGCCTTTGCCGCCGCTGGCTGCCTGGTGGATGTTGTTGACAAAAACCCTCATATCATCCAGGTTTGATTTGGTATTGTCGGCCAGTTTGCGGATTTCATTGGCCACAACGGCAAAGCCTTTGCCTGATTCGCCGGCGCGGGCTGCTTCGATTGAGGCGTTAAGAGCTAGCAAATTGGTTTGCTCCGCAATGGCTTCCACACCATTGACAATCTCATTGACCTTGGTTGCCAGCTCTACCAACTGTTCGATTTGCTCCCCCATGACAGTAGTATCTTGAATAACCTCTTCGCGCAGGGTATTAATTTCATTGAGTTGCAGCATGCTGTCGTCATTTTTGCTAATTAAATCCCGGCAGGAAGCATGTAATTGCTCCATGGTATCGGAAGTGTTGGTGATGGTGTCATTTACATCATTCATGCTGGCGGTAATCTCCTGGACAATGGCCAGGTTTGATTCACTCAAAGCCGCCATATCCTGGGCAAAATCCTTCAGTTTGTACGCCGAATGGGCCATTTTGACATCAAATTCACTCAGGGAGGAGATAACCCCCAGCATTTGCCGGGAGTTGATTGACATCTTTTCTTCATTAGCAAACAGTTTATCAAAATGCCCGAGCAAGGTTTGGTGAATGGGATAATCCACCTGGAGCTCATCAACCACTTTCCCTTGCAAGCGATCCTCCACATTTTTGATTATACAAACAGCCTCTTTGCAGGGTGACTTCTTAAATAACGAAAAACCAGCCATTACATGTACCTCCGTTTCAATTCTAACTGCTACAAAATCGCCATGACTCTAGCAGGGATGTTACTATAATATTCCTGTAAAAAAAATGAAACTCCTGCTAAACTACAATAAAGTTCAGCAGGAGTTTGGCCACCGGTCTGTTCATAATTCCGCTTTATTCCGGTATTGTGGGCTGCCGGCAGATTCGGTCAATTTGCAAATCTTACATTCTTGCCAAGTTAAACTTTTATTTACCATCAATCAAATTCCTGAATGCGGACACAATAAGTAACGGAGGTGATTGATAATGAGAAACGAAAACCGGAATAAAAATAATGAACAGCGCCGTAATGAAAAGGGGCAGAAAAACCTTGATTTCGCCTGTGAATTAGCCAACGTAGAAGAGCGCCGCGATGAAAAAAACTGTGGTGGTG
The DNA here is from genome assembly GCA_023388195.1 of Bacillota bacterium. Lineage (GTDB taxonomy): Bacteria > Bacillota > Negativicutes > Sporomusales > Sporomusaceae > Sporomusa. The sequence goes on from JAEWGR010000009.1 coordinate 2,874, forward strand.
GCTGCGGCGGCAAACGGTGACGTGCTCATAGAATCAATCTCCAAATCTCCCTATTTCTTCCCCTGGTAACGGCGGCTCCGGCCGCCGTTTTTTGCGTTTATGTGGAACCCCTAGTAACTACCGCCCAGCGGGTAGGAATAAAAACTCATCAAACCGGCTGCTCAAGTGCGGGCCACCGTCGATGCAGGTAAGAACCTCAACCTACCGCGTCTTGGTACCGGATTGTTCATTGGCCTTATTTAATACACTGTGTGAACGCCCATACAGGAAATAGATGGCGGCCCCAATGAGGGTCCAAACGATAAACCGGATCCAGGTTCCGGTTGCCAGGTTATACATAATATAGAGGCAAAAAAGAATAGCGGCAACGGCAACAAAGGTAAGTGAGGGGCAGCGGAAGGGACGCTCGGCGTCAGGGTTGGTTTTACGCAATACCATGACACCAACCATGGCGGCGATGAAAGCAAACAACGTGCCGACGCTGCACATTTCCGCCACAATATGAATGGGGGTAAAACCAGATACCAAAGCTACCCCGACACCAACAATGACCGTAATAACATGCGGTGTACCGTACTTGGGATGAAGCTTACAGGCTGTGGCCGGAATTAAACCATCCCGGGACATGGCAAAAAACGCACGGGTTTGCGCATACATCATAACCAGCAGCACCGTGGACAGGCCACAGATGGCCCCGGTCCCCACCAGTGCCGAGCCAAAGTTGTAGCCTATGCTCCGCAGGACATAAGAAACAGGTTCAGCCGTATTTAACTGGCTGTAAGGAACGACCCCGGTCATGATAGCGGTAACCGTGATGTATAAGACGGTACAAACAGCCAGAGAACCGATAATGCCCACCGGCATGTCCCGGCTGGGATTGTGGGTTTCTTCCGCCGCCGTGGCAATGGAGTCCACACCAAGATAAGCAAAAAAAATAAATGCGGCACCGGCAGATACCCCAGCCCAGCCATAGGGTAAAAACGGCTCCCAGTTAGCCGTATTGACTTTAGGTCCGGCCAGAAAGATAAACAGAAAGATGGCTCCCAGCTTAACGGCCACCAACAGCCGGTTAGCGTTCGCACTTGCCCGGACACCCTTTACCAGCAGAAAAGTCAAAAACAAGGTAATGAGTACGGCCGGGAGATTAATAATACCCCCGTCAGCAGGAACTGCAATCAGGGCTTTTGGCAATTGAATGCCGGCCGACTGTAAGAGCCCGACGGTATAGGCAGACCAGCCTCCGGCCACAGCGCTGGCACCGACTGAGTATTCCAGAATTAGATTCCAGCCCACCAGCCAGGCAATGAACTCGCCCAGTGATGTATAGGTATACGTATAGGCGCTGCCGGCAATCGGTACCATCGACGCCAGCTCCGAATAAGCAAGACAAACAAAAGCACAGGTAATCCCGGCCAGTACAAACGAGAGCATCAGGCCGGGACCGGCATATTTGGCAGCCGCCACCCCGGTAAGCACAAAAATGCCTGTGCCAATAATTACCCCAATGCCAATCATCACAATATCGATAGCAGTTAAAGACTTGCGCAGCGAATGCCGGCAGGCCTCCTGCTTCAGTAAATCGATACTCTTAGTACGAAAAATACTCATATATTATCTCCCCCTTTGCATGATCTGAGCGGGAGTAAATCGCTAATTATCCAGGCTGGCGATCGCCTCGCCCCAACAAATAACATCTTTTGGCAATTTTTGCGGCCTCTATGCAAGCCCGGGCGATAAATACCCTTTCCGTTCAGAGAAGCACATAGCGCACTTTACCTTCCATAATACCATATCTTAGGGATTGCGGACATAGTACACGTTATGAAACGAAGTTCTGATTGAAGAAACATTTATTGTAAAATATCGCCAATTAGCCAAATTAGGATTTAAATTAGGCTAACAGATGACACCGGAAAGGAAAAAAGTCAGTGGGTTTTCACGTCCACTGACCGCGGTCTAACCACAAAAAATACGCCAAGCAGTACAGCTGCCTGGCGTTACTGGGCCTACCCCACATAGTCTCGATATCTAGTAAACAATATTACCCTGCCGTACTATTTTCTTCCAATATAGCCAATGCATCTGCACATTCATTTACAAACCGGTTCCTTAAACCACATACAACATCCCAGCTGCCGTTTATCCAGCCTTGCCGAGATTTGTACCAGCCATTACCGTTATCAGCGACGCTGTCAGCCTCTTCAATAAGGAAGCTGTAAACAGCCCGGATAATTTCGGCATCAAAATTAGGCGCATCAACATAGGACAAGTTTTCATAACCAATAGACTTCACACCTAATTCAAAAAGTTCAACAATGTTTCCCATACCGTACTGCACTGTCCTTGACCAAATGATATCCTGCATGACCTCATGGTGATTTTCTATGTTGAAATAAGCTGCCCTGAGTACGGCGACTGCCGGATCATAGTAGGCGTGTTGAATATAGTCATGCTGAAGCCGGGCAAATCCATCAATATCGTTTTCGGCACAATACTGCCACGTTGCTGAAAACATCAGGCTGCCTGCGGGGTGGGTGCTCAGCATATCACCGTAGGGATGCCCCTGCTCCTTCAACCAACACACAAAACTAGCAACACTGCCGGTATTTGTAGCTAGTTGATAACAACCGTAGGATACGCCACCAGCGTCACCCCAACTAGTCGATACTATGCCGGGATTGCCATTAGATTCATATTTTGCGCTTAGTGCTCCAATTCTCATCCTTACACCTCCCCTTTACTGTCAATATATTTCTTAAACATGTTTCCTGCTACCTGTGCTGCCAAAAAAGCCAACAGCTTTTCCCAATAAGGCGTTAATCGCTCAAACCAATCCGGCATGATCGCCAATGTGACTCCCGGTGCTAACAACACAAAAAAAGCCACAACCACGGTCATTACCCGGTTGAGACTTACGTCTGCCGGGTTGTGACTGTCAGACAGCACTAGCGGCAGATTAACGATTATTTGATTAAGCTTCTCAGTCATTTTATCACCTTTGAGTTGTACTGTAGATTTCTTTTGGTAAATACACTTCTTGTAAAAAAGGATTTTTATAAATATGCAATTAAGATGCCAGACAGTTTCTATCCTTCTTAGGTTTATAAGGCCAAGGCTTATCATTCATTTCATGACAGGTTTGTTCAAGCGCCATCACGCATTCATTCAACATTTGGCTAACTTAGGCCAGTACAATAAGCGATATTCCTTAGTAAATCTGTCTAGTTTTCTGTTGACAATCCACTCGACCCTTTAGGAGAAGAACTATAGGTAGCTCAAAAGCGCCGTCAATTTCTCTAAATCCCCTACGCCAACAGATGCCTGTCTATTGGCGCTTTTCGTTTGTCCAAAAACGAAATGGAGTAAGAAATCGTTAGCGCCTTTGCCGCCCATCTAGCCAAAGACGGCAAAAAACCATCCAGAGTTATGTCGGCGATATCGCCGCTTTGCTGACCTCTCTCAACGAAATGGCCCTTTGTCAGGAAGCGATGTGCATGGGCTTCTGCGATGCAGCTACCAGCTTCAATCTTTTGCAGCGAGTTTAGGAGAAGTTTTTGCAGTGAGCTTCTCAGCTTCCCTCAATAACGGAAAACGCCTGATTGATTGCTTTGCCGATTTCTTCGTCTGTCGCAGTGAGTCCTAACTGTACTTTTTCTCGTGTCTTTCTCGGCATGTACGAGTTATCTTTCTGTCGCTCCATCGGTTCGAATGTATATCCCTGCTCCGTATCCCACATTCCATCTATCAGCACGTGCTCTCTGGCAAATTTGCTCCAAATTTTAATACCAGTAGCAGCTTCAATAACGTTTCCTAATGTCTTAACATCTTCAATTGGTGGACTGTTTTGGCTTACCAAAAAACAATCTCGTACGGCTTTGCCTAATTCACGAAAATTTTGAGAGGTATCTACGAAAGCAGGCATATTAAGTGACCTACCAACACCCTGTTTATCTCGTCCATCTGGCATAATGAGTATACGTCCGTTTATATTCTTATATATACCTTGTGTGTATTTCATTTCATCACCTCATTTCTATTTTACCACAACTATCCTGAAACACCTCGCTTATATGCTATGGCAATCCTCGACTTGACATAGCCATTCACTTCAGAACCCGTAATCTCAATCTTAATAAATGCTACCGTCAAAGACCTGGCCGTAATCTTCAGGGAGTCCTAAATCCGAAATGTATCATTCCACTACTTTATGGCAATAAATCCTTCGAAATTCAGATGCCTCCAGAAAGTATCAATTTGTTTAAAGCCGGCACTTCTTAATAATTCTCTATTCCAATTAGAGGTTATCGGGACAAGAACCCCTTCAAGTGATGCTTTTTTCCTGCAAACTTGTTCTTGACTATACCCATTATCCTGTTTCAGTTGTAAATAGGATTTTGTCAATAAGTCATTTATTAAAAAATCATTTCCTAGTACTTTTTCTACAAATATAAACGCACCATTAGCATTCAAAGAGTCATAAATGGTTTTAATTAAATTTTGCCGATACTCTATTGGAATAAATTGAATAGTCAGTATAGAAGTTATTAATTGATATTTTCCATTAGGAAATTCTTTTCGTAAATCCATTTTTTTTATATGAACGTTTTTATGATTTTTCATCCTTTCTGCGGCTAATTCAAGCATAGGAATTGAAGTATCTATGCCAAGAATATTGCCATCTTTATAATGGATCGCGAAATCTTCCAGACCTACCCCATTAGAACAACCTAAATCTAAGATATTTTTTGATTTATGGTTATCTAAAATTATTCTACCAACGTCAAACACAAGCGCTCTCATGGTTGCGTACTCAGGGATAGACCTTTGCAGCATATCCTCAAAACAATGAGCAACCTTTTGGTCAAAAACCCATTTATCGCCATTTTCGACGTTATGGTTTAAACTTGATAACATATTAACCTCCTTTACAAAAAAATAACGAGGTAGCGACCTCGTGGCTTCCTACATTAATCATTTTGTATTCGGGAACCAATGAAAAAATATATTCTGGTATTCTGAACTTGTCATCATACCTGTGGTAAGTTGATATAGCAAGTAATGGTTTATATTTCAAAATTATTTTTTTTGCTCCCACTAAAGCTTTTAATTCCGATCCTTCAATATCCATGTTGATAAAGTCGATCATAGGCTCGTCTTTTAAGATAATGTCTAATGGCAGAACTTTCAATTTAGATACAGTCGGTTCTGCAGGGAAAACAGCATCCCATCCGGCAAAATGACCTACTCCCGATAGCCCCGGAGCAAAATATGAATAAAACTCTACCTCATCCTCTTGATCCCAAGCGCCATATGGATGTAACACAATGGTTGGACAATTTGCTTTTAAAAAAGGGATATTATCCTGGCAAGGCTCAATTCCAATCAATTTGCCTACTTTATCCTTTAAGAAATTAGATAGTATCCCCATATTCGCACCAACATCAACAGCTACATGGGATTTATTAAAGTTAATCCGATTGTAAATACCTTCTGTGTAAACCTTCTTATAAGATTGAGATTCCTTGAGATCAAAACTTGAAGGTAAAATCAAATCACTCATACAAGAAACTCCTTGGTTAAATTGGTACATATCCCACAAGGATCACATTCTAAACGCTGACAAGTTAATAGTTTGTCCGGAATTCTAGAACATGGAACTTTTTTATCATGAAACCTATAGTTCACGCCTGTTGCCCCCAGTAATTCATTAATAGGCAGGCTATCGTCGAGATTGATATAGGCAGTTACTATTTTTTTTACATCTTCTAGAGGAAACCCTCTACCAACAATTTTATATACCTCTACATATTCGTCTATTAAGGGCAACCACCGGGGCAATAGCCAGTTCCCTCTAAAAAAGTTTTCTGTTTGCCCAAATAAACAATCTTCGCCTTCGGGATGAAATTTTTCGAAACTATGAATTTCATTAACCGCAGCATGAGCGACATGATAAGGACATCCATATAGGCAAGCATCGTTAATCATGACTTTCAACTTATAGCCGGCCTGTTTAAAGCTTGTAAACAGGCCGGGAGTGCGTCCGGTTTCTCTGGGAGGATTGAAAACTTCAACCCCCAGTTCTTTTTTCCATATCTCCATTTGCGGCAATAGGAATTGAAAATCATTGCAGGAAGTCTGAATTTCAATCTCTGGCAAAGCTTCTTTAATCCACTTACCAACGAAAAAGTGAGTTATAATAACTGTTTCAATTTTATACAACTGTAAAAATGGTATGACTAACTGTTTAATCGTTTTCTCATATTCTTCAATTGGAGCATAATAAGAAACCGAATTGATTGTTGCCATTCTTTTCACAACGCCCAAAGACTTCACAACGAATTCCAGTGTTTTTAAATCCCTATAATCTAATTGATGTTGTGAATTGACTTGCGATTTTCTAATTGCAGTAAAATGAGAATTTGTGTTTAATATATGGGGCAAGCTAAAATATACACTATCAATGTGAGCCTTATTAGCTTTCACGAAGTCTATAAACTCATCAACTTCACCATGCCAAGTAAATGGTATCGAAAATTTTCTCATTGATTAAAACTCTTCTTTAACTGCAAAATAGTCGGCTTGCAATTTCCTTATTACAGACTTGCCCTCTTTTATATCAGACAAACATTTGGTTTCAGTTTTAACAGTTAAAACACTATTGCTTTCAATCGTATTTTTTATTTGATTATAATGTAAAGAGGACAAAACTTCCGGATGAGCATCAGCAATGGCGAATACGACTTTGGAAAGTAGATCAACTTGCGCTTCAAGAAAAGTTAAACTGTCACTGAGTTCAATTTGAGAAATTAAACTTCTTTTACTTCGCCTTACCTTAAAAAATTCAGTGCAGGTTTCACCAAATAACAACTTAAAAGTCTCGCCGGGAATATTGGCATTTTCTTCTTTGATGATTTCCATATCAGTAACAATATCAGAGTATGAAATAACACCATAATCACTGCCGTTACCATAAATCAACATTATCGGCAGTTCACTTTTATAGGCTTTAATCTTGACCAGACTTAAACCGAAAGAGCTATAAGAAATTTTATCCATATCACATACAACGAAATCCCCAAACTGATTCTCATAGATACCTAATAGCTGCTCTTTTGCGTATATTTCTTCTTGTGATATTGTTATTTCAGAACTTTTGTTAAAATTTCCATTTCCAGTTTTTATATACTTCGTAATATGTAGTCCACTTTCTAAAACAGAAAGTGAGTTATACACGCTTACAGCTTCTGGATCAGTAATTTGACGTCCTTTCAGAACAAGACCTTTAAACATTAGTATTACCTCCCGCTTTATTTAAAAACTCTATTAATCGTTTAACCTGTTCGGTCATTGTATAACACATGTATTCTTTTTTACTTTGCTCAGCAACATAACATAGTCCACCACAGAGAGGATATGACAGGCAACTTAAACACTTCTCACTCGGCACAAATGGTTTTTCTGAAGCTTTGATCCCGTTGCTAATATGTGAGAACGGTTTACAACAATTATGGCAGTTATATAAATTCCCATAAATATCTACGTCAATTGTTGAAGTATCTGCCCCACAAAACAAACCGGGTATTTTGTCTTCTAAATTTCTGCCTAATGACTCAATCATACGTTTATATTGCATCCATTCATAACACTCAAAGTAATCTATCATTACGTTATGATATAAGTTATCGAAAACCTTATCTAACATTTGTTCATATTTTTTTCTATTCTTTATAAAAAGGAACTCTGCCGTTGTGTTCTCCACATCTTTCATCATTTGAATAGCAACGGGAAATATTGGAACATTATGCTTTACCCTGAATTCATCGAAATAATCCCAGATTTGATAAAAGTCTGAGCTCAAAGAAGAACAGGTAGCGGCAATATTTTTTTTGTCAATTAATAAAAATGGTTCTGGATTAACTTGCAATATATCGTCTTTTTTCCTGGTTTGTTGGTAATAATAGCCATCATGTGATAACCCAAATATAATATTGTTTTCGTTCATAAATTTGGCTTTATCTTTAGTTAACAGAAAGCCATTGGAAACCATAGTTAATCGAACCTGGGGATTTCTATTTTTTATTGCATAGACAAAGGGAACTATAAAGTCCCAGTATAACAACGGTTCTCCTCCATACAGTGTTAATGTATAACCTCCCTCTTTTGGAAAATACGTTGCTACTTTTTTGGGATCAGGCAAAGGTTCGTGAACCTTGCCATAAGGAGTATCATTTAATCCTTGGTGACAATAGATACACGAACCATTACATTCTTTGCCCAAAATAAGAAAAAACCTACAATTTGAATACATGTTATCCTTTCTAATATCCACAATTGCAATTATCGGTCGCAACCGTTGTTGAACCATGAATATGACTGCGAGTAATTAATTCCTGAATTACTTTTTGTAATGAATATGTCCCGGCTCCTAAACCAGTACTTTGAGTTAAAGCCGTAATGGTAGACCCACCGGAATTATTACCAGACGGTGACCATGCCCCCTGGGAAGAGGCTGTAAAGGTTGATGAGGACGCCCAGAGACCGGACGCCCAATTACTGGCTGTTAATGTACCAGTAACATTTAAATCGCCGCTAATGGTTCCACCTGTTAATGGTAATTTACTTGAATCATATACGGTTATGTTTGAACTACCATCAAAAGAAACACCATTAATTGTCCTTGCCGTTGCAAGCTTTGTCGCAGTAGTAGAATTAGCAGGCAATTGACCACTGGCATTAAGTTTAAGAACCTTATTCGCAGCCGCAGTAGTCACAACTTCTGAAGCCTCCAGCTTGGCCGTCTCAAGCTCAGCAATAGCCGCCTGCACGGTTGTTGCTGTTACGCCAGTAATCGGCGTAAACGTGGTTTCTGCCGCCGTGACCGTGCCC
>JAEWGR010000018.1 GCA_023388195.1 Bacillota bacterium
TGGCTGCAGCGAATCAGATATCCCTTCGGCATTTAGTTCACCTCCTTCCGGCGCGAACCTTATCTTAGATTGTAGAAAACTTTACGGCCCCGGTATTGGCCCAAATCACCCAGTTGCTCTTCAATCCGGAGCAATTGATTGTATTTCGCTACCCGGTCGGTACGGGCCGGAGCACCGGTTTTAATCTGACCGGCGTTTACAGCCACGGCAATATCGGCAATCGTAGCATCCTCGGTCTCACCGGAGCGATGGGAGATAACGCAGGTGTAACCGGCCCGTTTCGCCATTTCGATGGTGTCAAAGGTTTCGGTCAGGGTACCGATCTGGTTCACTTTCACCAGGATTGAGTTGGCGGTTCTGCTGGCAATGCCCTGGCTTAACCGTTCCACATTGGTAACAAACAAATCATCGCCTACCAGCTGAATTTTGCTGCCTAACCGCTCAGTCAGGAGTTTCCAGCCGTCCCAGTCATCTTCCGACATACCGTCTTCAATTGAAATAATCGGATATTTGTCAACCAACTGACTATAGTATTCCACCATTTCAGCCGGAGTTTTCACAACTCCTTCACCTTCGAGATGGTAATTTCCGTCTTCTTTAAATAATTCAGTGGCGGCAACGTCAAGACCCAGCATAACCTGTTCACCCGGTTTATAGCCGGCCTTTTCAATTGCTTCAATGATAACTTTAAGGGCTTCTTCGTTGGAAGCCAGATTAGGGGCAAAACCGCCTTCGTCACCGACTGCCGTTGCCAGTTTGCGGCCGGCAAGAACTTTTTTCAGGCTGTGATAGATTTCCGAGCCCATTCTCAGCGCTTCGGCAAAGCTCTCAGCCCCTACCGGCAGCACCATAAACTCCTGTACATCCACATTATTGTCGGCATGCTTGCCGCCATTTAAGATGTTCATCATCGGCACCGGCAGTTCTTTGGCATTCGCACCGCCCAGATACTGATACAAAGTCAGTCCGGATGCGGCAGCGGCTGCTTTGGCAACAGCCATGGATACACCCAGGATTGCATTGGCGCCTAATTTGGCTTTATTTGGTGTACCGTCAAGCTCCAGCATCGCCTGGTCAACTCCGATTTGATCCAGGGCATCCATACCGACAATCTCCGGTGTAATAATCTCATTCACGTTTTCTACGGCTTTAAGCACACCTTTGCCAAGATAGCGGGTGCTGTCACCGTCGCGCAGTTCCACCGCCTCGTAGGCGCCGGTGGAGGCCCCGGAGGGAACAGCCGCCCGGCCTAAGGTGCCGTCTTCCAATAAAACATCAACCTCGACGGTGGGATTGCCGCGGGAGTCCATAATCTCCCGGGCCAGAATATCAACAATGGTTGTAGACATGTTATTTCCTCCTATTTTTCAATCAGACTTTTTCCCGTCATTTCCGGTGGTTGGTCCACACCGGCCAGAGCCAAAATGGTCGGGGCGATGTCGGCCAGAATGCCTTCACGGAGCCTGCGTCCCCGCTGGGACTCAGCCACCATGATAAAGGGCACCTGATTCGTAGTATGGGCAGTGAACGGCTCACCGGTCGCATGATCCTTCATTGCTTCACAGTTACCGTGATCAGCGGTAATCAGGGTAATGCCGCCCCGGGCCCGCATGGCCTCAACCAGGCGGCCGACACACTGGTCAACTGTCTGCACCGCTTTGATAGCGGCATCCATGAAACCGGTATGGCCAACCATATCCCCATTAGCATAATTGAGGATAATCAGGTCATATTTGCCGGATTGGATAGCCTCTATCACCTTATCTGTGACTTCCGGGGCACTCATCTCCGGCTTCAGATCATAGGTGGCGACTTTCGGCGACGGGACAAGTACCCGGTCTTCACCGGGGAAAAGGTTTTCCTCACCGCCATTTAAGAAATAGGTAACATGGGCATATTTCTCGGTTTCAGCAATCCGCAGCTGCGTATAGCCGGCTTTGCTGAATACCTCCCCCAGGGTATTGGCCGGATGACTGGCGGGAAACGCCACCGGCACACTGGAACTTTCATCATATTGAGTCATACTGGCAAAATAGAGGGGGAAGCAGCCATTCTCCCGTTCAAAGCCGTCAAAAGCCGGATCAGTCAGGGCCCAGGTGAGTTCCCGGGCCCGGTCAGGCCGGAAGTTAAAGAAAATAACACCGTCATTGGGCTTTATACCCGAATAGCCACAGCCCGCAATAACAGTCGGTTCAACAAATTCATCGGTTTTTCCGGCCTGGTACGAGGCTTCCACGGCAGCAACGGCACTGGTCGCCTCGGTGCACTGACAATGAACAATTGCCTGATACTGTTTACTGACCCGTTCCCAGCGCTTATCCCGGTCCATTGCGTAATAACGCCCGGCAATTGTGGCGATCTCGCCGGTACCGATACCTGCCATTTTGGTTTCCAGGGCAGTAATATAGGTGATGGCACTGGCCGGCGGTACATCCCGCCCGTCCAGAAAGGCATGGACATAGACTTTCTCGATACCGTACCGTTTCGCCAGTTCCAGCAGGGCATAGACATGGGTAATATGGCTATGTACCCCGCCGTCCGACAATAAGCCCATCAGATGCAGTGCACTGCCGGCGGCTTTCGTTTGTTCGCAGATCCGGCAGAGTACGGGGTTAGTAAAAAAGTCACCGTCGGCAATCGCTTTACTGATCCGGGTAAGCTCCTGATAAATAATGCGGCCGGCACCAATGTTCAGGTGGCCAACCTCAGAGTTTCCCATCTGCCCGGCCGGCAAGCCGACAGCCTCACCGGAGCAGACCAAACTGGTTGCCGGATACAACTCGGTTAGCAGACTAATATGAGGTGTACTGGCTTTGGCAATTGAGTTGTACTCGTCTTCTTCACGGCCGATACCCCAGCCATCCAGAATTACAAGCGCAATGGGCGCTGCTAGTTTTGCCATCGTGTTTTTCTCCTTTATCCAGTCCTAAAACGTAACCAGCTTACTAAAGGAAACGGCCTCCAGACTGGCTCCGCCTACCAGAGCCCCGTCAATATCCGGTTTAGCCATGAGTTCTGCAATATTATCGGGTTTGACACTGCCGCCATACTGAATTCGGACCAGCCCGGCAGCTGTCTGCCCAAACCCGGCAGCTACAGTATTGCGGATAAAGGCGCATACGGCATTGGCGTCATCAGCCGAAGCGGTACGGCCGGTACCGATAGCCCAAACCGGTTCATAGGCAATTACCAGCTTTGCCACCTGCTCCGGCGTAAGACCGGCCAAACCGCTTTGGGTCTGCACACCCACAACCTGTTCGGTGGCCCCGCTTTCGCGCTCAGCCAGGGTTTCACCGACGCACAGGATGGGAGTCAGACCGGCTTTATAGGCAGCTTTTACTTTCAAATTTACGGCCTGGTCTGTTTCTGCAAAATACTGACGCCGTTCAGAATGACCGATAATGACATGGGTGCAGCCAAGCTCCTTCACCATACCGGGAGAAACCTCACCGGTAAAGGCACCCTGGTCTTCCCAGTGCATATTTTGCGCCCCCAGGCCAATAGGTGAACCGGCGACAACCCCGGCTACCGCCGTCAGGGCGGTAAACGGCGGACAAATGACAATCTCCACCCCGGTCACAGCGTTGGTCAGAGTCTGCACCTGTTCAGCCAGAGCAGCACCTTCCCCGGCAGTTTTGTGCATTTTCCAGTTGCCGGCAATAATCGGTTTACGCATGTTTTCAGCTCCTTGTTTTCTACTTGTCAGCCAGGGCGGCAATTCCCGGCAGTTCCTTGCCTTCCAGAAACTCCAGCGAAGCCCCGCCGCCTGTTGATATGTGCGTAATCTTGCCGGCAAGTTTAAGTTTTTCCAGGGCAGCGACCGAATCACCGCCGCCGACAATACTCTTGGCCCCGGAAGCAGCCACCGCCCGGGCTACCGCTTCGGTGCCCACAGCGAAGGCATCAAACTCAAATACCCCCATCGGCCCGTTCCAGACTACTGTTTTCGCTCCCGTTAACGCCGCCGCATAGCTGGCCGCACTGGCCGGTCCAATATCAAGCGCCATCCATTCGGCCGGAATTTGATCCACAGGCACTGTTTTCCGGTCGGCATCGGCGGCAAACCGGTCGGCTGCAACCACATCTTCCGGCAACAGCAGGCTGACACCTTTCGTCTTAGCAGCTGCCATCAGTTCTCTGGCCAGTTCCAGTTTGTCGGCTTCAACCAGCGATTTACCGGTCTGATAGCCCTGGGCCGCGAGAAAAGTATTGGCCATACCGCCACCGATGATCAAGGTATCCACTTTATGTAACAGATTCTCTATAACCCCGATTTTATCCGAAACCTTGGCCCCGCCGATGATAGCCACAAATGGCCGGGCCGGGTTGGTAACAGCCTGCCCCAGGAACAACAGCTCTTTATCCATCAGGAAACCGGAAACAGCCGGTATATATTTGGTAATACCATGCACCGAGGCATGGGCCCGATGGGAGACACCAAAGGCATCATTGACCAGAATTTCCGCCAGACCGGCAAGCTGTTTGGCAAAGTCAGGGTCATTTTTTTCTTCTTCCGCATGAAACCGCAGATTTTCCAGCAGCAGCAGCTGGCCGCTGCCGAGGGCAGCCGACATCCTCCGGGCTTCCGGGCCCACGCAATCGGCAGCAAACTGGACCTCCCGGCCAAACAGCAGCTGTGACAGTCTTTGGGCCACAGGTTTAAGTGAAAACTCCGGAGCGACCTTGCCCTTGGGACGGCCCAGGTGACTGGCTAAGATGACTGCGGCATTTTTGGACAATAGATATTCCAGCGTGGGAATCGTAGCCCGGATGCGGGTGTCGTCAGTTATATTGCCCTCTTTATCCATCGGTACATTGTAATCTACCCGTACCAAAACCTTCTTGCCCGACACCCAGATATCTGTCAAACTCTTTTTATTCATATGCCATTCCTCCAGTTAGAGCTTAGAGAGAGGAAGCAACCCCAAACGCTGTCTGAGATTGCTTCTTATGCTAAGAGCTATAGGCCTTTGCCGATAATAAAGCTGATGAGGTCGACAACCCGGTTGGAATAGCCCCACTCGTTGTCATACCAGGAAACAACCTTGACCAGATTATCACCCACCATCATGGTCGAGAGGCCGTCAACGATGGAGGAATGGGGATTGCCGTTATAATCTTTGGAAACAAGCTCTTCTTCGGAAAAAGCCATAATCCCTTTAAGTTCATTATTGGCGGCTTCTTTCAGCGCAGCGTTGACAGCTTCGGCTGTAGCCGGTTTTTCGAGTTGTGCCACCAGGTCGGTAATCGATACATTCGGGGTAGGAACCCGCAGGGCAAAACCGTTGAGCTTGCCTTTAAGCTCAGGCAGCACCAGCGCTACCGCTTTCGCTGCACCGGTCGTGGTCGGAATGATCGACATGCCGGCAGCCCGGGCGCGACGCAGATCCTTATGCGGCAGATCCAGGATATTCTGGTCGTTGGTGTAGGCATGAACGGTTGTCATCAGGCCTGATTTAATGCCGAATTTTTCATGCAGCACTTTGGCGAAAGGAGCCAGGCAGTTGGTTGTGCAGGAGGCGTTGGAGATGACATGATGGCTGGCGGCATCATATTTATCCTGGTTTACCCCCATAACAATAGTAATATCTTCATTTTTGGCCGGGGCCGAGATAATAACCTTCTTGGCACCTGCTTGCACATGAGCCAGGGCTTTTTCTTTTTCTGTGAAACGGCCGGTTGATTCCACTACAATATCAACGCCCATAGCTTTCCAGGGCAGGCTGGCCGGATCTTTTTCCGCCAGCACTTTGACCACCTTGCCATTGACGGCAATGCCGCCCTCGACAGCTTTAACCTCGGCGTTCATCGTACCGTGAACCGAATCATATTTCAAAAGATGGGCCAGCGTTTTCGCATCAGTCAGGTCATTGACAGCCACTATCTCAAAATCAGGATTGTTGACAGCAACCCGGAAAACATTCCTGCCAATACGGCCAAAACCGTTAATACCAACTTTAATCGTCATTATGAAATTCCTCCTAAATTTAATTTGTGTTTATAAGTAACCGGATGGCCTTGGCGGCGGCTTCATCAGTGATGAGCACATCCTGGCCGCCGGTGCCGGCGACTGCCAAAATAGCCTTGGCCTTGGCACTGCCGCCGGCTACGGCAATTACAGTGCCAATGCCGGCCAGGTCATCCAGTCGTAAACCAATACTGCTGGTAACATATACAATCTCCCCCGGCAACGCACAATACTGCCCCAGGGCTTCCCCTACGGCTCCCCGCCGTTCGAGCTCGGCAATGGCTGCTGCCGGCAGCCCCCGCCGCTGCGCCATCTCAATTGCATCACCAATGCCATAGACTAAAATATTGGCTTTTTTAATGACTTCGGCCACAGTCCGCAGATTGGCATCGCCGGCTAAGATCGCTTCCAGGGTTTCCTCGCTGACCCCGTCAGGGATATGCAGCAGGCGGTAACGGCCGCCCAGTTTGCCTGCCAGAACGGCGGCGATGGTGTTGGCCTGATACTCGACCACCTCGCCCAGACCACCCCGGGCCGGTACAACCGCGGTTGTCGGCACACTAAAATTAATAGCCTCCGCCACCTTGGCCATGGTTGAGCCACCGCTGACGGCAACAACCATATTATCTCCCAGATGCTGCCCAAGTACACCTGCCGCCGCCCGGCCAAGCTCGCGCCGGACAGTACTGTCGGCTTCGCTGTCGCCGGGGATGATAATCACTTTGTTCAGCTTCAACCGCGCGGCGAGTTCATCCTCCAGCCCGACCAGGTCATGCAGCAAGCGAATATATTCAGCCAGATCGGCCAGCATTGCCTGCCCTTCGGCCGTCACACTCATGCCCAGCTGGGAAAACTCAACAAGCCCGGCGGCCTTCAGCCAGTCTACCTGCGCCCGGACAACCCGTTCCCCCATATCCAGCATTGTCGCCACTGCCCGGCGGCCAACAGGCTGGGCATGCTGAATATACCGCAGAAGATTATACCTTGCTTCAATTATTTGTGTTAATTCTGGCGCAATCTTGCGCTGTAATTGAATAATCTTATCCACCATAATCCCCTTTGGGTCGCAAACTGTCCCGGTTGAACATATTTTGTCCCGTAATGACAATAAAATTTCTACTTCACGGTAATACTATTCGCCCGCCGCAATGAAATTCCTGCCTTTTTCACAAAAATACGGTATTTTTTTATCTTCATTGCCCGGCGGCCGTAACAACATGCTGTCATCTGGCATTTATCTGACCACTGTAGACTATGCCGCGAGCCGCGTCAACCGTGACGGTAGCCCCATCGGTCAGACGTTCGGTAGCCCCATCGGCACCGACAATAACAGGCAAACCAAAACAGGTGCCGACAATCGCCGCCTGCGAGGTAAGTCCGCCTTCTTCGGCGACAATAGCACTCGCTTTGGCCGCATACACTGCCGTTTCCTCATCAACAGCCTTCACCACCAGAACATCACCGGGCTGGAATTTTTCTCTGATCTCTTTCAGTGACCGGGCAATACGAATCGTACCGGTAGCCGCCGTCCGGCCCACCCCGGTGCCCCGCAGCAAAATATCGCCAACAACGTGCACCCTGATCAGGTTCGTTGTGCCTGAGGCCCCCAAGGGAACGCCGGCAGTAACCACAACCAGGTCGCCTTCTTTGACAATCCCGGTGGATAAAGCCCCACTCACCGCATTGGTTACCATTTCATCGGTATTCTGCGATCCCGGCGCCAATACCGGATATACACCCCAGCACAGCAACAGCCGGCGCAGGGTTTTCTCACTGGGGGTAACCGCCACAACCGCCGACTTAGGCCGGTATTTCGAAACCATTTTCGCCGTATAGCCGGTGTTGGTGGAGGTAAGGACAGCCGCCGCTCCTAATACGTGGGCGACCTGAACGCTGGCATGGCTGATAGCCTCTGTCGTCGTTTTTTCCTGCCCGATCCCTTTAGCCTGCAGTAATTGACCGAACTCCAGGGCCAGCTCGGTACGGGCAGCCAGCCTTGCCATTGTCTGCACCGCCTCCAGCGGATATTGGCCGGAAGCCGTTTCACCACTAAGCATAATCGCATCCGAGCCATCCAGAATTGCATTGGCAATATCACTGGCCTCTGCCCGGGTAGGACGTGGATTTGTCAGCATCGACTCCAGCATTTGCGTGGCGGTAATTACCGGCTTGCCCACCTTATTGCATTTTTCAATCATCTGCTTTTGCACCAGCGGGACATCCTCCACCGGGATCTCCACCCCCAGATCGCCTCGCGCTACCATAATCCCGTCGGTTACCTTGAGGATTTCATCAAGCCGCAGAACCCCTTCGGCGTTTTCAATCTTGGCTATAATCTCGATCTCACCCTGAACACCGGCCTCTTCCAGTAGTTTGCGAATCGACAGAATATCACTGGCCCGCTGTACAAAGGAGGCCGCAATAAAATCAACGCCCTGTTCTATGCCAAAGCGGATATCGGCCACATCCTGGTCTGATAACAACGGCAGCTTGACATACACGCCAGGAGCCGCCACCCGCTTCCGGTCGGAAATCGGACCGCTGTTCTGCACCGTTGTAATTATGTCCTGGCCGGCGACACGTTCCACAAGCAAGCTGATCAGTCCGTCAGAAAGCAATATTACATTACCGGGCACAATTTCCGTATGCAGCAGCTTATGATTAACGGCAGCCACTTGATTATTGCCCACTACTTCCCGGGTAGTCAGGGTGAAGGTTTGGCCTTTGGTCAGCGTCGTCTTGCCACCCTCAAATAAGCCTAACCGCATTTCCGGGCCCTTATTGTCCAGCATCAGGGCCACAGGGATACCCACAGTCCGGGAAGCTTCCCGGACCATGGCGATACGCCGGGCATGATCCGCGTGGGTACCATGGGAAAAGTTAAACCGGGCTACATTCATCCCGGCAACGATCATCCGCTCGAGCACACCGGGAACATCGGTACTGGGACCGGTGGTACAAACAATTTTCGTCTTTTTAAGCATATGACCCCTCCTACCTATTCAGGTTATTTCTCATTTTCTTGCCTGTTCCACCTGAATGTGTATCTTTTTTATAAAGGGACATTTTTAGTCCCATATCAGCATTTCTTGTCCCATTCAGGCGAAAAAAATACTCTTACCCTGTTCAACTATTCGCCTGTATTTTAAAAAATCCTGCCAGCCGGAATCAATATCAGGGATTTTTCCCCTTCCCCGGCAACCGCCGGCAGAGCATAATGCCCCACCGGCCGGTGCCGGCCTACCTGCCTGACTACAGCCCATACGCCGCCCGGACCACCGTAACCGGATGCACGGCCCTGACCCCGGTACCATGAGTAATCTGCAGCCGGCAGGTGCCGCAGTCGGACACTACCGTATCCACCCCGCTGTTTTTAATAGCGGCAAAAAGCTGGCTGCCAATCGACATGGCAATCTCATATCTGTCGGCTTTAAAGCCGTAATTACCGGAAATGCCGCAGCAACCGGAGTCAGCATCAGTTACCTCAACCCCGGGCAGCAAACTCAGCAGCTCCAGACCGGGCCGGCCGATTCCCTGCACCCGAAGATGGCAGGGGGCATGGTACAGATACCGGACCTGCTGCTTGATAAATGCGGTATTAAGCCGGCCTTCGTCATAAAGCTCCAGCAAAAATTCCGAAATATCATAGATGCGGGCCGCAACCTCCCCGGTGCCGCCGATGGCAAACAGCTCCTGATACTCCTGTTTCAGCATCAGGCCACAGCTGGTGCAGGCAGTGATGACAGCATACCCCTGCTCAACATACTGGCTCAAGGTACTGATATTTTGCCTGGCATTGGCCTCAGCCTCGTCCAGATAGCCGCCAACCACCAGCGGCGAACCGCAGCATACGGCTGCGGCCGGCACAATAACCTCAAACTGGTTGGCCTGCAGGACAGCGACAACATCAAGCCCGACCTCCGGTTGATTATAGTTTACAAAACAGCCGGGATAAAAAACCACCTTGTTAGGAAAAGGCTGCTGCTTAATTTTACGGAATTGTTTACTAAACGATTGCCGGGCATAAGCGGGCAGCGGCGCTTTATCCGTTATCCCGATCTGACGCAGCACCGTCCGGCTCAGGGCATTGTTCATGCCCAGATTAGACATCCCTGGTGCCAGACCGGCCATTTTGGCCATCTGTTCACCATGTGACAACAGCCAGTCCCGGAGCGGCGGCTTGTGTATTTTACGATACCGGGCCCGGGCCTTCATATTGAGTGTGGACACCGGCACCCGGGACGGACAGCTGATATCACAGTTTTTACAGTTGGAGCAGTACTCCAGCGCGGCATCAAAATCATCCTCTGACAGCCGAAACCGTTCCCCTGCCGGCCCCGCCAGCTTCGGTCCCCTGAACTCGCGCATCGCCTGGGTAACAGGGCAATGCACAACACAGGCCGTACAGGTAGTGCAGCTGTCCGGGTTATCATGATGTTTTTTCATATATTTTCTCTCCATTATATAAAGTGTACGTACAGGCTTTGGCCTCAGACTCTGTCAGCAGCGCAATCCAGCCGTATAGCCTGTCACCAGCGCCACGCCATTGCCGGATTTCTCCAGGCAGTAGTCGTAGCCTGCCAGGTTGCGGCCGGCAATATACACATTTTCGAATAATACCCGCCCCTGGGCATCTACCGGCCGCAAGCCGGCATCCACCTGCAGGCCGATCCTGGCAAAAGGCTGAGCCGCGCCATTAAACAATTTCAGTGCCCCCCAGTTTTCCCTGTCAGCCGGGGCCTGCACCGGCAGGTGTAAAACGGCCTCCTCCACCTTGTCAGGCCCGGCAGTGATGCCACCGCCAAAGAAACCGCCTGTTGCTAAAATTACAGCCTTGGTGTTATAGGCCCGCTCGCGGTCAACATTGCCGGTAACGACAGCCGTAACGCGGTTGCCGGTCTGCACCGCCCAGGCCGCATGAGCCTGCTCCATAATCCGGACCCCTAATTTGCGGGCCTGCTGCAGCAGCAACGCCCGCAATCTGAGCCCGGTAATAGCGGTCGGCATAATGACTGTTTCGACAAATTTACACCCAAGAGCCTGCTCCAGCTTGTTCCGGACATCATAATCAGGCCGTACACCCAGGACAGGGGGAATGACAACAACACACCCCGGCCTGACGAACCCTGCCAGCTGCTCATAACAAGCCTGCTGCCCGGCCGGGGTATCAAGCCATCTGGCAATATCCAGTGTGGTTACATCCCGTCCCCCGACAAAACCCGGGTCAATAAGCACCTGTTCATACTCTCTCTGATACCCGGAAATCCTGTTTAAGCCGCTGCTAACCAGCTCGGGGAAATAATCTTTCAGCCGGGTAAACCCCGCTACCAGCACATGACTGGCCGTTTTAAGCGGGGCCGGGTCCATAGTTAAGGGCACCAGACAGCTGGGTTTCAGAGTACCGATAGCGGTTGGCAGCCAGAGATTGTTGTCCAGCGCGCCCGTATAAGCAAAACCGGCTTGCCGGCAGAGGTCAAGAAAAAATTGTACCGCCTCGGCTACCGCCTGCTGTCCGACCTTGCTGTAAGGGTGATCGGCAGCCAGGCCGCTAAAACCCGCCGCCGGGCTGTCGACCGGGGTAGTATCCTCAAGATAGCCCAGCATATCAATTGTCCCGCCGCCGATAGCCAGCGTACCGGCACCGGTGGTCATCAACATAACCTGCCTGCCCCTGCCGGCAGCGGCAATGGCCGCCATTAAACCGGCTAAACCGCCGCCTACAACAATAACATCATTTGTTCTCATGTTTAACCGCTCCATCTATATTTAATGCGGCCCCGTAAATGCCGCGCAGCAATTCGGCCTCGCGCAGCTGCTGGCCCCACAATACCGGCCGGATCCCGTTCCAGCGTGCTTCCAGAAAGTCTGTCAGCAGCTGGGGTGCGGCCTTGCCGGTAATCAACTGCTTGGTCGCTGCAACCCCGACGCCGCGAAAACCACAAAAAGCCCCCTGACAGGTCCCCATCCCCAGGCGCGTTTTGCGCCGCACGTCTTCCAGACTATAGCTGGTGGGATCTGCCGCCATCGCCTCAACCTCAGCCAGGGTAACCATTTCGCATTCACACAGCAATTGGCGTTTCGCCGGCGAAGCCTCCATCGCCTGGACAACATCGGCCAGCTTGGGACCCAGCCGTTCTATCGCCCGGTTGACGCTGTACGCAGGAAAGAAGCGTTTAGCCTGCTGCACAGCGGCGGCCGGCGGCTCTTCCAGCAAGGCCTCGTCAGCAGTACGGCACTTGGCGCTAAGCCCCAGCTGCGTACAGACATGATCGGCCATCTTCTCCGCCATCAGACGGTATGTTGTCAGTTTGCCGCCGACAATTGTCGCCATCCCCCGCAGCCCGTCCCGGCTATGGTCAATGATGGTAAAATTGCGGGAAGCAGCCCGGCCGGCGGCGTGAGGGTCAGCGCTATACAGCGGGCGGGTGCCGGCAAACGTCCGCAGGATGCGATAGTCATAGATATTCTCGAATAAAGGCTGACCAAGCCGCAGCAGCTCTGCCACCTCGGCCGCCCGCGGCACCGTATCATCAGGCCGGTCTGCGGCTGATGAGGTGGTGCCCAGGATCGTAATCGAACCATGGGGAACAAAGATATCGCCGTCAGACGGTGGCCGCAGCCTGTTGACTACCCGGCTGGTAAAACGGTGATTAAAGGCGATGAGTACCCCCCGGTCGGGCTGGACATTAACATTAATTCCCGCTAAGCCGGCCACCTGGCCGACCCAGGAACCGGCTGCATTCACAATATAATCGCAAGTTATTGCGCCGGGCTCACCGGTTAGCGTATTTCTAACCCTGACCCCTGCCACCTGATTATTTACATATTCAATCGCGGTTACTTCCGTGTATGTCAACGCCTGACCACCGTATTTCCGGGCTGAGAGGACATTCTGCCATACTAGCCGGAAGCCGTCAACAGCGGAATCAGGCACCCGGTAAGCGGAAACCAGCCGGCCGGTCAGCTGCGGCTCCAGGTGCTTGGCCTCAGCCGGGGTTATCGGTATGGTTGGAATCCCGGCCTGCTCACAGGCCGCCAGCCAGGCCGGCTCAAATTGCTCATCATCTTCCGGCAGCCTGACAAACAACCCTTCGGTTGCTTCCACGGCTTGCCTGGCAATGTTACGTAAAATATAATTTTCTTCGATACATTCACGGGCCGATTCGGCGTCTTTGACTGCATAGCGGCCACCACTGTGTAACAGTCCGTGAAACCGCGAGCTGGTGCCATAAGCTAAGTCTTTTTGTTCAAGTAAAATGGTTTTTATGCCGCGCATGGACAAATCCCGCAGTATGCCGACTCCGGTTGCCCCGCCGCCAATGACGACTACAGTAGCTTGCATAGCTTATACTCCTTTGGGAGGTCTGGGTCCTCCATATTTTAAGGGTAAGATAAGACTTGGCTTGTGCCAACTCCTTGGGACGCTGGCACAAGCCGCCTGTGCCCTTTAGGGTATAGGCGTTCTTATGTCCACAGAATTTATTAATAAATTGGTCGAAAAAAGGATAGAGAAGTCCCTCTCAGCCGGTTATGGCGCAAGAAGGACTTCTCTTCATCTCTAAGTCCGCTAACACAATATAAAGTAATTAAGCAGCAGTGGTCTATTCTTCCCAGTCCATCGAGCGCTTGACAGCTTTTTGCCAGCCTTTATACAGTTTGGCACTTTGCTCCTCGGCCATCTGCGGATCAAACCGGGTATCGAGCTTCCAGTTTTGAACAAGATCCTCTTTGTTGGTCCATACCCCGACAGCCAGGCCGGCAAGGTACGCTGCGCCCAGGGCG
Source organism: Bacillota bacterium (assembly GCA_023388195.1). Lineage (GTDB taxonomy): Bacteria > Bacillota > Negativicutes > Sporomusales > Sporomusaceae > Sporomusa. Next base: position 13,751 of record JAEWGR010000018.1, read on the forward strand.
GTAGTTTCCGTAACCTGCGGCCGGTCAACCGGAACCCCCAGGATATCGGCCTGGAACTGCATCAGAATATTATTCACCACAGCCCCGCCATCCACCTTCAGCGCCTGCAGCTTGATTTCCGAATCGGCTTCCATGGCACTCAGAACGTCTTTGGTCTGATAAGCCATAGAATCAAGAGTTGCACGGACAACATGGGCCTTAGTCGTACCCCGGGTCAAACCAAGGATGGCCCCACGGGCTGTCATATTCCAATAAGGGGCTCCCAGTCCGACAAAAGCCGGTACCACATACACACCCTCGGCATCACTGACTTTTTTAGCAAAGTATTCGGAGTCAGGAGCAGCATCGATCAGTTTCAGACCGTCCCGCAGCCACTGAACCGCTGAACCGGCAACAAAGATACTGCCTTCCAGAGCATACTCCACTTTACCTTCCAGACCCCAGGCAATGGTGGTTAACAAGCCGTTTTTAGACTCAAATACCTTATCACCTGTATTCATTAGCATAAAGCAGCCGGTGCCATACGTGTTTTTTGCCATGCCTGGTTTAAAACAGGTCTGGCCGAACAGAGCCGCCTGCTGGTCACCGGCGGCACCGGCGATCGGCACGGCCCCACCCAGGAACACACTGGGATCGGTTGTACCGTAGACTTCGCTGGAGGGACGGACCTGGGGCAGCATACTGGTAGGAACGGTAAGCGCCGCTAACAGTTCTTCATCCCATTTAAGTTCACGGATATTATACATCAGGGTGCGGGAGGCATTGGAGTAGTCAGTTACATGTACCTTGCCGGCAGTCAGCTTCCAGATCAGCCAGGTATCAATCGTGCCGAATAACAGCTCGCCCTGCTCGGCTTTGGCCCGGGCTCCTTCTACATGATCAAGAATCCATTTCACTTTGGTACCGGAGAAATAAGCGTCAATAACCAGGCCGGTTTTTTGACGGAAAGTCGCCTCCAGCCCTTTATCCTTGAGCTCATTGCAAATATCCATGGTCTGCCGGGACTGCCAGACAATCGCGTTATATACCGGTTTGCCGGTCGTTTTATCCCATACCACAGTAGTTTCCCGCTGATTGGTGATACCGATAGCGGCGATGTCGGCAACATTAATACCGGCTTTGGCCACGACCTCAGCCACAACACTAATCTGGGAGCTCCAAATCTCATCGGCATTGTGCTCTACCCAGCCTGGTTTAGGGAAAATCTGGGTAAATTCCTTCTGGGCAACAGCAACAATACTGGAATCCTGGTCGAATAAAATAGCCCGTGAACTTGTCGTTCCCTGATCAAGTGCAAGTACATACTTTTTTGTCATAACAGCACAACTCCCCTTTTTAATTCATCCTAGCCACACAGGTATCGCTTAGATCATACCGGCTGCTTTAGCCACAATAATCGCAACACCGGCACCCAGCATCGGACCGACAACCGGAATCCAGGCATAACCCCAGTCAGAGCCGCCTTTACCGGCAATCGGCAGGATAGCATGGGCAATCCGGGGTCCCAAATCACGGGCCGGGTTAAGGGCATAACCGGTAGGACCGCCAAGGCTGAGACCCAGTGCCCAGACTAACATACCCACAAGATAAGGTCCAAAACCAGGCGCCAGGCTGCCAACAGGTTTAGAAAAAATTGCAAAAACCATAGTAATTAATGCGGCAGTAGCAATAATCTCGCACAGCAGATTGGAAAATGTGCTGCGAATTGCCGGTGCTGTAGCGAAAACCCCCAGTTTAATCCCTTTGTCTTCTGTAATTTCCCAATGGGGCAGAAAGGCCAGCCAGACGATAGCGGCACCAGCCACGCCCCCTGCTATTTCAGCCACCATCGTCATCAGCGCGTGACCGGGCTCATATACACCTAAAAACATTTTGGCAAAGGTCACGGCCGGGTTAAGGTCGGCCTGAGGCGCACCGTTAGCAATGGCGGTAAATGCCCCCAGCATAACAGCCATGGCCCAGCCGGTAGTAATCGTCAGCCAGCCGGAACCCTCCGCCTTGGACTTGCTTAACAGACAGTTAGCAACAACACCACAGCCGAACAGGCAAAGCACCATTGTGCCAAAAAATTCACCAAATAAATTTGTCATGATAATACCCTCCTTATTATTGGATAACTTAGAATTTTCTGATAAGAATTTCCAGTTATTCCCCGCCTACCGCCGCCCCACCTCCTTGGAACAAAACAAAAGCCCAAATTAACGCCCCAAATATAGCAATGCTGCTCTGGCGAAAATTTCGGACTTCTCTTTATCTCTGTCCCTGTATGAACTTCTTTATTAGTATATATTCTGCCTGGCGGAGATAATTCCTGCAACTTTTTAAATAGTGTGAAAATTATTATTTTCACATACAATTTATACTAGTTGACGGCTACCACAACTCCCGTTTGCTGGCACTTACCGCACTCAGCCCGCAATCAATGGCCTGCTGGACCTCAGCCTTGGTATGCATAAGTCCGCCGCCCAGAATCGGCAGCCCGGTCAGGCTGGCCAATTCGGCAACCACACTGCAAGGCACCGAGGCCGGCAGCAGTTCGAGCGCATCCGGTTTATAGCCCTTGAGCAGATTTACCCCGGTTTTGATGGCTTCCGAATCCATTACAAACAGCCGGTGAATAACCAGCATGCCTGACTCTCTGGCAATTTTGCCCAGCTGGGGTTTGGTAGTGATAATAGCCGATACACCCATTCGTGCCAAAAACAGAATACCCGCCTTATCCTTGCCCACACCGCCCAACAGGTCCAGGTGGACCAATACCCGTTTTTTATGCTCACGGGCCTGAGCCAAAAGCTCGGGCAAAATGTTAATATCGCCAAATAACAGGCTGATACTGGGGCTTGCCGAATGGGACAGCGCATATTTAAAATCTTCATAATTGCGGGGGGCCGGAATTATATAGCCGTCACTTAATGACATGATCATGGTGTTTTGTGCCATCCAATCACCACCTTTACCATACTATCAGATTCTTATTCGCCATTAATGGCAATTCCCCTTTTTGTTACCTGTTATATTTTTGCCATTTAATGGTATATTTACAATTAATCTATTCACCACAGCGATTGTAATGATTGATATAAGTAAAATTTCCTGTAAACATAGATTTATACCACATAAAAAGACCTCTAAACGAACCGAAGCGCATTTAGAGATCTGACTATAGACCCTGTTAATGTCTTTTGCGTCTGCTTGAAGCCGGAATCGCCAATTCCTCCCGGTATTTAGCCACCGTCCGGCGCGAGACCATAATCCCTTTGCTGTTCAGAATGTCGCTTAACGCCTGATCGCTTAAGGGCTGCTTCGGGTTCTCGGCTACAATAAGCTCTTTTAGCTCCTGTTTGACCCGGCTGGCGGAAATATCCTCGCCGCCGGTACTTTGCAGGCCGGCCGTAAAAAAAGTATTCATGCCAAATACCCCATGGGGAGTAGCTACATACTTGTTGGCCGTGGCCCGGCTCACAGTTGATTCGTGAACACTAATCTGTTCGGCCACTTTTTTCATTGTCAGGGGCCGTAAAAATTTGGGGCCATGGTCAAAAAAACCGCGTTGAAGACCAATAATGGCCTCGGTCACATTATATAAGGTACGGCGACGCTGTTCAATACTTTTTATCAGCCACACCGCCGCATGGATCCGGCCTTCGACATATTTGCGGGCATCGGTGTCGGCTTCGCGGACAATTTGCCGGTAATAAGGATTGATCGACAGCTGCGGCACGTGATTGTCGTTAATATGAATGACATACTCGCCATTGAGGCGTTCAATGGTAACATCTGGTGTAATATAGCCAGGCTGACCGCCGCCAAAAGCCCGGCCCGGCTTCGGATCAAGCGTACGGATGATATCCACCGCCTGCTGTACTTCGTGGGCAGTACAATGCAGCTTGTCTGCAATTTGCTTATAGCGGCCGCATGCTACCTGATCAAGATGTTCGGCAATAATGGCCTTAACCAGGTCTGCCTCCGGGCTTGCCGGCGTCTGCTGTGCCAGTTGGAGCAGCAGGCATTCCTGCAGGTTGCGCGCCCCGACCCCCAGCGGATCAAAGGTTTGGATAATCCGGAGCACATCATCCACGCACTCCTCGGCAACCCCCAGCTGCACTGCTGCTTCGGCCAGGGTACCGCATAAATAGCCATTATCATCAATACAGCCAATCAGGTATCTGCCGACAGTAAGATGCAGCGGTTCAAACACCGCAAAATGCAGCTGCATTTCCAGATAATCCTGTAAGGATACCGCCTGCGCATCAGCCACTTCCCGGGCCTGGGTCGTCTCCGCTAACCCGGCCTGGGTACCGCCGGATACCTGGGTACCGCCCAGCAGATATTCGATCCAGCCGTCAGCCTCAGGCTGATTATCGTACTCCGTGTTTGTTGGTTCAGGCACCGCCGGCAGTTCGTCACCATGCTCATTTTCATTCTCATTATAGTTGGCATCCGCCTCAAGCACCGGATTTTCCAACAGTTCTTTGCCCACCAAAGCTGCCAATTCCATGGATGGAAGTTGCAGAATGGCAATTGCCTGGCGTAATTGAGGAGTCATAATTAGCTTCTGTGTTGTCTCTAGTTTAAGTCCATAGTCTAACTGCACACCTGTTAACCCTCCCCCTGTGGCATCCGGCAGACCGTTGCCTGCCCCTATACCATAATACTATGACAAGCATTAGAAAATATGTCAGCAGATCCGCGGTAATTGTTCGCCTGACAACATATCTAAGAGGCGAAGTCCACCCACGGTAGTCCTGAGCGCGACCTGCCCTGCCGGTTGGGCCGTAACAGACCCGATCACCCGGGCTTCAGCCGCCAGCGGATTTTGCCGCAATATCGTCAGAACTTTTCCACTATACTCTTTTTCGACAATAAATACGACTTTTCCTTCATTGGCAAGATATAAAGGATCAAATCCCAGTAATTCACAAACGGCCATCACTTCCGGCCGTACGGGCAGGTTTTTTTCTTCCAGTATCATGCCCACACCGGCCTCGGCGGCAATCTCATTCAGCGTAGTTGCCAGCCCGCCCCGGGTAGGATCGCGAAGCATAGCCACCTGCGGCACCTCGGTCAGCACCGCCGCCACCAGCTGGTTAAGCGGGGCGCAGTCGCTGGCAATGACCGCCGGCAGGGTAAGGCCATGGCGCTCACTCATAACCGCTACGGCATGATCGCCGAGATAGCCGCTGACAATGATATCCTGACCGGGTTTAACACTGGCGGCGCCGATGTTGACACCAGGCAGAAGTTCACCAATGCCGGCTGTGTTAATGTAAATGCCGTCCACAGCACCTCTTTCCACAACCTTGGTATCCCCGGTAACAATTGTTACCCCCGCTGCCACTGCCATTTGGCGCATGGCTTCGACAATTTCCCTGAGTTCGGACAATAACAGGCCCTCTTCCAGGATAAACCCGGCGCTCAGATGCAAGGCCCGGGCACCGCACATCGCTAAATCATTAACGGTGCCGCACACAGCTAACTTGCCGATGTTGCCGCCGGGGAAAAACCGGGGCTTAACCACATAGCTGTCGGTTGTAAAGGCCAGGCGGGTGCCGCCCACCTCCAGCCGGGCCCCGTCGTGCAGTTCAGCCAGGGCCGGATTGGCAAAGGCCGGCACCATAATATTCTTGATCAGGTCATGGCTGAGACGGCCGCCACTGCCATGCCCCAGCAAAATGCGTTCCTCCCGGTTATTCACAGTTCCACCGTCCTTGCCCGTATTTATACCAGGCGGCACAAGCCCCTTCGACCGAAACCATGCACGCTCCCACCGGCTGCTCCGGGGTGCAGAGCCGGCCAAAACAGGGACAGGCCGGCGGGGTAATCAGTCCCCGCAGCACCTCGCCGCACCGGCAGCCGGCCGGTTCCCGTGACTCGGCAACAGTCAGCGGCAAGGCCGCCTGGGCATCAAACCGGCGGAATGCCGCCGTTAATTCCAGCCCCGAACCGGCAATCAGGCCAAATCCCCGCCAACCGGCTGTTGCCGGCTGGTAAACCTGATTCAGAATCGCTCTGGCAGCCGGGTTGCCGTCGGTCTTAACCACCCGCCGGTATTGATTCTGCAGCTCAGCCTGCCCCTGCTGCAGCTGCTGCAGAAGCATGTAAACGCCCTGCAGAATGTCAAGTGCCTCAAAACCGGTAACCACGGCCGGCACCCCATGCTGGCCGGCAACAAACCGGTATGGCTCCAGGCCGCTGATGGCCGCCGTATGTCCGGGCAGCAGAAAGCCATCAACCCGGGTTGCCGGTGTGGCTAAAATAGCCTTAAGGGCCGGCGGAACCAGTTTATGGGCCGACAGGACAAAGAAATTAGTCAGGCCCTGTTTGTCGGCCTGAAGGATAGTGGCCGCTGCCGTCGGGGCAGTGGTCTCAAAACCAACAGCCAGAAAGATGACCGCCTTGCCGGGATTATCCCTGGCAATAACCAGGCTGTCCAAAGCGGAGTAAACAATACGGATATCGGCGCCACAGGCCTTTTCCGCCATGAGACTGGACTCTGAGCCCGGCACCCTGAGCATATCGCCAAAGGTGGTAATAATCGTATCAGGCCGGCGGCAATAGGCAATAGCCGTATCCAGATATTCATTGGGGGTCACGCATACAGGGCAGCCGGGGCCGCTGACAAGCTCAACGGCAGCCGGCAGCAACTGCCGGATACCAGCCCGGAAAATAGCCACCGTATGGGTGCCGCAGACCTCCATAAGCCGCACCGGCCGGGTCGCCAGACAACGTATGCCGTCAGAGAAAAAACGGGCGGCCCGGGCTTTTTCTTCAGCTGTCAGCAGCATACTGCTCCAACTCCTTGAACAATGCCAGCGTCCGCTCGGCCTCTTCCTCATCGATCGCCTGAATCGCAAAACCGGCATGAACCAGCACATAATCACCTACCGCTGCCTCAGGCAGCAGCATCATGCTGACCTGGCGGGTTACACCGCTGATCTCCACTGTGGCCATATATTCTGTTCGTTCAACAATTTTGGCAGGAACAGCCAGACACATAATCACCGGCTCCTTTCCCCGGCAATAACCGCCTGGCCGAGGGCCAGACCGCCGTCATTAGGCGGCGTTTGCCGGTGTAGATATATTGTTAGATCATATTGCGCGAGCATTCCGATAACTTGAGTTAACAGGGTGAGGTTTTGAAAAACACCGCCGCTTAAAGCAACCTGTCTGATGCCTGTGGCCCGGCTGATCGTCACCACCATTTCACAGGCCGCCGCCGCCAGGGTAGTATGAAAATCAGCAGCAAGCTGTGGTATGGGCAGCCCTTTTAGCAACGCCTGGCACAGCTCGGCAAATACCGGTTTAAAGTCCAGAATCCGCAGTTCCCCGGCCTCACTGACGACATAGGGCAGTACCCGTCCAGCCGCCCCCCGGGCCGCAAGTTCAAGCTCCACCGCCGCCTGGCCTTCATAGTTAATATGCTGCCTGATACCCAGCAAGGCGGCAGCAGCATCAAACAGCCGGCCAGCCCCTGATGACAGGGGGGCATTAAGGCCCTGGCTGGCAGCCGCCAGTACCAGCTGCCAGCCTGACGGCAGATTACGCACAAACGGTATAGCCAGATCGACAAACTGCGGGCCGTACAGCGACTGCAGCAGCCAGGCAGCCAGCCGCCATGGCTCTTTAATTGCTTTGGTTCCGCCCGGCAGCGGCAGGCAGGCCAGATGTCCCAGCCGGCGATAACCGGCTAAGTCGGCTACCAGAAATTCACCGCCCCACAGGGTACCATCCGGGCCATAACCGGTGCCGTCGAAAGCCACGCCGATGACCGGACCGGTCAGCCTGTGCTCGGCCATCACGGCGGCTATATGGGCATGGTGATGCTGCACGGCCACACTGGGTAACGCCAGGGTGGCGGCATATTTTGTTGACAGATATTCCGGATGCAGGTCATGGGCAACTAACTTGGGCACAACATTAAGCAATTTTTGCAAATGCCTGATAGCGTCAATATAAGCCTCATAGGTCGGTACATTCTCCAAATCGCCGGTGTGGGCACTCATAAAAGCCTGATTGCCGCGGGTGAGGCAAAAGGTGTTTTTCAGCTCTCCTCCCACCGCCAGCAGCGGCGGCAGTTCCCGCCCCAGCCGGACAGGTGCCGGCACATACCCCCGGCCGCGGCGTATGAAATAGGGCTGATCCAGCACGGTCCTGACAACAGAATCATCGGCCTGGCAGTAAATATCCCGGTTATGAACAAGAAAATAGTCAGCAATATTCCCCAGCCGGGAAACTGCATCGGTATCTTCATGGGCAATAGGCTCGTCACTGACATTCCCGCTGGTCATGACCCAGATATCACCTGCCGCCAGCAACAGGTTATGGGCCGGCGCATACGGCAGCATGCAGCCAATGTACGGGTTACCGGGCGCAATCATGTCAGCCAGATCATAGCCTGTATCCTTAGGCAGCAATACAATCGGCCGCGCCGCACTGATCAGCAGCTGTTCATCAGCGGCTGACAACCGGCAGCGGGCTTTGATCGCCGCCAGACTGCCGGCCATAACGGCAAAGGGTTTATCTTCCCGGACTTTGCGCTGTCTCAGCCGTGTTACCGCTGCCCCGTCAAAGGCGTTAACCGCCAGATGATAGCCGCCAATACCCTTGACGGCCAGTATAGCCCCGGTGGCAATCAGCCGGCCTGCAGCCGCAAATACGTCCTGTACGTCAGTAACTGCCGGTTGACCATCCCGGTCCAGCAAGCGATACTGGGGACCGCATACCGGGCAGGCATTCGGCTGGGCATGAAAACGCCGGTTGGCAGGATTATCATATTCAGCCTGGCAGGCCGGGCACATGGCAAACCGGCGCATCGTCGTCGCCCGGCGGTCATAGGGGATGTCTTCAATAATCGTATAACGGGGGCCACAGTCGGTACAATTGATAAAGGGATACCGGTACCGCCGGTCTGCCGGGTCAAGCAGTTCCCGGCAGCAGTTGGCACAGGTGGCAACATCAGGCGAAACCAGCGCGGTTTTCTCCGCACCGTGAACACTGGCTCTGATAACAAAGCCTGTATACCCCTGAGGCTCACCAGGTCTGACTGTAACCGCTTCAATGACAGCCAGAGGCGGCGCCTGGTCCTGCACAGCGGCAATAAACCCGGCAAGCCGGTCCCCGGCAGCTTCGGCGGCAATGTCGACGCCGCTGGCATCGTTGGAAACCCAGCCGGAGATACCATAACGGCCGGCCAGATTATAAACAAAGGGGCGGAAACCCACCCCTTGCACAATACCGGTTATATGAATATGAACCGCTTCACAACTCATATAATAACTCCTTAGCCTAGCTTCATTCTGCCGGCTCCTGACAGGCAACAGCCAGTTTGGCCTGAATCATAATGGCACATTCCAGCCGCTTTTTCTGCAGTTCACAGCCCAGTTCATATGGTTTCAGCAGGTCGTTGTGGAACAAATCGGCATTGGCATGGCAGCCGCCGCTGCAGTAAAACCGCGCCCAGCACTCACGGCAGGCCGGTTTGTTGAGCACATGAGCCTGCCGGAATTTTACCGGCAGCGCACTATGTACGACCCCGGTATCCAGGTTACCCAGTTTATATTCATCGCGGCCAACAAACTGATGACACGGATACAAATCGCCTTCCGGTGTTACGGCAAAATACTCATGGCCGGCACCACAGCCGCTCAGGCGTTTAGCCACACAGGGACCATTGCTTAAATCCAGGTTGAAATGGAAAAAATCAAAACCGTTGCCGGCCAGTTTGCGGGCCAGGTATTCCTCGGCTAACCGTTCATATTGACGATAGAGCTCCGGCAGGTGCGCTGCTGTCAGTTCGTAGTCAGCGTCTTTAGCCACTACCGGTTCTACTGACAACTGACTGAAACCGAGATCGGCCATTGACAGTACATCGGCCGCAAAATCGAGATTGTAGGCAGTAAAGGTGCCCCGCAGATAATAGTTCTGATCGCCGCGTGACTCGGCAACCTGCTTACAGCGGGTGACAACCTTGTCATAGCTGCCGCTGCCATTGACACAGGGGCGCATCCGGTCATGCGTTTCGGCCCTGCCGTCCAGGCTGAGTACCAGACTGATCTGATTGGTATTTAAGTATTCAATAATCGGCTCAGTCAACAACAAAGCATTTGTCGTCAGCGTCAGTTTAAATACCTTGCCTGTTTCCTTCTCCCGCTGCCGCACATAGCTGACAACATGGCGGACCGTATCCATATTCAACAGCGGCTCGCCGCCAAAGAAATCCAGTTCGCAGTTACGGCGCTGGCCGCTGCCGGCAATAATAAAATCAACAGCCTTTTCCCCAATCTCCCGGGACATAAGCCCGCGGGTATGGCCAAAATCACCGGTGCCGGCAAAACAGTAGCCGCAGCGCAAATTGCAGTCATGGGCCACGTGCAGGCATAAAGATTTAACCAGCGGCTGCTCACTAAACGTCAACGGTACGGTCAGTTCCGGGGAAAATAGCTGCCCGGCCTGTACCAGTTCCGCCAGTTCGGCCACCACTTCCCTTACCGCCGTGGGCTCATAGGCAGGCGCCAGAGCGGCAACGGCCTGTTCGGCGTTCGAGCCGTCATAAATATCAAGTATATCATACGCCAGTTTATCAACAAGATGTACGGCGCCACTATTAATATCAAGTACAATATAGAGACCATTTAGATAGAATTTATGAACCTGCATTACTCTTCCTCTTTCTACCGGAGACGTCTTAACAATATCTCTCTAAAAATACAGCCCCTTGGCCTGTCGGGGCAAGGGGCTATGCTGTACCTACTTCTGGCAGACCTGATTGCCGACAGTGCAGGAAGTCTTGCAAGCCGACTGGCACGAAGCCTGACATTCCCCGCAGCCGCCTGTATGTACAGTTTGCGCCAGCGATGCTTTATTGATAGTCACAATATGCTTTTTCATAGTTAATTCCCTCCTTGCCTACTCAATATGTGGATAAAACTGCTACTATACTATTTTAGCCTTTTTGCCGGCAGGAAGCAATAGCCAAACACACTTGTCACCCCTGCCAGCGTCTGGCAGGGGGACGGTCTTTCTGCCCGCGTTTAAAAGAACCGTTTCCCCCGACAAGGCCGTACTGCCGGAGGCTATTGCTGCTTGGCCGGGGCCAGAATAAGTTTGACCGGCAGGTTGGAGGCGCCGGGCGGCGAAAATGTCAGCCACAGCGACTGCCCGCCGTTGAAGTCACCGAGATGGGCCAGGTCGCTGGTCGTTTTACTGCCGAAAAACAGCTTGTCCGCCGGCGTGCCGACAACGGCCTCCTCCCGGTGCTGATATTTAAGTTTAAGGCCGCCGGCATATTCCCCGCCTCTGGGGTTAAGATAAACGGCATATTTTTGTTCAAAGGCGGTTGGCAAAAACACCCTGTACAAAACACCATAATTGCCGTAATTCAGGGTTGCTGAGCCGTCGGTCGCATCAATGCCGGCCACATAGGTGTCCAGCTTATGGTCGGCCAGCGTAATGCCCAGCACGCCGTCCCGGCTGGATTGATACACCTGGGTTGGCACAATCAGCCGGTCGCGGCCGGCAAAGGTTCCCCGCAGGCGCTGACTGTCGGTGGGCAATATCTTTGCGTTTTTAAGAAACTCAGCCGGATCAGCCTCAACCGGCAGCATCATCACAACCACTTTTACCGGCTCTTTGGTCTGAAAATCGTAGATGCCATTGACCAGTGCGTCGGGGACAACAACCGTTTCATTCAATACCGGTTCCAATAACGCCGTACCTTTGGCCGGTACCTCGATCAGTTCGACTTCCTGCTGGTTCAGATAGTTAAGCTGAGCAATTTTCCCCACAGCCAGATAGTCCAGGCTGGGCCCGCCCAGGCCATACTGATTGACAACAACCTCCACCGCGGTGCGGGACTCATTCACAAGCAGTACGACCACCTTTTTTAAATCCCTGGTGGCATTAACATGATGAAAGAACAAGCGGACATCACCGCTGACGGTGTCCTGGTACATAATGCCGTCGGCCGGAACCATCTCCGGGCTGTCGGAGAGCATCAGCTTTCCGCCCAGTTCAGTCACGGTCACAGGCAGTTCGGTAACACGGGAAACATCCAAACCGGGGTTAGCCAGCCCCGCCTGCGGGACGGCAACAAAATTAACGGCAACGGTGACAGCAACGGCAACACCGGCCTGACGAAACCAATTAAACAAATAGCATACCTCCTAACAGGCCAATCGCCTTCCAGGCAATTATAGCAAACTATCGCCTGACCAGCAACCGCCAGGAGGATTTTACCAGCTTATTGACCAGGACTGCAGGGGCGCCAGCTTGGCATACAGGTGCGCCCGCAGAAGCCGGAGACGGAATTCCCACAGACCGTATTTGGGCCGGGGTATGTTAACCCGTTTGAGCTGATAGGCATCTGCGGCCATTGTGCCCAGGCCGGGCAGTCCGGTACAGGCACCGGTATAACCGGCCTGTTTTACAGCAGCCACCGTCTCCGCGTTATATTGGCCAAAGGGATACGCCAAAAAGGCCACCGGCGTTGCCAGGTTGCTTGCAAGCACTTGCCGGGATCGCACCAGTTCATTCAGCAGCCGGTCCTGGTTAAGTTCGCTTAGGGCAACATGGCTGTAGGTGTGGGACCCGATTTCGATCCCGGCGGCCTGCATACCTGTAAGCTGCGCCCAGGTTAAATACCCTGGCTGACCGACCTGACCGGCAATCATAAACACCGTACCCCGCATGCCGTATTTTTGCATAAGCGGCAGGGCCGTTAGATAGTTGTCATCATACCCATCATCAAAAGTAATAATAACCGGTTTGGGCGGCAAGGGCCGGCCGCCATTTCGGGCGGCAAATAGTTCGGCCAGGGAAATGGCTGTATAGCCATGGCTGCGCAAATACTGCAGCTGTTCTTCAAATTGTTCCGGGTCAATGCTATAGATTTCAGGCACGCTGCTGATCTGATGATAGGCCAGTATGGGAACACCGCCGCCGGGTGCCAGCAGCCAGAGAAGCACCACCACCAGCAGAACAGCAGCCGCTTTCAGGACTTTACTCATTATGGGCAGAAGCCTCTGCCGGCATCTGGCTGCGCAGGGACTCAGCAATTTCCCCCAGCTTGCGCAGGCGGTGATTGATCCCGGATTTACCGACCCGTCCTTCCAGGGCTTCCACCAATTCCGACAAGGTAGCTTCCCGGTGCGCCAGCCGGGCCTCAGCAACCTCCCGCAGCGGCGGCGGCAGTTTTTCCAACCCCAGTTGCGAGGCAATCAGGCTGATACCTTCCACCTGACGCACGGCGGCATTAACCGTTTTCTGCAAATTGGCGGTTTCACAGTTAACAAGCCGGTTTACCTGGTTGCGCATATCTTTAACCACCCGGACATTCTCAAACAGCAGTAACGCATTATGGGCCCCTATAATCTGCAGAAAGGCGGTAATGGCATTGCCGTCTTTAAGATAGACTATGTAATCGTCCTTCCGGTCTGTCATCCGGCCCGGCAGGCTGAGGGACTTCATAATCCTGACCAGCGACTTAGCCAGTTCAGCATTGCCTGTAACCAGTTCCAGGTGGTACGAACCCTCCGGGCGGTTAACGGAACCGCCGCCTAAAAAGGCGCCCCGCAGATAGGCCCGGCGGCAGCATACCTTACGAAGAATGCTGCTGTCAGACTGGACATTCAGGCCGTCAGCCCCCATGATTCCCAGTGCGGCCAGCAGTTCATTAACACCCGGTGAGGGAACTACCCGGACATGATAGGTATTGCTTTTCTTCAAGCGCCGGCCGCGGGTTACCACCACTTCGGTTTTTACATTGGAATAACGTTTGATAAGGCTCAGCACCTTGCGGGTGACAGCAGCATTTTCACTGCTGAAATTAATGCCCAGATTGGCATTACCGCCAATCGACATCGAACCACCCATCCTGATTAAGGCTGCCAGTTCAGCGGCTAAACAGCAGCTTTGCTCACCAATGATACGAGCCAGTTCATTTTTTACTTCAGCAGAAAACGACAAAGTCTTCAGTCCTTTGGCTAAGTACCTCGCCCAGTTAAAGCCTGGTCAGCTTGTGGAGCTTTCCCTTTCTCCCCAGCCTAACCTAAAGCTCCAGTCTGGCAAGCACTAGTCTTTTAGTTTTTTAATGCTTTCGGCCATAATATAGTAGTCCAGCAGCCGCATGCGGTCTGAATTGATCTTAAGGTCATAGACCATCGACATGATGGTACGGGACAGGCGGGCCGGATCATGCCGGACCAGGTTGGTTTCACTGATCAGGTTGGCCTTAACCACCTTAACGCCCATGGCTTCAATACGGTCAATATCAGGTACAACCGGCTGCGCTCCCCGCTGGGCATAAAACTCCCGCAGTTCAGGCGCCACCTCCTGGACATTGACAATCGCCATGTCGATCGAACCGGGGCCGGCATGGTCTATAATCGCCTTGATATGGTCGGAAGCAGTGTAGCCATCGGTTTCTCCCGGCTGGGTCATTACATTGCAGATATAAATCTTGACCGCATCACTTTCGCGCAGCATATCGGCCACACCATTAACCAGCAAATTAGGAATTACACTTGTATACAAGCTGCCGGGGCCTAAAATGCAGGCATCAGCCTCCCGGATCGCCTCTATAGCCCCTTTAACAGGCCTGACATCAGCCGGTGTTATTGATACCCGCTTTATGCTCTTCCCGGATAGCGGAATCTGCGATTCGCCCTGCACGACCGAGCCGTCCGACATCTCCGCCAGCAGCAATACCGGCTCTGTGGACGAAGGCAGTACCTGCCCCCGCACGGCCAGCACCTTGCTTGATTCTTTGAGCGCCAGTTCCACATCGCCAACAATCTCCGTCATGGCCGCAATAAATAAATTGCCAAAACTGTGGCCGGCCAGTTCGCCGCTGCCGCCAAACCGGTGCTGGAACAATTTCTCCATCAACGGCTCGGTATCGGCCAGCGCCACCAGACAATTGCGCAAATCCCCCGGCGGAATGATGCCAAAATCTTTGCGCAGCCGGCCGGAAGATCCCCCATCATCACCAACAGTCACGATGGCCGTGATATTACTGGTAATACTCTTAATGCCCCGCAGCAGTACTGACAAACCGGTGCCGCCGCCAATGACGGCAATCGCCGGCCCGCGGTTAAGCTTGCGTTTTTCAAAAATAATCTCAACAAGCTTATCAGAACCTTCCGGCACCAGCACACTGATAACAGACCGGATAATCTGGCGCGTAGCGGCCAGCATAATACTCATGCCCAACACAACAATAGTGAGCCCGGCGACAGTGGTAACGGCATAATAATAATTGCCTGTCGTCAGGTAAAACAGCCGGAAGATAGCCTCTTCTACCACGCCGATATATTTATAGTTAAAGACAATGGCCAAACCTAAGCTGACTAAAATAACGCCTGCTGAAAATAGCAGCAGCCAGCGCTTAAACTTCATCCCTGGATATAACCATTTCAAAAAGTGCATGTAATCACCCGCATCATTCAATCATTTTGATTTGCCCGGTTGCTAACGGCCTATCATTCTATGACGTTGTGCTTGATATCCCGGTGTTCCACATTGACTTTAAAACCTTTGGCCTTCAGATACTCAAACATCTTTTCCGCAATAAACACCGAGCGATGCAGACCGCCGGTACAGCCGATGGCAATAATCAGCTGGCTTTTGCCCTCTTTAACATAATGAGGAACCAGAAAGTCAATCAGGCCGGCCAGTTTTTCCATAAACTGCTGCGTAACAGGCCATTTCCAGATGTACTCACCCACTATCGCCTCCTGACCGCTCTTGCGCCGGAGTGATTCCACATAAAATGGATTAGGGAGAAAGCGGACATCCATGACCATATCAGCGTCAAGCGGCATACCGTATTTAAACCCAAAGGACACCACCGTCACCGTCATCCGCTCCAGTTCACGTTCTTCCGCAAATAACGCTGTTATCTTGCCTTTGAGCTCAGCGGTGGACAAACCGGAGGTATCGATAATATGGGTTGCCCGGCCCCGGATTTGCTCCAGACGGTCCCGTTCCCGGTTAATTCCCTCGCTAATCCGGCCATGAGGCGCCATGGGATGACGGCGGCGGGTTTCCTTATAGCGGCGGATGATGGTCGCGTCGGAGGCTTCCAGAAAGAGAATCTCGTATAAATGGCCCTGTGTTTCCATCCCTTCCAGCACCTGCGCCAACGTATCGAAAAACTCGCCGCCGCGAATATCGACTACCAAAGCAATTTTGGAGACCTTGCCCCCGGACTGAGCACAAAGCTCAGCAAATTTGGGAATCAGCATCGGCGGCAGGTTATCCACACAAAAGTAGCCTAAATCCTCCATCGCCCGTACCACTTGAGACTTACCGGCACCAGACATGCCGGTGATAATAACCAGGCGAAAGTTATCTATCGTCATCGTGAACACCTCAACTTTTCCTCTCCTTAACTATCTTGAGATAAGACCTGGCTTGTGCCAAGCCCAAATCCTTTCTGTTTAAAACTACCATGGGCCGCAATGCCAATATCTTAATTATAGGGCAGTGCCGGGAAAAAAGCAAAAACAGTTCCCGTCATTTCTGAACAGGAACTGCCAATACCATTTTTACAGCTTAAACTTACTGACAGAGGTGTGCAATTCCTGCGCCATCTGCTGCAGCCCCTGGCCGGAAGCCGCAATTTCCTGCATGGAGGCTGCTTGCTCCTGGCTGGCGGAGGCTACCGTCTGGGTCTGACCGGCAATATCCTTGCTGCTGGCCGAAAATGCCTCGACCGCAGTGACAATTCGCTGACTGCCACCGGCCATTTCCGATATGGCGGCAGATATTTCCCGGATTTCTGCCGACATGGTGGCAATATGGGCGGCAATCTCGGTAAAGACACCACCGGCGGTATTAACGGCCTCGGCTCCCAGCCTGACCTCACGGGTTCCCGATTCCATCGCTTTAACCGCTAAACCGGTCTCAGACTGGATTTCGCCAATCAGCCCGGCGATTTGCTTGGCCGACAGACTGGCCTGTTCAGATAACCGGCGTACCTCCTCGGCGACAACGGCGAAGCCCCGCCCCTGTTCACCCGCCCGCGCCGCTTCAATCGCGGCATTCAGGGCCAGGAGATTGGTCTGACTGGCGATGCCGGAAATGGCATTAACGATTTCGCCAATTTGTTGGGAGTATCCACTCAGCTTGCCGACAACGGCAGCCAGGCTGTTGACCGTTGCTTCAATGTTTTCCATCTGGGACACCGCTTTGCCTACCGTCCGGCTGCCGGACTGGGCCGCTGCCGCCGTATCCTGGGAAGCGGCCACGACTGTGCCGGCATTCGCTGCTATCTGCTGAATGCCGGCCGCCATCTGGCCGGCAACAGCCAGGGCATCATTAGCTGCCGCTAACTGACCCTCGGCATCTGTAGCCACATGGGCGATTGATTCATCCACCTGACCGGCAGCCCGGGCCGAATTCTCCACAACTGCCGCCAGGGTATCGGAAGCGGCAGCCACCTGACCGGCCGAGCTCAATATGGCCCGGATGGTGGTTTTAAAACGGCTCTGCATCGTATTGAGCGCCGCCGCCAGTTTGCTCAGTTCATCACCGTCGGCTACCTGTTTAACCGGAATACTCAAATCACCCTCGGCCAGACTGTTGGCAACCGTAAGCATACTTTCAATCGGACGGCACACCATGCGGGTGAGCAGGATGCTGAGTCCGCCGCCAAGAACAATGGCGACCAGGGCGACCAGAGCCGTAATGGCCAGAATCCGGTCCATACTCAGGTAGGCGCTGCCTGCCTGTTCATCAACAATGTCCTTATTATCTTTAACCACTTTTGTCAAAATATCAGTAATTTGTTCAGAGTAAGGTGTAATCCGGGCGTTAATGACAGAAGCCTCCGCTTTCAGCTGCTGCGCCTCGGCCGCATTGCCTGCTGCCAGTTGTCGATGATAAGCCCGGACAACCGGAGCCAGATCGTTGACAACACCATCGGCGTGTTTGCTTGTCAGTTGGATCAGTTTCTGCACATCAAGGCGGGAATTCTCATCCACGACATCGACAAGCTGGTGCTCCAGCACAACGGTAGTACTCATCGACTGATCCTGCAGTTTGGCAAACTTCTCATCCCCGTAGGCAATAAAGCCGCGGGTGGCAGCTACACCGGCCCCAAAGCTGTTTTCAATCTGCAGTGCCAGCTGCAGCCGTTTGTTGGCAGCATCAATCGAAGTCAGGGTCTTGCCAAAGGAATTCATAGACAGATACGCTATGCCCCCCAGCATGATTATCAAGCCAAGCATAATAGTAAACCCCAAACTGATTTTAGTACCTATCCGCAATTTCCTAAGTACCATATGTATCGCCCCCAGCCTGATAATATCCCCTATATAAGATAAGACTTGGCTTGTGCCGAGTCCATCAGGACGACGGCAGAAGCCTTAGTCGTTCTTACTTATGATCTGAAACCGATATACTTTCTGATCATGTAAGATAAGACTTGGCTTGTGCCAAGTCCGTTAGGACGACGGCAGAAGCCTTAGTCGTTCTTATGTCCACAGAAATACGTTATAATCCTCTGGTATATAAAAAAAAACGCTTTTAAGCCCAGCATTGCTACACTGTACAAAAGCGTCTTTGCTATCACTTATATGTATTTATATTGTAATAATACCAGGTTGTCTGTCACTTGACAAGATACACTTTGTAAAAGTAATCCACTATTATAAAATATTTGCATTATTTAAAAAAGATCGCCCCGGAATTACCAGCGGCGATCCAGCATATTCTCCACCTGTGCAGCCGGCAGTGGACGGCTGAACAAATATCCTTGCATTGTATTGCAATTCTTCTCCCGCAGAAAGGAACGCTGCTCCACTGTTTCCACACCTTCGGCCACAACCTTGAGGCTCAGATTATGGGCTAAAACAATAATAGCAGAGATAATAGCCGCATCCTCGGCTGCGCGGGTGGCATCCTGAATAAAAATCCTGTCAATCTTGAGGGTGGTGATTGGAAAACGCTTTAAGTAACTTAATGATGAATAGCCTGTACCGAAATCATCAATAGCAATCTTTATTCCCATTAGCCTCAATTCTTTGAGGATGGCAATCGTATAATCGACATCCTGCAGGGCAATGGTTTCGGTTATCTCCAGTTCCAGATACTCAGGGGCCAGACCGGTGACAGCCAGGATCTGGCTTACCCTGCCGATAAAGTTAGACTGACGAAACTGACGGCCGGACAAATTTACCGATACAACAACCGGCGGATACCCCCGCTCCTGCCAGGCTTTATTCTGAGCGCACGCGGTCCTGAGCACCCACTCGCCAATGGGCACAATCAGCCCTGTTTCCTCAGCCAGCGGTATAAATTCGAGGGGCGGCACCAGGCCCCGTTCAGGATGCTGCCACCGGACAAGCGCTTCAACACCGGCGGTACGGCCGGTAACACTGTCTATCAGCGGCTGATAGTGCACAACCATTTCATTATTGCTAAGGGCCTGCCGCAGGCTGTTCTCCAGCATAATCCGCTCAAGCACTTTTTCATTCATACTCTTGGTATAAAACTGATAACCGGCGCCACCCTGCTCCTTCGACCGGTACATGGCCGACTCGGCATTTTTCAGCAGCGAATCCACGTCCTGGCCGTCATCGGGGAAGACCGCAATGCCAACACTAGCCGCTGCATGCCAGCTGTAGCCGTTCAGGTCGATGGGCCGGCGAATTTCTTCAATCATAATTTCTGCAAAAATTGCGGCAATTTTAGACTCAACCAATTCCGGCAGCAAGATGGCAAAAACGTCGCCGCCAACCCGGGTTACTACCGCTTTTTCCCCTAGACACCGGGTCAGTCTGATAGCAATAATACTAATAAGTTTATCACCAAGGCTATGACCTAAGGTATCGTTGACGATCTTGAAACGGTCAACGCCGATAAAAAACAAAGCCATCATGCCCTGATTACGTTCTGCCGCCGCCAGGGCCAGCACCAGGCGGTCAATCAGCAGCGAACGGTTGGGTAAACCTGTCGCCCGGTCAAAATAGGACAGATACTCGACCATAGCCTCAGCCCGGCCAAGCCTGATCGCGGTTCGCAAGCCACGGGACAGAATTTCTTTAGAAAGTTTCCCTTTCACCAGATAGTCGGTAGCACCGGCTTTCATAGAGTCAACAGCCAGTTGTTCGTCTCCCTGTCCGGTCAAAATGATCACAGGCGTCTTGACGCCGGCCGCCCGGATCGCCGACAGCACAGCCAGTCCATTATCACCAGGCAGGAAATGATCCAGAAAAATACAGTCATAAACGCCCCGCCGGGCTTTGGCCAACCCTTCAGCACCATTATCGGTTTCATCAATTAAAATCTGGGCGTAGGCCGCCTTTAGCGCCCGAATGACCATAATCCGGTCCACCTGGTCGTCATCAATCAGCAGTATACGGAGTTCTTCAGCCATGCCAAGCCTCCCTTATGGCATTTCACTTAAAGTCCAGTAATGATCCAGTGCCGCCATCGCTTCAACAAACTGCTCAAAAGACACCGGTTTCACTATATAACCGGCAACATTAAGCTGATAGGCAGCAATCACATCACATTCCTCATCAGAGGTTGTTAAAACGATCACTGGCAGAATTTTAAGCTCAGGGTCCAGCCTGATCGCACGCAGGAATTCAATCCCGTTCATGCGCGGCATATTAATGTCAAGTAAAATAATTCCCGGCCTGCCCATGCCGGCAGGGCCGCACTGCCCACGCAGCAGGGCTAACGCCTCAACCCCGTCGCGGGCTATATAAAGCGGATTGGTCAGATTAATTTTTTTAAAGGCCCGCATTACATTCATGATATCTACTTCATCATCTTCCACCAGCAGTATACTCATGCTTTTATCCCGCATAGGAGCCTCCCCAGCCTTTTGGTAATGGGTATTCTCACCTGTACCTGTAATTTCCTGCTGAATGGTGTCAAACTACAAGGTATTTTTTCCAGTCCCTATTGCAGCACGTATTTTTCAATGGCTTCCGCAACACCGTCAGCATCATTGGACAGCGTCTCCAGGCGTGCAGCCGCTTTGACGGCGGCATTGGCGTTGCCCATCGCCACACCCCAGCCAGCATATTGCACCATAGCTAAATCATTGCCGCTGTCGCCAAGGGCCATAACCTCCGCTTGCTTAATCCCCAGCCGGTCGGCGAGAAATGCCAAAGCCTGTCCCTTATTGGCCAGGGGATCGGTAATCTCCAGAAAAGTCGGTTTGGAAACGGCAATGCTAATGTTACCTGCAAAAGCGTCCTTAAGCTGGCCGGAAATCTTTAGCACCTCATCCGGCTGAGCCATAATAAGGATCTTGCTTGGGCACCCCTCCTCCGTATATAAACGGTTACCAAGCACAACCGCCGGTACCCGGGCCATTTCCGAATAGTGCCTGGCATACTGGTTAAGTTCAGCCACATGGAGCTCATCATTGACATAGGTCTGGACATGCCAGCCCCGCTCCCGGCATAAAGACAGGATCTGATCGGTAAGCTCCCGGGCGACCGGCCTGTTCAGCAGTACCTCACCGGATAAACAGGATTTAATCAGCGCGCCATTATAAGTAATAATCGGCACATCAAGCTCCAGCTGCCTGGCATAAGGCAAGGCCGAGGCGTACATCCGCCCGGTAGCAATCGTTACTGTAACCCCCCTTGCCACGGCTTTGCGGATCGCCTCACAGGCCCGGGGGGAAACGGCAAGTTTACTGTCCAACAGGGTATCATCCAAATCCAGGGCTATTAGTTTTATCGTCATTGTAACTCTCCTTACTATTTATAAATCGGTTGAAGTAATAAGAAAAACCGCTGACGCAGTCTTGCAGGCTGTGTGCATAGCAGTTATTCCTAAAAGACAAAGGGAACGGGTTTACTTTTGGCATGACCCAAAAGTAACAAAAAGTCTAGGCCCGAAGCCTCCAAAAGCTGAAAAGCCGGACAGTATTCCTAAAATCCGTAAACTCGCTGCGCTCAAACAGTACGGATTTCTTAACGGCATACCGCCCGGCTTTTCTCCTGCGGAACGCTTTTTCCGGCAATGGCCGCTGGGTTACCGGGATTACGGGGGGTGCAGGTCATCTTTCCCTTGAACAAGTCAGCATGAACCTTGATTCCCCGCAGTCTATGAGGGCTTTTAGCCTCTTGAACTTATACATTTTGTCAGATACAAAAAAAGGAATTTTGCTGTTGGCAAAATTCCATAATGTTCACCTGTCTTGTATCACTTTAGACAAGGTAAAGCTGCACAGAGTCATCAGCGATACACCTGCCAGCAAGGCTATAACCCCGGTTACCTGAAAACCCGGGAGCGCCTTAACAACCATAAGCGGGGTAAAGATATTGGTCATCACAGTAACTCCGCCCAGTGTCAGCATATTAAACGGCAGTTCCGCCAGCGCGAGCAGTGGCCTGATGGCAGCGTTGGCCAGCCCGACAATCGTCGCCCCCAACAGTGTCCCGCCCAGAGTATCAACAAAAACACCCGGCAGTTGAGCCACCATGACTACCAGAATAGCTGAATTGATTATAATTCGCAATAAAAAACCTGTCACCGGACTGAATCCCTCCTGCCGAATCACCCTTTTTCACGTTGAACCGGTATCTATTATTATATCCCACCGGACAAAATTCCCGCAACCTTTTTATTCACATCCCGGTTCTACCATAATATTTCCACAGGCACATCACTCAATCCGGCTGTACCGGTCAGGGTCATCGCCGCACTAAGCTCAGCCTTATATTTATTAAGAACAAAGGCTACCCCGTCAGCGCCGCCGCCTACCGCCGCAATTGCCAGCGGCCGGCCAAGCAGCACGGCGTCAGCGCCCAGGGCCAGCATCTTCAAAACGTCGGCCCCGCTTCTGATACCGCCATCGACAAGGACCGTCATTTTGCCTTTGACCGCTTCCGCGACATAAGGCAGCACTTCAGCCGTACCTGGTGTATGATCAAGCGCACGCCCCCCGTGATTGGAAACAACAATGGCATCAACCCCGGCCTGCCAGCAGGCTTCGGCATCGTCAGGGGTCATAATCCCTTTGACAATAAAAGGGATGGAGGTGTGGTTCTTAATGTATTCGAGTTCCTGAATCGTTTTAGGGCCTACAGGCTGACCGGCATTGGTCATATTTACAAGGGCGGCGGCATCAATGTCCATACCGAAAGCAGGGGCACCGGCAGCGGCAGCCTGGTTGGCTAACTCAACGATTTTATCGGTATCCCGCGGCTTAATGACCGGGATGCCCCAGCCCCCTTCACAGCCGATAGCCTCCATACCGGCGTCAAAGACAACCGGCGCCGGGCCGTCGCCGGTCATACCAATCGTGCCTGCTTGCCGGCAGCCGCTGATGATGGCGGCGGTGTATTCCGCTTCCGGCAAGGCCCCATTCATATTAAGCGCAATCCCACCGATAGCGGCACCGATAACCGGCAGCGCCAGGTCCAGCCCCAGGATGCGGCAGGCCGGGTCCGGATTCTTTACACTATGAACGGTTCTTAAATTCAGCCGGCATTCAGCCAGCGCTTGTACATTATGATGAAAGGCTGCCCCTGTACCCAAACCGCCCATACCAGGCACCTCGCCGGCACAGGGATTCCCGTTGCATACCGGGCACACCCGGCAGGCCCCGCGAAATTTTTCTTTCGCTGCCATGCGAATTGTATTTATATCCATACAGATCCCCTCCCCCAGTAAAACATTTGTCTTTTGTAAAAATTCTTTTTTAGCCGGTAAATTCCTGCCGAACCGTGGCCAACAGGTATAAATTTTACTAACCTGACCATATTACAAGTAGACAACCGTTGAGTTAAGGAGGTCATGTTATGACTGTGATGGACAAAATCAATTCACAAACCCGCACGATCATGAATTCCATTTTCGACAAAGAGCCCTTAAACTACATTGAAGCTGCCGGCTTATACGGTGTCGTTGCCCAGGGCCGCTTCAATATCTCGCTCCTGCAGGTGATGTACAATCATACCAATGACCCGGAGCTAAAGGCCCTTGTGAAGGAAGCGATCGACCAGCATGTGGAAATGACTGTCGAAGAAGCAGAAGACAAGCTGGCCAGCAATAATGGTCACACCCCCGGGTTCCATTTTGTCAAACGGAACCTGCACGATTCACCGCTTAATATTCCGGATGATGCCCGGCTGACTGACCGGGAAATCGCCATTGCCGTCGGCACAATGGCCAAGGCTTCGCAAGCCGTCATCCTCACCTGCCTGCACCAGTCCTATCAGCTTGATGTTGCCCTCATGTACCGTAAAGCCCTTGATGATGGTCTGGACTTTGACTACCGCTTATTGCAGCTCATGCTGAAAAAGGGCTGGCTGCCACATCTTAACAAGATTTCTCACTAGTTTGGGCTTACCCCTCCGGTCAGAGCCTGTCATTGTATCCCCGCTACCGGGTATTTGAAAAAATCTCCAGAGCGGTTTTACTTTTGGCATTGCCCCAAAAGTAACAAAAAGTCTAGGCCCGAAGCCTCCAAAAGCTGAAAAGCCGGGCGGTATGCCTAAAACCCGCAAACTCGCTACGCTCAAACAGTGCGGATTTCTTAACGGCATACCGCCCGGCTTTTCTCCTGCGGAACGCTTTTTCCGGCAATGGCCGGGGGGTTACCGGGGTTGCGAAGTCACCTTCCCCTTTGCTCAAGCCGGGCATTGGTTCTTGGTTCCCCGCAGTTTATCAAGATTTTTAGCTTCTCAAACTTATAAATCAAATATTAAAAAAGTCGCGCACAGCGCGACTTTTTTCTATGTATCAAAGCTTTTCAAACTGATCCTTGCCTACCCCGCAAACCGGGCACTGCCAGTCCTCGGAAACGTCGGCAAAGGCCGTTCCCGGTTTCACATCATGATCCATATCACCCTGAGCAGGGTCGTACTCATAACCGCATACCATACATTTATATTTTTCCACTGACAATCACTCCTCTTTGCTAATTACATTGCCTGTCTATATTTTACTATTTCTGGAACAGCAATGCAAGTAGTAGCGTGGCAATCTTAAAACTATAGGATAATGGCTCCCGTCAGTATCCACAGGATTAGGGTTGTCACGCTGCTAAATTACCAATCTGTTGCAGACATACATCCATTCACGGTGTAAAATAAAATTGAGCAGAGAGGCAGTCTCTGCTCAATAACCGAATAGGAGGTGAAACTATGCGCCTTGAGACTAAATGGTTCACACTAACCATCTCAACCGGTGCGCTGCTGATGATCTCACATATCATCAGCCAGCTGGGCAAGTAACCGCCTATTCATCGACAAACGCTCTTGTTACAGCAAGGGCGTTTGTCATGTAAAGCTTACTTACATTATAACCGTTTTATACTTATTTTAACAAGCGTATTATAAATTTTTATTGCGGAAGAAGTGATACACCGCCTCAGCCGCCGGGTTGCTCATACCGTCCACCTTTGCCAGTTCGGCCACTGCCGCGGCTTTAATCTTAGCCAGGCTGCCGAAGTGATCCCACAGGGCCTTGCGCCGCTTGGGGCCGATGCCGGGAATATGGTCAAGGACCGACACCAGGTTCCGTTTCGAGCGCAGCTGCCGGTGATAGGTAATGGCAAAGCGATGGGCTTCATCGCGGATGCGCTGCACCAGATACAGTGACTGGGAGTGACGCGGCAGGATTACCGGCTCGCTGCAGCCCTCACGGAAAATATGCTCGAATTCTTTCGCCAGACCAACAACCGGAACTTCACTAAGCCCGGCGGCACGGATGACCTCCAGGGCCGAGCTAAGCTGTCCCTTGCCACCGTCAATAATGATTAAATCAGGAACAGGCCCTTTAGCGAGCGCCTCCCGGTAGCGCCGGCCCACAACTTCCTGCATCGACTTAAAATCATCAGGTTTGCCTTCTACGGTTTTAAGTTTATAGCGGCGATACTCATTTTTATTCGGCTGCCCGCCCTCAAATACCACCATCGAAGCTACCGTTTCCGAGCCCTGAATATGGGAGATATCAAAACACTCAATCCGGTCGGGCGCAGCCTTCAGACCGAGATATTGGCCGAGTTCGGCGGCGGCCCCGGTGGTTTTCTCATAATCGGCTTGCTGACGCACGGCCTGCTCCTGCAATACATTGGCCGCATTGCCTGCCGCCATATTGACAAGATCCTTTTTCGTGCCCCGCTTGGGTACTTCCACCTGCACACGGCCGCCTTTCACTGTGCTCAGCCAGTCTGACAGCAGCTGTTGTTCGGCCACAGCCAGCGGCAGCAGGATTTCCCGGGGAATAAACGCAGCCTTACTATAGTACTGCTTGAGAAAGGCCGCCAGGATATCCTCCTCGGTCTCCTCTTCCCCGCCGGTCAGCATAAAGTGGTCACGTCCCACCATTTTGCCGCTGCGGATAAAGAAAACCTGGGCACAAATACCCGCGGCCGACCGGGCCAGACCGACTGCATCCTGATCACCGCTGCCTGTTACAATATTTTGCTTCTCAATTATTTTCTCCACAGCCGTGAGCTGATCCCGCAGCCTGGCGGCCTGTTCAAACGCCAGTTCCTCGGCAGCCGCCGCCATCAGCCGCCGGAGGTTTTTGACAACCGCATCACTGCGGCCTTCCAGGAACAGACCTACCGCCTTAATCATCTCACCGTAGGCGGCCTGATCAATTTTACCGGCACAAGGAGCCAGACAGCGTTTAATATGATGCTCAAGGCAAGGCCGCTTCGCATCCAGGCGCCGGCAGGAGCGCAGCGGAAACAGGGTCTTCAGCAGCCGCAGGGTTTCATGCACAGCCCCGGCGCTGGTGTAGGGGCCAAAGTAGCGGGCCCCGTCCTTGACTACCTTGCGGGTCGCGTACACCCGTGGAAACTCCTCATTAGTAACCTTGATGTAAGGATAGGTCTTATCATCACGAAGGCTGATATTGTATTTGGGCCGATGCTTTTTGATCAGATTGCATTCCAGAATCAATGCTTCCACTTCAGAGGCGGTAATGATGTATTCCAGATCGGCAATCCGGGCTACCATAGCCAGCACCTTTGGCGCATGATTGCGGCTTGACTGGAAATAGGACCGGACCCGGTTTTTAAGATTAATGGCCTTGCCGACATAGATAATCCGGCCTTTATTGTCTTTCATCAGATAGACACCGGGTTTGTCAGGCAACAGCGCCAGTTTTTCCTCAAGATCAATATTCATCAGCCAGCCTTCTTTCTTCCACAAACTATACATTGTATACATGTAAAAACCATTGTAAAGTTTATCATCTGGTAGTATAATCTGTTCATTAGTCCGGCGGCGCATCCCGCCGCCGGTAACTATAATTGCAAATGGAGGTCTAAACGATGTTCAAAAGACTACTAATAGCCAATCGCGGCGAAATAGCTGTCCGAATCATCAGGGCTTGCCAGGAGCTGGGCATAGAAACTGTTGCCGTTTATTCTGATGCTGATACTACCGCTTTGCATGTGGGGCTTGCTGACTATGCAATCCACCTCGGCCCGGCGGAAGCACAACTCAGTTATCTAAACGCCGCAGCCATCATTGCAGCTGCAAAAATAGCAGATGCCGACGCTGTCCATCCTGGTTATGGCTTTTTATCGGAAAATGCTGATTTTGCAAGAATGGTAAACGAAAACGGCCTTGTTTTCGTTGGGCCGGCCGCCGAAACAATCGAGCGTGTCGGCAACAAGGATGCTGCCCGCAATGCCATGCAGGCAGCCGGGATACCGATGGCGGCAGGAACCCCCCCGCTTGCCGGTCTGGCCGAAGCCATTGAGGCCGCGGAAGAGCTTGGGTATCCGGTTATGGTCAAAGCAGTGGCCGGTGGCGGAGGGCGGGGTATGGCCGCAGCCGGCAATAAAACCGAACTCATAGCTGCCATCAAAAAGCTGAACCAATCCGGTTTAGGGGGTACTGCCTATTTCCTGGAAAAATACATCACCGGCGCCCGCCATATTGAGGTGCAAATTGTCGCCGATAACTATGGCCATATCATCCATCTTGGCGAGCGGGAATGTTCCCTCCAGCGCCGTAATCAAAAAATCCTCGAAGAGGCGCCTTCCAGCGCCCTGACGCCGGCCATGCGCCAAAAAGTGGGCGAACTGGCCGTGCAGGCGGCCAAAAGCGTCCATTACACCAATATTGGCACAGTCGAGTTTCTGATGGATGCCGGCGGTAATTTCTGGTTTATGGAGATCAATCCGCGGATTCAGGTCGAACATGGCATAACAGAAATGATAACCGACATAGATCTGGTAAAAACACAAATCCAGCTTGCGGCCAGCCTGCCGCTCACCATGCAGCAGCAGGATATTGTTATCACGTCCCATGCCATTGAATGCCGGATTAATGCCGAAGATCCTGATCTGAATTTTCTTCCCTGCCCGGGGACAATTGAATTTTATCACCAGCCGGGCGGCCCCAATGTCCGGATTGACAGCGGCGTATGTGCCGGTTCGGTTATCAGCCCGGATTATGACTCGCTGATTGCCAAGATCATTGTCCGCGGCAAAACCAGGGGAGAGGCTATCCAAACCATGCAGCGGGCCCTGTCCGAGTTTCGCATAAGCGGTATAAAAACCACCGTAGACTTTCATAAAAAAATATTAAACAACCCGTGCTTCCGGGTCGGGAAAATCGACATACAATTTATAAACAAACAAATGATTTCCTAGCACTACTTAAAAACAGGCGGCTAACACCGCCTGTTTTAATTTGGCAGGCACAGCCTGGCTACTGCCGCGGCCCACGTGCCAGCACCGGGGCCAGATAATGACCGGTATAGGACCGTGACACGGCCACCACCTGCTCCGGTGTGCCCTGGGCAACAATGGTTCCGCCCCGGTTGCCGCCCTCCGGACCAAGATCAATAATATAATCGGCGGTCTTAATTACGTCCAGGTTATGCTCAATCACGACAACCGTATCACCGCCGTCAACCAGCCGCTGCAGGACCTCCAGCAGCTTATGGATATCGGCAGTGTGGAGCCCGGTCGTCGGTTCATCCAGGATATACAGGGTCTTACCGGTACTGCGGCGGGCCAGCTCAGTTGCCAGCTTAATCCGCTGGGCCTCGCCGCCTGACAGCTGGGTAGCCGGCTGCCCCAGTTTGATATATCCCAGGCCAACATCCTGCAGAACCTGGAGCTTGCGGTGGATCTTGGGGATATTCTGGAAAAACTCAACCGCCTCATCCACGACCATATCGAGCACATGGGCAATACTCTTGCCCTTGTAGCGAACCTCAAGGGTTTCCCGGTTATACCTGGCCCCTTTGCAAACCTCGCAGGGCACATACACATCAGGCAAAAAGTGCATTTCAATCTTGATAATACCGTCACCCTTACAGGCCTCGCAGCGGCCGCCTTTGACATTAAAGCTGAACCGGCCCGGTTTGTAGCCGCGCATCTTGGCCTCTGGCGTCTGGCTGTATACCTCCCGGATATTATCAAACAGGCTGGTATAAGTGGCCGGATTGGAGCGGGGCGTACGGCCAATGGGTGACTGGTCAATATCAATAATCTTGTCAATATATTCAAGCCCGCGCAGGCCCTCATGCCCCCCCGGCCGGGCATGGCTGCTGCGATACAGCTGGCTGGCCAGGCCTTTATAGAGAATCTCATTCACCAGGGTACTTTTTCCCGAACCGGACACACCGGTAACAGCGGTAAATACCCCGAGCGGAAAGCGGGCGTTCAGCTTTTTAAGGTTATTCTCACTGGCACCAATTACCTCCAGCCATTTCCCATTAGGCTGACGCCTTACGGCCGGAACCGGGATCGCTTTGCGGCCACTCAGATACTGGCCGGTAACCGATTCGGCGCAGGCCTTAATCTCTTCCACCGTGCCCTGGGCAACAACAGTGCCACCGCCGGCTCCCGCTACCGGGCCAATGTCAATAATGTGATCAGCCGCATACATGGTATCTTCGTCATGTTCCACCACCAGCAACGTATTGCCCAGATCCCGCATGTGCTTCAGGGTAGCCAGCAGCCTGTTATTGTCGCGCTGATGCAGACCGATGCTGGGTTCATCCAGGATATACAGTACACCCACCAGACCTGAGCCAATCTGGGTGGCCAGCCGGATGCGCTGGGCTTCCCCGCCCGACAAGGTGCCGGCCGCCCGGTCCAGAGTCAGATAATCGAGACCGACATTGAGTAGAAAACCCAGCCGGGCATTAATCTCTTTAAGGATCTGGTTGGCAATAGCCGCCTCGCGGGCCGACAACTCCAGACTGCCAAAGAAGGTCTGCGACTCGGCGATCGTCATCCGGGTCACTTCATTGATATTTTTCGTACCAATCCGGACCGCCAGCGCTTCCGGCTTCAGGCGCGCGCCTTTACAGGCCGGGCAGGGCTTGGAGCTCATATACTCCTCAATCTCTTCCCGGGCCCAGTCCGAGGTCGATTCACGGTGGCGGCGGGATAGCATGGGAATAACCCCTTCAAAGGTCGAATGATAGGTCTTGTTTTCACCGTACATATTCTCATAACGGAAGGTAAACCGCTGCTCGCCGGCGCCATGGAGGATGACCTCCCGGACAGGTGCCGGCGTCTGTTCCCAGCTGTCATACAGCGTCTGTCCAAAGTGTTCGAGCACCGCTTCCAGCTGGCACATAAAATAGGAATTAGAGCTCTTGCTGAGCGGGGCAATTACCCCGTCGATAAAGGCTTTGCCCGGATCGGGAATGACCAGGGCCGGATCAATCTCCAAATTATTGCCCAGACCGGTACAATCGGGGCAGGCCCCAAAGGGGCTGTTAAAGGAAAACATCCGGGGGGCAATCTCCGGCAGGCTGATGCCACAGTCCACACAGGCAAAGTTCTGGCTGAACATAAGCTCATTGGCACCGCCAACATCCACTGTCAGGATGCCGCCGCCCAGTTTCAGCGCTGTTTCAATCGAATCAGCCAGGCGGGCGGCGACGCCATCCCGGACCGCAATCCGGTCGACAACCACCTCAAGGGTATGTTTCTTATTTTTTTCCAGCTTAATCTCCTCGGTAATATCGCGAATCTCACCATCCACCCGCACCCGCACATAACCGTTCTTACGGATGTCTTCGAGGATTTTCTGGTGCTCGCCTTTTTTGCCGCGTATTACCGGCGCCATAATGCTCAGCCTGGCGCCCTCGCCCAAAGCCAGCAGCTGGTCTACCATCTGCTCCACCGTCTGCTGACTGATAGGCTTGCCGCATTTCGGGCAATAGGGACGGCCGGCCCGGGCGAACAACAGCCGCAGATAATCATAAATCTCGGTTACTGTGCCCACTGTTGACCGCGGGTTACGGCTGGTAGTTTTCTGGTCAATCGAGATTGCCGGCGACAAACCCTCTATATAATCCACATCCGGCTTGTCCATCTGGCCCAGAAACTGCCGGGCATAGGCCGACAGCGACTCGACATAGCGGCGCTGCCCTTCGGCATAAATGGTGTCAAAAGCCAGTGAGGATTTGCCCGAACCGCTCAGTCCGGTAATAACGACAAGTTGGTCCCGCGGGATGGTTATGTCAATATTTTTTAAATTGTGCTGTCTGGCACCTTTAACAACAATACTGTCTGTCATGTGTGGTTCTCCCTTTTCATGCTACTGTCTATTAATTGATATTGATTATTCGACCTTATTATTATACCAGTATTCACAGCATAATGGTAGCATTCACCGTTAACAAAAATACCGGCTTCGCCTGTCCGGCTGACCAGCCTGCTGCTAATATAATATACACCCGGCCGTAACGCCGGGTGTTCGGGGCTGTTTTCTTTTCCGCTGCCACCTGGCGGCTCATGCCTTTATTTTTTCTGACGCCTTGGTGTTTTACCGCTGCCGGCGGTTTTGCTTTTTGCCGGCCCGGCCCCGGCTTTTTGCCGGAGTTCGACAATCATGTCCCGGAGCTCGGCGGCCCGCTCAAACTCCAGCAGCTTCGAGGCCTGACGCATTTCCTTTTCCAGATTGGCAGCCAGTTCCAGCATGTCGTCCCGGCCCATATTGCCGATCCGGTCAGCTTTATAGGCGGCAGGGGTCTCGGCCACCTTAGTGGTTTCAATCAGCTCTTTCACCCGTTTTTCAATTGTTCGCGGCGTAATGCCGTGTTTAACATTGTAAGCCTGTTGAATCTCACGGCGGCGCTCGGTCTCACTCATCGCCCGGCGCATAGAGTCGGTAATATTGTCGGCGTACATAATGACTTTGCCATGGACATTACGGGCCGCCCGGCCAATTGTCTGCACCAGCGACGTCTCAGACCGCAGGAAGCCTTCTTTGTCAGCATCGAGGATGGCCACAAGCGACACCTCCGGCATATCCAGCCCTTCCCGCAGCAGATTGATACCAATCAGCACATCATGGACACCGGCGCGTAAATCGCGGATAATCTCCACCCGTTCAATTGTCGCAATATCAGAATGCAGGTAATTGACCTTGATCCCCATACCCTTCAGATATTCGGTCAGGTTTTCCGCCATCTTTTTTGTCAGGGTCGTTACCAGTACCCGCTCATTGACGGCGGAACGCAGTTTAATCTCAGCCAATAGATCATCCATCTGCCCCTTGATGGGCCGGATTTCGATCTCCGGATCAATCAGGCCTGTCGGTCTGATAACCTGCTGGGCTACCAAACCGGCTTCTTTCATTTCGTAGGCGGCAGGTGTGGCTGAAACGTAAACAATCTGGTTGATCCTGGCCACAAACTCATCAAAGGTCAGCGGCCTGTTATCAAAGGCCGACGGCAGACGGAAGCCATTTTCGATCAAGGCCTCTTTGCGCGAACGGTCACCGGCATACATGGCCCGTATCTGCGGCAAAGTAACATGGGATTCATCGATCACGATCAAAAAGTCTTCCGGAAAGTAATCAACAAGGGTAAACGGGGATTCACCGGGTTGACGGTTAGTCAGATGACGGGAATAGTTTTCGATCCCTGAGCAGTAACCCATTTCCTGCATCATCTCCAGGTCATAACGGGTGCGCTGGTCAATGCGCTGGGCCTCCAGCAGCTTGCCGTTAGCCCGCAGCCAGGCCAGACGCTCATCCAGCTCGCTCTCAATGTCCCTTACGGCCCGCAGCATATTTTCCCGCGATGTTACATAGTGGGAGGCCGGATAAACAGCAATATGCTTACGCTCGGCCATAATCTCGCCAGTGATGGTATCAATCTCCAGAATCCGCTCGACCTCGTCACCAAACAGCTCGATCCGCAAAGCCTTTTCGCCATAGGCAGCCGGAAAAATCTCAACAATATCCCCCCGCACCCGGAAGGTACCCCGGCTAAAGTTATAATCATTGCGCTCATACTGGATATCGACAAGCTTGCGCAGGATTTCATCCCGGTCTTTGATCTGGCCCTGCCGCAGGGACAATACCAATCCCCGGTATTCATCAGGCGAACCTAAACCGTAAATGCAGGACACGCTGGCGACAATAATGACATCCCGCCGCTCAAACAGCGAACTGGTGGCCGAGTGGCGCAGCTTGTCTATCTCATCATTAATGGAAGCATCTTTCTCAATATAGGTATCGGTATGGGCAATATAAGCTTCCGGCTGATAATAGTCGTAATAACTGACAAAATACTCTACTGCGTTGTTGGGGAAAAACTCCTTAAACTCGCTGGCCAGCTGCGCGGCCAGGGTTTTGTTATGGGCAATCACCAGGGTCGGTTTTTGCACCTTTTCAATGACCTTGGCAATGGTAAAGGTTTTGCCGGTGCCGGTAGCCCCCAGGAGCACCTGCGACCGGTCACCACCCTGGATAGCGTCAGCAAGCTGGACAATCGCGGCAGGCTGATCACCGGTAGGTGTAAAGGGGGCTTCCACTTTAAAAGGAATGCCACCTTCCGTATGGACAGTATTAAGCTTAGGTACAGTTGCCATTAGCCTCACCTCACTGACTTTTTGAATCAATAGCTTATGTTAGCGGCGCTTAAGTTTAGCAAGCACCCAGTCGAGCAACCCGTAGCGCTCTGTCGTCATTTCCGCATAAAACTGCTCGTCCCCGTCCGGCACCGGAATAATTCCCAGCCGGCGCTGACCACGGACAAAACGGACATCCTTCACCAGCTTCCGGCCATCCCGCTCCAGGCTGAGACTGAATTGTTCCGGTACATGACTGATGGCGGCGGCCAGCTCATAACGGGTATTCACAGGCATACCGGCCAGATGGGTAATAATATCACCAAGCTTAATGACCCTGGCCGCCGGTGTATCGACAACTGTATCCAGGGCCATAATGCCATATGGCGGAGGCACAAACCGGGGCGGGGCCTGCAGTTCCCGGCGGTTATCCAGTTGAATCAGCAGTTCGTGGCCAAGCGGTGACAGCAGGGCGGCAAACACCGTCAGCCAGGAATATTTCGCCGACAGCAGCGCCAGTGCCAATAAAACAAGACTGTACACCGCCAGGTTCAGGGCCGACCGCCACCGCCGCTGCCGGGGCAGGCTGGCGATGGCCATGTCAGTATAGCCAAGGGCCGCCACTACCGGTGCCATCACATACACCCAGCCTGAGCCGGCCGGCAGTTCCTCAGCCACCGGCAAGAGCGGCCACCATGCAGGCATATGGATCATACCATCGCCGGGGTTCCCGTCCGGCACAGCCATCGCCGCCAGGATGACCAGCGGCAGCGGCCAGAAATTCTGCAGGCTGAACGCCCCGACTAACCGGCCGTCCGCTTTTTTAATAATCATCGGCATGGAACTATAGCCGCCGCTGATAGCAATCAGCAGGCTTTCCGTAATATGCAGTACGGCCACCAGCGCCAATACCTGCGGCACATTCACATCCGGCCAGCCAAACAGGACATTGGCCAAAGCCACCAGGCCACCGGCATAAGCAAAACATAAAAACCGCATATTAATGAACATTAACGCCAACGCTACCGGCCAGATATAGGCAAGCCCCAGCTGATTAAGAG
>JAEWGR010000019.1 GCA_023388195.1 Bacillota bacterium
CTGGAATCATTTGGTACATTGTCGCTTTGTGACGACTTTTATATATTAACATATTGTTTTAATCTTTGTCAATATGTTTATAGCATGTTTTTTTCTTTTTCTACAATTTACTATCAGATATCGACAAGCGACTTTTATATGATATCCAACTATGATAGTATTGTCAACCATCTGTTAAAAAATTTCATCTATCACCAATATTCTTTTCAGTTGGACCAGGTTAACAACATACCTTTTACAATCTGCCACAATCGACAGTAAGACAAAAAATATAGCTAGGAATACTATCACAGGCCGGATAGCTGCCAGACTATTGTATCGCCTATACTGCAGCCTACAAAGTATTGCAATGCTTCCTGCAGTTGCTTACATATCTATCCCCATAAGGGCATATAAATGCCATACCTGCTTTTTGTGAGGATCATTTCCTGCCCCGGGAGGAGGAAAACAATGGTCAACTATGCTGCCAAAAACAACGGCAATTTAATAAGAGTATTATTGTCCTATTGGTGGTCATCAGCAGGCTTGCAGGCTTGGGCTCTAACCTGTGCCCTTGTTGTTTGTACAGGGCTGATCGTATTGTTAACGATGCAGCTTAACAGCTGGCAGGTGGGTTTTTATACGAACCTGCAGCAACTTAGTTATACCGGCTTTACAACCTCTTTAACACAATTTATTATTCTGTCACTGGTACTGGTTGCAGCTTCAGGCAGTCAGACGCATTTTAAGATGCTGCTGCAGATACGCTGGCGCCAGTGGATAACAGATAAATATATTAGCTTGTGGTTGCATAACCAAACTTATTTTCGTATGAGTGTCTGCCCGGAACCGGTTGGCAATCCGGATCAGCGAATTGGCGAAGATATTAATCTGTTTGTTACTCACTCATTAGAACTGGCAACAGGCTTTTTGCGTCAGATTATATCGCTTACCGTATTCGCCACTGTATTATGGCATTTATCCGGTGAGATCACAGTCGCCCTGAACGGCACCGAAATTGTTCTTCCCGGTTATCTGGTGCTGGCGGCCTTTATTTATTCTGCCTTTGGGACATGGATCACGATGCAGGCAGGCCACCCGTTAATGAGGCAAAGTAATGTGCAGCAAAGCAACGAAGCTGATTTTCGCTATTGTCTGATCCGCCTGCAGGAATATGGTGAATGTGTTGCCCTATATAAAGGGGATCAGCAGGAAAAGATTAATTTAATGCAGCACCTGGCCCGGATTGTAACTACTTATCTGTCCATAATTAAAACGACCCGAACCATCACCTGGATATCATCAATTTATTCGCAGTTATCGATAGTTTTTGCATTTCTGATTGCCTCGCCCCGGTATTTTAATGGTGAGTTACTGCTTGGCCAGCTCTTTGAGATATCAGGCGCCTACTGGTATGTCCATTCTGCCCTTTCGTATCTGATTGACAGCTTTGGCAAAATAGCGCAATGGCAGGCAGTCACAGACCGCTTACATGAATTCTACACACAGCTGGCAGCCAGTCGCACAGAAACCACACCACGACCGGCAGTCTCTATATCCAAAAACCATAACACTGTGGCGATGAAAAACCTTACAGTATTATCACCTGCAGGTCAGGTTTTAATCAATAATTTGACACTGGAGCTCCGGCCGGGAGAAAGCATTCTTATTACCGGCCCTTCCGGCTGTGGGAAAACTACATTACTAAAGACGCTGTCAGGCATATGGCCGTTCTTTGCTGGGAAAATCGCCTTACCAGCAGCAGAAAAAATGCTTTTTTTACCACAAAAACCCTACTTGCCTATTGGTTCACTCCGCAAAGCTATTTTATACCCACACAACATGGCTAATGTGTCTAACCTGACAATACAGGGGCTGCTGACAACTTGTGGCTTGTGCTCGCTGCAGCAACACCTGGACCGGGAAGCAGACTGGTCAAAACTACTTTCAATGGGCGAGCTTCAGCGGCTTTCGATTGCTCGGGCTATACTGCATCAGCCTGAATGGCTGTTTCTTGATGAAACAACCTCTTGTATTGACACCAGAATGGAGCAGGTTATGTATCGGATTCTCAAAGAAAGACTACCGAAAACAGCATTTATCAGTATTGGCCACCGGGACAGCCTGAAAGCTTATCACCATTGGATATTACATTTAGATGAAACCGGCTTATGGCATTGTTCCGAACAACTATCAGTACCAGACACCGGGACGAGGTTTGCCAATAGCTAAAACTCTATCCCCTTTTGTGCTGGTATCCCTTTTTTATAGGGATGCTTAATTTCTTTCATTTCTGTAACTAAATCAGCCTTATCAATGATTTCCGGCTGAGCGTCCCTGCCGGTTAGAACAAGGTGCAGCGTCTGC
The DNA here is from genome assembly GCA_023388195.1 of Bacillota bacterium. Taxonomy (GTDB): domain Bacteria; phylum Bacillota; class Negativicutes; order Sporomusales; family Sporomusaceae; genus Sporomusa. The sequence goes on from JAEWGR010000019.1 coordinate 2,347, forward strand.
GGTTTTACGGACAGCAGTGCCAGGACTTCCGTTAACGGGACCAGCCCATATTTGATCGCATAGTTAATTTCATCCAGAATAATCATATCCCATTTGCCTGAGAGCATTTCTTCCCTGGCATCGAGGAGTGCGTCTGCAGCCGCATCTTTATGATCGGCTAACGCATCATCTTTGACATGCCGCACAAACCCTTCACCGAGCTGCCGAATGACAAAATCTTGCCCCATCCTCTCCGCAGCCGCTAATTCGCCGTATTTCCAATTACCTTTAATAAATTGCAGGACAAGCACTTTCAGACCCTGTCCCCAGGCCCGCATCCCCAGCCCTAATGCCGCTGTGGTCTTGCCTTTACCGTTGCCTGTATTTACAATAATTAACCCGTGGCACTCTTTCATACGCCTCAGCCCCTTTGTGTAATTCATTTCCTTATTATAGTTTGTACCTTATATTTCCCGTCAGCACCATATTTTCCTGCTTCTCCGGCTTTTTATAGCTATACCGCATAAGATGAGACTTGGCTTGTGCCAGAATCTCTGGTCGCTGGCAGAGGCGGCCTGTCCCTTTAGGGTATTGGCATTCTTATTCACAGAATTTATTGGGTAAGTTCTAAAAGACTTAAATAAGATACTCATCTTTTTTCGCTTCTATTCTCTCCATATAACTGTTAAATTGTTGACACAACCAAGGATCAAACCGGGTACCGGCGCAGCCCTCTATTGCCTCCAAAGCCTGCTGCGTATTTAAATTCCGGCTATTTTCCTGTCGCCGGTTTGTCATTTCATCAAAGGCATCACAAACAGCAAGCATGCGGCTTAAAAAAGGGATTTCCGCTTCTTTCAGTCCATCCGGAGACCCACAGCCATCATAGCGATCACGATGATAGCGGATAACCCGGCTGATTTCTGCTAGCCCCATAGCATTAAGGATTGCTTCCCCATATAGCGGATGGAACTTGACCATTGTTTCTTCATGCTCTGACAGTGGTTCGGCTTTATTCAGAATTGTACTTGATAAGCATAGTTTTCCAATATCATGTACCATGCCGCAGGTTAGGGATTTCTGCATCTCCCGCTCAGAAAACTCCATACAGGCTGCCCATTCATACATTTGCATGGCCACACTCTGACAATGGCTGAGGGTACTGGGATCATGCTTGCCAAGAAGCGACAGTAAACTAGCAACTTTTTGCATTTTATTTACACCGTCCCTATTGTATTTTGATAATATAATCCATTCAACCTGATACGGGCAATACTAACTGCTCCCAAGCATGGCATTACAGGCTTTCAAACGGGGAAAGGGCCTTATCCAGGCAGTTATGTATCTGAAAAAAACTCCTGAGCCTGACTCAGGAGTTTTTCCTGTATCTGCAAGAGACTTAGATCTAAAATAAAGAAACCCTCCCTTATATAATGCGGGAGGGTCGAACTGAAAAAAGCAATCTGCTTGCTAAGTAATTCTCATTATAATCCCCTTCCCATCGCCCGTGGGTAAAACGGTGACTGTCAGACAGGCAGTTCTCCTGGCTCTGGATCATAGCTCGCCCAAACCTTCCCAAGACGTAGTCTCAGTGGTATAACTTAGGTCTACTCCCCATTACAGTGGCGGGACCGCGCCGGTTTTACACCGGTCTTCCCTATTAAGCCCTCACGGGCACCTGTCTCCAATATAAAATTATTGTATGTACTCACTTCAGCTTAAATGTAGCACGCAGGCAAAAATCTGTCAATAACTATCTGGCCATTATTCTTTTACTGCTGCCTGGGCTAATGTGCTGCCCAACTCTTTGCATGAGCCAATCCCCTGTTCATCAGGACTTTCCTGAAGAATAAGGCCATCTGCTACTAGCAGGGCACCAAGACCCTTCATTCTTTCTTCCCAATCCCGCATCCACTGGCCGTCGCCCCAGCCGTAGGAACCAAATAAGGCCAGCTGCTTGCCGGTTAATTCAGCCGCCTGTAAGGTTGCTACAAATGGCTCCATTTCAGTCTCTTCCAGCACCTCATCACCCATAGACGGGCAGCCTAAAGCAACCGCATCGGCTTCGATAACATTATTTTTATTCGCATTATTTACAGCAATTAATTCAACACTAACCCCTTCATTGCCTTTAGCACCGTCCGCTACAGCTACAGCCATTTGTTCTGTATTACCAGTACCACTCCAATAAATAACAGCTAGCTTTTTCATGCTTAATCCCTCCGTAATTGAAATAAATTCTCAATTGATTGTCAAAAAAATATCAGCCAAAGCTTTAGTTTAGCTGCTGCTCACCTCCATATATAATCTTATCAGTGAAACTGATAATCGTTATCATTAATATAACTCTAATTTCGCTTTTAGTCAATATCTCCCAGTACTTAATTGTTATTAAAATTTTCCCCCTTGCCCGGAAAACTGCAGCTGATCCCATAAATCCAGACATTCCCAGCGATTTTCCCCGGGAATGTCTGGATTTACGGGCCGCTATACGCTTTCCGCCCTTACAATGCGGCCATTGCACACGTGAATAACACGGCCTGTTCGCCGGGCAATCTCAGGTGCATGGGTGACAATGACAATGGTGTGACCCTGCTGATTTAGACTGCTGAAAACATCCATAATTTCGTCACCTGCTTTAGTATCCAGATTAGTGGTCGGTTCATCAGCCAGTATAATGGATGGATTATTAACAAGGGCCTGAGCAATAGCCACTCGCTGCCGTTGGCCGCCGGTCATTTCATTTGGCCGCTGCCGCATATTTTTACCCAACCCCACCGTCAGCAGCGCCTGCTCGGCCCGCTTGTAGCGTTCCTGTTTATCAACGCCGGCGTAAATCAATGGCAGCGTTGTATTCTGTAATGCCGACATACGGGGCAGCAGGTTAAAATGCTGATAGACAAAGCCAATTTTCTGATTCCGGGTGGCAGCTAATGCGAGATCGGTCAGGGTTGTGGTCTCCTGGCCGTCAAGGGTATATGAGCCAATGGTTGGCCGGTCCCGGCAGCCTAAAATATTCATAAGTGTTGATTTACCCGCACCCACAGGTCCCATAATTGCTGTAAATTCCCCGGTGGGGATGGTAAGGTTAACCCCATCCAGGGCAAATACCTCATTGCCGCCAATATTATATGCTTTCTTTACATCTACCAAGGCGATCGTCATATCAATCCCTCCCTTATTAACGCCTTATCGTGCCAGTTCCCAGCAGGCGCAATTAATTTCTTTTCAATAATAACAAGCGATAGGTACCTATAACCTGACCATCATCTAACTGCAGTGGTGCTTCCACCCCGGCAGCATAACGCCCGTCAGGACTGATGGCTGAACCTACGCAGGGGCCGGTGGTTGCAACATAATCAAGCAGCCGGGCGTCAGGCAGGGATAAAAGATACAATCCGTGCACACCAACATCCCTGGTCCGGACATTACGGCCAATAGCAATGGCCATTGCCTGTTCGGTGCCACTGATTTGCTCGATCATGCCGCCTAGCTTATAACGGCTGACCAGCTTGCCTGACAGATCAAAAATAAATACACTGTTGGAGCCTGGATGTTCTACCGGCGTTGGCAATTGCCAGTTTGCCCGGTTATAAGTATTACCGGTGGTAAACACAGCATAATCGTCGGTAAGATGCACATAATTACCGACAGCATTTATATGGACCCCGCCCACTTTCTGCGGCTGGCTGATTGTGCGCAACCACATTTCACGACCTTGCCCATCATACATAAAACACCGGCCATCGCTGGCTACACCGGCAACATGCCGCCCGCTGGGAGCAAGCTCCGGACTGCTGCGCATGGTTGTGTTCTGATAAGGAGGTGCCGGGGGAATCTCTGTACTCCACAGTATTTTCTGTAACGCCCCGTCCAGACAATACATGCTGTCGGTATAACGGTTAGTTGAGCCCTCATCCCAGTTTGCCGTACCAAAAGCAACCTTGCTGCCGGCGGCATCGACGCTCACCCAGCTGACCCAGGCGTCCAGATTATGATCAGCCGGAAACAGGGCCTGCTGCACCCCTTCGGCATTAAATTTATAGATGCGGCCCCGGTACTCATTCCGGCCATCGGCATAACGCAGATACCGCTGGCCGACTGCATATACCATGCCATTCGCATCGCTTCTGACAGCTATGATACCAGGATAGGTTTTATCCTGAATATTGACCCCCAGTTCGCTGACACTGGGCCGGCGCCACATTTCCCGGCCATCCTCCCGCTTTAGGCAGAGCAAATATCCTTGTTGACTGGTTTCGCCGATATACAAATACCGGCTGTCGGGCGAGAACTCCAAGGCCGATAATTTACCTAATCCCATATTTTTGCGCCATAATACCTGCCCCTTGAGATCGAGCAGCATCAGCTCACCGTTTTCAGTCCCAATGGCTAAATTTTGGCTGTCAGGCGAAAACTTAATAAATCCTTTTGTAAACCCCATCCGTTGGAAATTATGGACTTCCACGTTGCCAAGCGAAATGTCGGCTACTTGCATAAAAGTGCCGGTCTGTGTACCGGTTTGCCCGGGTGACAGCACTGGTCCGGAAGCAGTATTATCAAAAATATGGATTGCCAAAAGGCATAAGGTTACGAAAAACAGTAACGCAAATCCTGCTGTTTGCAGCTTTTTCATGTATTTCACATCCATACTTTCATTACATCATAGAGGCCACGCCAGGCCGGAATAAAAAACATGCCATTAAACTGCAATACATCCAAAAGCTTTAACCCCATCAGAAGGGTAACGGCGGCATAAACCCCCAGGCATAACCGTTGTTCCCCTGCAGGCCACTGCTTTATTTCAGTCCCACGCGCTTCCCGCCCGAAGCCACGGCTCTCAACCGAGGCCGCCAGGGTTGCTGCCCGCCTCAGCGTTCTCGCCAAGATGGGAAAAAGGGTCTGAAAGGCAGTTTGAATCAAGCGGCGGGGCAGTAAGGCCCTGAAAGGCTCAAACCCCCGCAGCCGCTGTGCAGTCAACACAATCGCCGTTTCCTGAAAAATGACCGGCAGAAAACGCAGGCCGCTGATCAGCATAAAGGCCAGCTCATAGGGCATTTTCCAGGAGACAAAACTCTTAAGTAACTGCCGGGGATCTGAAGTCCAGCTTAACAGCAAACCTAACGACAGCATACTTGCTGAGCGCAGTGCCTGGACAGCGCCATATTCCAAACCCTCCCGGTAGACAAACACGCCACCGGTTAAAGTCCCGAGGACTGGCAGGGACGGCGGTACAAGGCACGCCACAATAGTCTTTGGTTCCCGGGTATAAAACAGTGCCTGGCTAACCATCGACCCCCATAAGCCCAGCAGGACAAAAACAATTAGAATCCGCCACCGCGGCGCGGTGGTCCGGGCCAGGATATGTATAGCTAAAGTCAGGCAAAACAGCAAGTATAAGGTTCGGGGACTGTCAAGCAGCATCGCGGTCGCAGCAAACCCGGCCAGCAATACTACTTTAGTCCGCACATCAAGTTTATGTACCGGCGTATCACCCGGCGTGGCTTCCCAGACATCCCTGACGGACATGCCGCACTACCTCCTCTACCCCCATGGCCACACCGCCATACAGTTGCTGCGCCACCAGCAAAGCGGCGGGCGGCTTGAGTCCGGCCCGGCTCAGCATGACCGCCTGATTAAAGACCACGGCCGGAGGCCCGTCCGCAATAAGGCGGCCCTGGCACAAAACGATAACCCTGTCGGCATGACCGGCAGCAACCTCAGTGTCATGAGTACAAAATACCACCGTTCCGCCCTGAGCCGCATAGTCTTTCAGCAAGACAATAATATCTTCTATATGACCAATATCCTGGCCTGTTGTCGGCTCATCCAGCAACAATACCGCCGGCCGGCAGGACAGGACAGCCGCCAGAGCCAGCCGCAGGCGCTGGCCGCGGCTTAGTGCCAGCGGGAACTCTTCTTCGCGGCCGTTTAACCCCATTTTCTGCAAAAGCTCCCGGCAGTAAGGAGTCAAACCTTGTCCGCCCTGCTGCCGGGGGGCAAAAGACACCTCATCAGCTACCGTACTGTTAAACAACATCAGGTCAGGATTTTGCAATACCATACCCACCTGGCGACGGACAGCAGCCAGCGGCTGGCCCAGCACCCGCACGCTCCCCTGCTGCGGTGCCAGCAAGCCCCCTATCTGTTGCAGCAATGTCGATTTTCCGGCCCCATTGTTGCCCATAAGCGCTACAAACTGCCCTCTGGGAATAAACAGATCAATTTGGTTCAGGACTGGCTGCCGGCTGCTTTCATACCAAAAGGACAAGTTTTGAACCTCCATAGCCGGCTCGGAACTGTTGCCGGCTGGCACCAGTGTACATGCCGTTTCTGCCACTGCTTGCACAGAATACCGCCGCCGGATAGCCGCCACAGCAGCCTCAACCCCGGCGGACGAGGACACAATGCCCAGCTGCCGGCATATATCGACCGGCTGCGGTACCCTGAGACCATGGCTGGCAAATAACTCCGGACAGCCAAACGCCTCTTCTCTGGTACCCGCCCACAATAACTGGCCCGCATCCATGACAACAACCCGGTTACACAGTGGCATAACCTCATGCAAACGGTGCTCTACCAGAATGATGGTAATGCCAAGCTCCCGGTTGACTTTTTTCAGTACCGTCAATAATTCAGTAGCACCCCGGGGATCAAGCTGGCTAATCGGTTCATCCAAAGCCAGAATAGCTGGCCTGGCGGCCAGCACCGAGGCTGCTGCCAGACGTTGTTTTTGCCCGCCTGACAAGGCATGTACGCTGGCTTCCCGCTTATTGAGCAATCCCACCAGAGCCAGGGCCTCATCAACCCGGAGATCAATATCGTCAGTGGTCATACCCATATTTTCCAGAATGAAAGCAGTTTCATCATACACCGTTGTTGAGAAAATCTGATCCTCCGGACTTTGAAACACCATGCCCACCGTCCGGCTCAACTGGGCTACACTCAGCGTCCGGGTATCCTGCCCATTTACCAGCACAGTTCCCCCTAACACCCCGCCGCTTTCTTCCGGGATCAGACCGTTAAGCATTTTCAACAAGGTACTTTTTCCACAGCCTGTTGAGCCGGTAATCAAAACAAAATCACCGGCCGCAACCTGCAGGTCAAATTGTTTGACACTGGGGCGATTCGCATGTTTATAAGTAAAGGTAACATCCTGCCATTCCACCAAAGCCTGCATCTGTCAGTCCCCCCCTACCCGGCATAAACGGCCGCCAAGCCGTACGCCGCAGACCGCACCAATTGCTGTATATAGAAAGCCATTAATCAGCAGCAACATATAGATATACCAATCGGCATAATACATCCTGTACAATACCGACAGGCCTTGCAGACTGACATAAGTCGCAATACTGTCGGCCACCCCGCAGATTAGAGCCAGACAGGCAATCTTATACCAGCTTAAGCCGGCCGCTGCATCGGCTGACTGCAGGTAGCGGTACAAGCCGCTGCCGTACATAAACGTTTCCAGCAGCAGGGCATTAATGCCATAAGACAGTAAAAGGATCGGTGAAATCTGACCAAAAGCCAGCATTCCCAGCAGCAGGCGCACAATAATCATCAGGGCGATAACCCCCGGCCGGGGGATAAGGATGACCAGCGCTATAATCATCATATACAGCATAATACTATTAAATAAGCCGGTAACAATAAACCCGAAAGGTCCCATCAGGATATGAAAAAAGTCATTAAGCAAGGTTGACGGCACCGTAACCACCGCAAAAGCCGCAGCCCCGAATAAAGCCACCGTCACCAGCCAACGGGTTTTCATCGTTGCCAGAACAGACCTGATGTGCCTTACTGCCAGCAGCGCCCCGGCCAGCAGCGCCGCTGCCGCCACCCCGATCACAGCCAGGGCCTTCCAGTCCTTTTTCACAACCGTAAGTACTGTTTCCTGCACCACCGGCGGCGCAAATTCATCTTCCATGATTACCCGCAGAATGTATTGTCCCCCTGCGAGCGCCTGCTCGTTTGCATAAACGGGCAGTTGCACAGCCTGCCTGGACTCACCGGTTAGTGCCGCAAAAGCAACCAGCTTGTCCTCATGCCCGCCCATTGAGCCTGCATCTTTATCCTCACCGGTTGTTCCCGGCGTAAACAGGCCCGCCACCGGCTCGCGGCTATGAGCATCAAGCAGCCGGGTCGTAATCACCACCAGCTTTTGCTGTTCAGACGGGTTATTGACAATAAGCTTCATATATGTGACCGGATGCAAGGCCTCAACCTCCAGATTAGAGGCCCCTTTGCCATTTATGATATTTTTATAATAATCCCAGCCTCTATCACGCATGACCAGTGTATTGCGCGATAAACGCTCGTCAGTTTTTCCATCCCGGTCCAGCGGCAGGATAATTTGCTCAATAGCTGCCGGCTCATTGCCAAACACCCGGCCTGTAGCAATAACGGTAACCGGTACCTGCCGGATCTGCTGCCCGTCACTGATAGTGATGGCATAGGTGTCTGGAAGTACATCCGCCCCAAGCTGGATTGTCAATAAGTCAAACCACTGGCTATAGCCGCCGGCTAAGTCGATATGCCGCTGGAGAATCTCCCCTTCCGGGTGTTGTACCACCTGCCAGGTATTAGACCTGTCGGCAAGAGTAAATCCAGGCGGCAGCTTAATTGAAATCACGGCGGCAACCGCTGCCTGACTCCGGTTTTCTATACTGTACAGGGCCTGCAGCTGGCTCCCCGGCCGGACACCTTCCCGGGGCTTCCCCAAATAGTAAGGTACCTGCAGCGAAATAGTAACATCATCACCGGTATACCCTGCACCAACCGGCGGCAGCAGGCCAAAAACGATGAGACATAAACTGAGCAATACTGTTATTTTCATATTTTATTTACTCCCGCACTTTTTCCATTGTCCGGACACCTAAAAGGTAACACATAAAAACGACACAGGCAGTAGCACCTCATGTGCTGAATTTACCCATGTCTGCATGTGAATCAATCAATAACGCTGACAAACAGCAATATACCGTTCCCATAAGCACTCCAGCAGATGAACGGCTCCCTGCAAGCCCATAAACGGTCGATGACTGAGCCGGATTTCATCATATACGGGCAAGGCTATATTTTGGTAAACCACAGTCTGTTGTTGGTTGCGATACAGCCAGACCCGCTCATTGCTGCTGCCAAGCAGCAGCCCTGACGTCAGTTGATTTAAACAGTCCGCCGGTGTCTGGCTGTCTTTTTGGGCATCAATTACCCGGCCTAAGATGGCCGGTAGCTGCGGCTGCAAAATCCCCCCCTGCGCAATGGTTGTCAGTTTGGCGGTGTCCACCCATTCCCGCCGCACTGCCTGTGCCAGCCCCAGTGCGGTAGAGGAGGGCGCCGCCACCAATACCTGGCTAAACCACAGTTCTCCCCAGATACGCTCCATCTCCTGGGCAGCGTGGCGCAGGCGTCGCGCCAGCAAATCCCGTTCTTGGCCAGCTATCGCCAAAACCTGGTTTTCCCTGCCACCAGCCTGCCCTATCACGCAAAGCCATTCCCAGGTACCCTCCAAACCATAGGGCGGCAGACCGGCCACATAAGGGATTCCATACTGAGATTGCAGCAATAAGGCTGTTTCCAGCCCCAATTCGGCGTGCAAGACAATATTCACTTCCGCCTGAGCCATAGCCGCCATATCAGCCTGACAGGCGCCTGCCCCCGGACAAGCCAGCACCTGATAGCCGGCCGCCCCCAGAAGCCGCTTAATTTCCTGGATGTCGCTGACAGCATTATAGTAGCCGTAGGTCGCCCCCAGCAAATTAACCGTACCAGCCTTTCTTGGCAGGCTTGCTTGCAGTGGCATTGCGGAAAAGTAGGCTTTGGCTGCGGCCCGGTATCCTTCTTGAAACCCTCCGCTCAAACCACCGCTTTCCAGACAAATTACCGGACAAGGCAGGGCTGCCTGCCGGGCAATTGCCGCAAGATCATCACCGATCAGACTGATGGAACAGCTGCTTTCTATAAATACCACGGCTGGCCGCGTCGTTTCCTTGACAGTCTGCAAGGTCTCCAGCAGGGCCTCTTCGGTTCCGTAGATCACGGCATTATTATCAACCTGCGAGCAAAAAAAACGGCTGCCAATATCGGGGCACGAGTGTTCCAGAAACCGGAGGGCATAAAAATAGCACCATAAGGGGCCGTTGCCGACAATAACTGCATCCTTGATGCCGGCAAAAAACGCCGCCGCCCCGGTCAATGCACAGGCACTGAAACAACTTTGGACATCACGCCACTGTTGATCAGCCATACAGTATCCCTCCCCGCTGAGCCGGGCGCTGGGCCAGACGCTCCAGTTTCTGCAGTTGTTTGAGAAAACCGTTCACTCCGATAGGCGGTAACACCGGTATAAAAAATTGACGCAAAGTTTCGTTCTCTAATTCATGCGTAGTCATTACCAATTCGGCTGTTTGTAAAGCTGCATCAGCCTGGTTTTGCAACAAGACAGGCACTTTCGTATACATGGCCAGGGCCTGCCGCAATAATTCCTGTTGCTGTCCGGTCATCCCCCGGAGCAGAACGATAGCCACTAATTCCATTTCTGCCTGGGCGATTAGTTCCAGCACCCAGCCTGGTTCAAAATATTGCAGCGGCCGGCCGATAACTAATGCAACCCTGGCCAGGCGCAGGGTCCGGCGGCTCTCGAATACGGCGTCCTGCAGCCGCTGTTGTTCAGCCGCAATCGCCTGCCTGGCAGCCTGAGGACATTTCAGCAATGCCCCCAGCTCAGACAGCCACGCCGTAGTCCCCAACCAGCCTACCGGATGATCCCTATCGAAAAACGGAGTCCCGCTCCTGTCTTCAAGCCCGGCGGCCAGCCTGCGAATCCAGGCATAAGATTGCGCCCGGCCGCCAATCAGAATATTCAATGCCGATGCCCCTACCTGTCGCATGTCGCTGAGCGATGCATACCCTGGAAAATGAGCATGGACCTCTAAGCCAAAGTACTGGAGCAGCCGTTCCATTTCCCGGCAGTCCTCGCTTCCAGGCCCGCCACGGTCACCCAAAATCGTAACCGTACCCGGCAATACTGGCTGAGCCGTGATAAATCTTTCGGCCACAGCCATTGCCGTATGATAAAAACCGGCATGATATTCCCCATCCAAATACCCGCTGCAGGGAGAAGCAATGACCGGTATATTAAATTCCTGTTCAGCCAGCGAGGCCACCTCGGCAATATCATCACCAATGATGCCGGCCACACAGGAACTGGCAATCACAATGTAGCTTGGCCGGTAGCGTTCAGCCACAGACCTGATGCACACCCTTAGCTGCTCCGCTCCGCCAAAGATCGAATGTTCATCATTCAGTTCACTGCTAATCAGGGGGGCCCGGTAATGCCCGGGCACAAACTCCTGCCGGGATACCAGGCGGTAATGAATACCCAGCCCCATCTCCTGGGTTATATGGGCACAGGCTTTAGGGCTGTGAAAAATCACTACAGCCCCATCGCAGTGGGCTACAGCCCGCCATACACCGGGCATACTGCAACTGCAGCCGCTCTTTAGGGATACAACCGGACGTTTACTCTTCACCATAACGCAGCACCAGCTCCTCAAGGTCTTCAAACTCTAGCGGCGTTGGTATGGCCAATTCCCGGTTATCCATAATCAAAGCGGCCAGTTGCCGGTATACAGCGGCCTGAGGTGAATCCGGCTTCCATTCGATAACAGTCTGGCGGCGAATTTCAGCCTGATGAACAGTCTGCTCCCTGGGGATAAAAGCAAGCAGGCGGGTATTCAGTTTGGCGGCAAACTCTTCTAACAAAGCCTGCTCATGCATAATATTACGGCTGTTGCCAATAATACCGCCAAGCCGGGCCTGGCCACGGCCGGCAAACCTCGCCACCCCCTTGGCGATATTATTGGCAGCATACAGCGACATCAGCTCACCAGAGGACACAAT
>JAEWGR010000117.1 GCA_023388195.1 Bacillota bacterium
CATTACAGTGAATTAAAAACATTTGCTTATACCAGACATGGAATTGAGAATGCCAGCGTAGAATTTGATATACAAACCCTGTGTCCTACTTACCGGCTGCTTATCGGCATCCCTGGCAGCAGTAATGCCTTTGCCATTAGCCGGCGTCTGGGGCTGGAGACCGGAATTATTGACAGGGCCAGGGATCTGATTAATAAAGAGCATGCAGATTTTGAAACGGTGCTGCAGACCCTGGAAGAACAAAAGAAATTATTTACAAACCGTTTGGATGAAGTAAAACGCCTGGAACAGGAATTGAATAAAACAAAAGAAAAACTAGCGGCCAAAGAACATACTCTTTCCGAAAAAAAAGCGACCGTGCTGGCAAAGGCCCAGGAAGAAGCAGCAGGTGTTATACGCCAGGCCAGGAGGACAGCAGAAGAAGTAATTGCCGAGCTGAAGGAGCAGTTTTCCGAGCATAGTGGACGGGAGCGGCAAAATGCCATTGAAAATGTCCGCCGGAAACTTAAGGCCGGCAGTGCAGAGGTTAACCGGCTGGCAGTAGAGGATCAGACAGATCTGCCTGAACTAACAGCGGCGATGGTAACTCCAGGCATGCATGTTTATGTGGCAACATTAAAACAAAAAGGGGAAGTGCTGGCAACAAGCGGCACAGATGTAACAGTACAACTTGGTGTTTTAAAATTTACTGTGCCAGTATCTGCCTGCCGCTTGCTTGCTGAAACAGTAAAACCCCAGGTGGCGGTATCTGCCAAACGCACTGGCATGGTCAGGGCGGCAACGGCAGCCAGGCAAATAGATATTCGCGGCATGAATATTGAAGAGGCTGAAAACGTACTTGATAAATATATCGATGATGCCATTCTGGCAGGCTTGGCAGAGGTGCTTATCATTCATGGCAAAGGGACAGGTGCCTTGCGCAAAGGCGTGGGGGATTACCTTAAGAATCATCCACATATAAAGAGTATACAGATTGCCGAACTTAACGAAGGCGGTACAGGCGCTACGATTGCGAAACTGGTTTAATATAGACATCGTCTATAAATATAATTTATGGGGGCGAAGTGGAATGATTATCCAGAGCAGGGAGAGCGAACAACGGGCCATCGAACAGGTCGCAGATTTGATGTGTATCGCAGCCCGGACTGCGCCTAAAGCCAGGGGCGTTGATAATTTAATCGTAATGATTATAAAAGGCAGAACCAAAGATCAACTTGTTGAAGAAATGAAAAAGATTGCGTCAGCCAGTGGCGCCCAGTTTTTTGAACGGGATGCAAACTGCCTGGAGAAAACGCCGCTTGCGCTTTTGCTGGGGCAGCGGGTTAATAAGCCCCTGGGAGTTCAGCCCTGTGGCTATTGTGGCTATAGCAACTGTAAGGAAAACACGGAGCATTCAGGCGTATGCGCTATCAGTGCGGGTGATTTAGGTATTGCGCTGGGCTCGGCCGTCAATATAGCTTCGCAACATCATGTCGATAACCGGATTATGTTTTCGATTGGGCGGGCCGCATTAAATCTTGATATTTTTGAAGAGGATGTCAGCATTGCTTACGGCATTCCCCTGAGTGTGTCAGGGAAAAGTCCATTTTTTGACCGTTCATAAGCTGAGACTTGGCCGGATGCCGGCAAAATCCACCTGTGTCCTATAGTTGCAGTCATTTTAAAAAATATATTACTTTTGATCATGCAGAAAATAGCAAACCGGGGGGTAATGCCCCCGGTTTTGTTATTTCAAAAATTGTTTTTCCAGTTTAAATAGCGACCAAAATTTTTACCATCCTGCTCATCAGGTTCTTCGGCCTCCTGGAGAGGTATTTGTTGCTGCTTAAGTGTTGGTACCGGCTGTGTATCAATAACAGGTGCCTGGGAAGCCGGTTCAGACTCTCGGGGCTGTTTCTGGGGCTCTGGTTTTGGCTCTGCTTTGGGTTTGTCTGGAGCCGCACCGCCAAGGCCGCCCAGATTGTTTAACAAGCCGAGGACAGTGCTCATTGTGCCAGGGTTTAGTTTGGATTTAAGCTGCGGGCTATTTAATAGCGGCAATAGTGACATTAATGTATCAGGCGAGAAACCGCTGCCGCCGATACCGCCACCGTCACCGCCCTTTGTCAATTCACCCAGCAATTTATGTAAAGGATTGCTATTAGCTGCCGCTTGATTTAGGACTGGTTGGCTGCTGGTATTATTTTTATTAACAATAGAGAATAAACAGAGTAGTGCTAAAACTGTAATTAGATTGTCAGAACCTGCCCCGGCACTACTATTAGCGTCCAGCATCCGGGTTATTGAACCTAATAGCGATGAAGATCCTGGATTTTCGGTATCGTTCGGCATAGTACCTCCTCCTTAAAATATACCAGGAATTTTAGGTAGGTTTAAATCTGTGGCCAGCTTACTCATCGCTTCCTGATTCAATTCGCGCGATTTGGCTAAGGCATTATTAATCGTGGCTGTTAATAAGTCCTGCAGCAATGCTGTATTATCGGCCATAAGATATTTTGCATTTAACTGGATAGAGATAAGCTCCTGCTGGCCGTTTACAAGAATTCTCACAACATCGCCACTCGATACTTCTATTCGTTCTTGTTTCAGCTGTTCCTGAACATTGTCAACATTACTCTGAACCTTTTTTACCATTTCCATGATATTGCCAAATTGTTCAAACACTGGTTATGCACCTCCTCAGTTTTTATCCGATAGCTCACCACCACTGGTTCAACCTCCTGTTCCGGCTGTCGTAGCGGGAGTCAGCTCTCGCTTATAAGGGATTTTGTTTATCCAATTTATTCAATTAAGCATTTTTTTGTGAGTGTCCAAACTTTTTCAGAGACCAAACACTCGTAACTTTCATATATTGGATTAGAAAAAAGTTCAATGTGAGGGTGGGTGGGAATATGCGCGTGCGGAAATATCCACGGAATCCCGGCGTAACTGCAGGCAAAGCGGCAAAAACAGAAGAACAGCAAGCCGGACCTCAGGATATTATAGAACAGCCGGAAAACCTGCCGGCGACAATACCACAAAAAACGGCTTCTGCCCGTGGACCGGCTGCGTTCTTTAGAAGAGTAATGGAAAATCCCAGCTTCAACATTCAGTTGATGGTAATTCTATTAACCTTGGGCTCGGAAAATTTTTCTATGGACAGGCGAATTGATTCGATGACTTCCACGGTAGACAAAATCAGAAATGTTACCGACGTAATTAATAACACCATGCAGTCGGTAAAGGTGGCCAGCGATGCCCCAAAACAAATCAGAAGACTATTTGAAACAAATAAAAATTAGCGCTAAATGCCGGTTGAGGTCAGTAACACTTCCCGCACGAACTGTATATATTGAAGTAGAAGGGCGGGCGGTACTTCGCCCTCGTTAATAGATATTAAGGAGGAGGTAGTGTTAATGTCTCGTGGTGGATTTGGACGCAATGGCTTCAGCGGGATATGGATTATCATCATTATTCTATTACTGTTCTTTTTCGATAGTGATGATACTTCACTATAAGCAGTACTTACAGAGGAACACACGAGATTAGCGTGTGACCCAAACAACAGGGTTCATATATTAAAGCAAAGACTGAAAGAAATTTTAAGAGATTGGGAGGAGGAAATATAATGGGACGTGGTTTTGGCGGTTGCGGAGGTTTTGGTGGCGGTTTCGGCGGTAGCTGGATTATTATTATAATAATTATCATTTTACTTCTTTGTTTTTGCGACAACGACAATGGAATTAGCAGTTGCTAATCTCTATTAAATGTATATGCGACAGAAGAAAAAAACACGCGTAAAATTACGCGTGTTTTTTTATATCTGCCAGAATTTATAAAATTCAATGCTGCAAAAAAACAACTAATTCTTTTTTGCCGGCTCGTTTGGTTTTGGTGGCGGCGGTGGTGCTAAGGGGGACACCGGACTTGTATCACTTTTTGCCGGTGGCGGCGGTGGCGGTACTTTTTCATCCATACCATGATTATCTCCGCTGCTGCCAGCCGCCTCATCCGGTTTGCCGTCCTTGCCGTCCTTACCGTCCTTCGCATCTTTGGTTACAGTTGCTGTGGAAAGCTTGTTAGGCTGAGTCCCTTCAACGAAGATTTCATTACGGCCATCAAGGTTGGCCGGGTCATTAAGCAGTAAGCCATCCTTGGTTGATACGCGGGCAGCCACGATGCCGGCCGGCCTCACGAAATCACGGGCAACATATTTAGTCGCTGCTTCGCTCATAAAACTTCGCCAGATACTGGCAGGGATGGTGCCGCCGGTAACACCGCCTAAATATTCCGGACTGTCACAACCCATCCATACAGCGGCTACTAAATCCGGGGTAAAGCCAACAAACCAGGCATCCTTATAGTCGCTGGTCGTACCGGTTTTGCCCGCGGCAGGACGACCAAAGTAAGCGCCTGTGCCTGTACCGCTGGTCATTACTCCCCGCAGCATATCGGTAAGAAGGTAAGCACTGCGTTCATTGACAACCACTTTCTCTGTGGGGGTAGTTTGTTCGATCACTTTGCCGTTTCGATCTACAATTTTTATGATAGCTGTGGGCTCGACCCGGATACCATTATTGGCTAATACGCCATAGGCACTGGTGATTTCCAGGGGAGTAACACCACGGGTAAGACCGCCGAGGGACATTGCCAGGTTACGGTCATTGGTATTTCCTTTTAGAACCAACGTGGAAATACCCATTTGCTGTGCATAATACAAGGCCTTATCAATGCCTGTTTGCTGAGCCAGTTTTACTGTTACCACATTGAGCGACTGTTCCAGAGCTGAACGCAAGGTAACAGGACCGCGAAATGTTCTGTCATAATTTACTGGCGACCAACTGCCGAAGCTTATTGGACTGTCATCAACAATACTGGCCGGGGTAAGACCGCTTTCAATCGCCGCCAAATAGACAAAGGGTTTAAAGGCGGAACCAGGCTGGCGTTCAGCCAGAACTGCCCGATTAAACTGATCGTTGCCGCGCCCGCCGACCATAGCTTTAATGTGGCCGGTTTGGGGCTCGATTGCCACTAAGGCCCCCTGCGGCTGCTTGATACCGTTTTCAGTACGTTTGGTTGGAAGCTGGTTCATGGCTTGCTCAGCAGCGGCCTGCATTTCCAGATCCAGTGTTGTATAAACCTTAAGGCCGTCTTTATAGACTGCATCAGCCCCATATTTATCGATGAGCAGCTGCATAATATAATCGGTAAAATAGGAAGCAGTTGACGTATTGGTAGTCGAACGGGTAGCCAGTTTAATCTCCGTGGTCCGGGCTTTGGCAGCGGCGGCAGAATCAATATAGCCATATTTAACCATTTGATCAAGTACAATAGACTGCCGTTCTTTGGCCGCTTTCAAATTGCTGGCAGGAGAGTAATAGTTGGGGCTTTTGGGAATACCGGCGATCATTGCGCATTCGGCCAGATTCAAATCCTCAACATTTTTGCCAAAATATATTTGGGCAGCTGTTTGTACCCCGTATGCCCCCTGGCCAAAATAAATCTGATTCATATACATTTCTAAAATTTCATTTTTGCTGTATTGGCGTTCAATCTGTAAAGACAAAAATGCTTCCTGTATTTTACGCTTAATTGTTTGTTCCTGTGAAAGCAGGGCATTTCTGGCTAACTGCTGGGTGATTGTACTCCCGCCTTCCGATATGCCTCTATCAGTCATGTTTGACCAGATTGCCCGCAAAATTCCCCGGGGGTCTATGCCGCTATGCTGATAAAAACGGGTATCCTCAGCAGCAATAAATGCATTTTGCAAATCTTTAGGGATTTTATTAATTGTAACAGGCAACCGGTTTTCCACAGAATGTATCGTTGTTATCAGTTTACCGTTGGCGTCAAAAATTTGTGATGAAACAGCCGGGCGTATTTCACCTTTTAAACTGGGCATCGTATGGATACTGGCTGTTAAAAAACCCAGGCCGGCACCTGTCAACATGACCAGGAAGACCACAACCGCGATCACAGTGATTGTGCGCGAGCTTTTCCTGGGTTTGCGCCGGTTAGGTTCTTTGTTGGCATGGTCTTTATCTTGCATGGCTTTCTCCCCTTACAAATTCTAATAAGTTCATGTATTGCAGTCAGATTTGATTCGCTAATCATTATACCACAAAAAATTATCATGCGGCTTAAAAAGTGCTAAAATAGATCCTTAAAACATGGGCGGCGTGACTAAAATTGACAATCCGGTTAGATTCGGGTATAGTATAATAGTAAATTATATATAAAATGTGATGAATAGGAAAAGTAAGCTGGATGAGCCTTGCAGAGAGCCGGGGGGCGGTGGAACCCGGCAGGTGAACCAACTGAAATACACCTATGAGCAGCAGGCTGAAAATGGATGTAGCTTGTGAATACGACGAGGCTAATTTACGCAAACCAGGGCAGAGGAGCAGGGGCATACCCGGAGGTATGCTGACTGACGGCGGCAGGGGCGCGGCAAATAGACCGAAAGTATTTACCGGGTCAGGGTGACAAGCTGCCAGCAGTAGGCCGGGCCGGATTCCACCGTTACAGGGACTGACAGAAGTTTTTTACTTCGCTTGAGCGGCTGTTTTCAGCAACAAGGGTGGTACCACGGGTTTTCTCCCGTCCCTGACCAGGGACGGTTTTTTTATTTTACCGGATGCAACCGGGCAATGAAGGAGGACTTAATAATGTCTGTACTAAACACACTCAAAGAGCGGGGCTTTATCCAGCAGCTCACCCATGAAGAAGAAATCGGTGAACTATTAGCCAAAGAAAAAATTACCTTTTACATTGGCTTTGACCCTACGGCTGATAGCCTGCATGTCGGCCATTTCCTGGGTATGATGGTGATGGCGCATATGCAGCAGGCCGGTCACCGTCCTATTTGCCTGATCGGCGGCGGCACCGCAATGGTCGGCGACCCCTCCGGCAAATCCGATATGCGGAAGATGATGACGACAGAAACAATTGCTCATAATGGTGAGCGCTTTAAAACACAGATGCAGCGCTTCATTGATTTTGCAGATGACAAGGCCTTAATGGCAAATAACGGTGACTGGCTGCTGACACTCAACTATGTACAATTTTTACGGGATATAGGCGTGCATTTTTCCGTTAACCGCATGCTGACGGCCGAATGTTTTAAACAACGGCTGGACAAGGGCTTATCTTTTCTGGAATTCAATTATATGTTAATGCAGGGCTATGATTTTCTGGAGCTTAACCGCCGCTTCGACTGTGTCATGCAGATGGGCGGTGATGATCAGTGGTCCAATATCCTGGCAGGTGCGGATCTTATCAGGCGTAAGGAAGGAAAACTGGCCTATGGTCTGACTTTTACCCTGTTGACGACCAGTGACGGACGCAAGATGGGCAAGACAGAAAAGGGAGCTCTCTGGCTGGATGCAGAAAAGACGCCGCCCTATGATTTTTATCAATACTGGCGCAATGTTGATGACGCCGATGTGGAAAAATGTCTGGCACTGCTGACCTTTTTACCGATGACTGAGGTTCGGCGGCTGGGTGCGCTTAAGGATAAAGAAATTAATGTAGCCAAAAAAACACTGGCTTTTGAAGTCACCAAGCTGATTCATGGCGAGTATGAAGCCGAAAAAGCCCAGCAGGCGGCAGAAGCCTTATTTGGCGGCACAGGTAACCTTGACAATGTACCAACCGTATCGGTAACGGCTGATCAAATCGGTGCCAAGCTCTTGGATGTACTTGTAGCTACCGGCATTATCCCATCTAAAAGTGAAGGGCGCCGACTCATTCAGCAGGGTGGACTTTATGTCGGCGATGCCAAGGTTTCCGATCCCGATTTTATGCTTACGGCCAGCCTATTGGAAAACAACAGCCTCCTTGTGCGCAAAGGCAAGAAGAATTATCATCGGATCATCATAGAATAAGCAACATTAAAAAACTGGGTCGCGCCTGCGACCCAATTTTTATTTTCACCGCATGCCTGTCAGCTGCTTTTTTGCCTCCTTAAGGGTTGTTTCCTCAACAGGAGCCATTTGTGCTTCTGCCATTGCCATTAGTTTTTTGTTTATTTCTTTTGCAAGGGGTTCATTGGCCGTACTTTTTTTTGCTTTGTCTATATGCTCCATTCAGCGCGCCTCCCTGTTTTTTTATGAGCTATGGTATAATAAAAGGTTACATTTTAATGTCTATCCATAGTGTTCCCGGTATTTTTAATATAATGATTGTTATTGGAGTAACCAATAACCCCTTAGGGCCATATATATAATTAATAAACGACGTATGGTGGTTTAGAGGAGGGGGAGACATGCGGTTTTCAGTGCGGCGCAAGCGTACAATGCCACTCTTGCCACTAGTTATTATCGCGTTGGGGACTGTTTTATTGCTCTTTTTCTGGCAGGTTGACGCCCATCTAAAGCCAACACTGATGGCCATTGCTGAAGCAAGAGCCACTTTTATTGCAACCTACGCAATTAACAATGTAATTAACAATGAAGTCAGTCTGACTGTTGATCCTAAGACGCTGGTCAACATTACCCTGGATGAACATGGCCGGGTAGTGCTTATTCAGCCCAATACAATGGAATTTAACAGACTGGCAGCCGATACGACGATGAAAGTCCAGGATGCACTGAGAGCGGTAAAGGAAGAGAAAATACATATACCCATTGGGCAGGTGTTTGGCAGTCAGATGCTGGCTAGTTTGGGGCCTAAAATTACTGTTACGATCATTCCTGTCGGCACGGTCCAGGTCAAAGTAATCGATAAGTTCGAACAAGCCGGTATCAACCAGACCCGGCATATGGTTTATCTTGTTGCCACTACCCAGGTCCGTATTGTCGTACCGCTGGTCAGTGAAAGTGTAAGTGTTAACACCCAGGTGCCTATCGCTGAATATGTTGTTGTCGGGGAAGTTCCCAATACATATGTTCAATTTCCCTTTCCATTTAACAGTGATATGCTTAACGGCAGCAATGGCGGCAATAATAATACCGCTAACCCCGGTAATTGAACATAGTTGGATAAAGAGCAGACGGGGCTGCAGGAAGCACATGTTGCATAACATGTGCTTTTCGCATAAAATATAAAAGAGTAATTGTTTGGGATTAAAAGTGAAAAAATTCACAGTAATATGGGGTGTGGTTATGTTAAAGCTGTCAATCTGCTTTGGAAGTGCCTGCCATTTGCGTGGGGCCTACAGTGTGCTAAATGCCTTCAAAGCGTTAATTGATAAATACCAGGTGCAGAGTGAAATCGATATTGAAGGAAATTTTTGTCAGGGTCAGTGTACCGAAGGTGTTGTTATTAAGTTAAATGATGAAATTATTCATAATGTAGCCAAAGAAAAAGTATATGACATTTTTGTGGAAAAAGTGTTAGGAGGGAGCCCGCATTAATACCATCCTTACCCACAAAGTCAATTGCCGGGATTGTTTCCGTTGTGTACGGTCCTGCCCTGTTAAGGCAATCGCTATTAATAAAGGGCATGCCAGTGTTATCGCCGAAAGGTGCATACTTTGCGGCCGCTGTGTCCGGGAATGCCCGCAGCAGGCAAAACAAGTGGACAATCAGCTGCAGCACATGCTGGATGCAATCAGCCAGGGAAAACGGGTTGTCGTCAGCCTGGCACCCTCTTATATTGCCGCTTTTCCAGGATATACGGCAGCCCGCCTGGTGGAGTGGCTACTGAAGGCCGGTGTTAGTGCTGTGACCGAAACAGCAGAAGCAGCCGGAAAAATTTCTGCGGTATACGGGACCTACCTGCAAGGCGGCAAGCCGGCGAACAGTCCTGTTATCACTTCCTGCTGCCCGGTGGTTGTGAACATGATCGAGCAGTATTATCCACAATTGATCAATAACCTTGCGCCTGTTATATCGCCAATGCTGGCCCATGCAAAGATGCTTAAGAATCAGTATGGTCCGGACACCTTTGTTGTATTTGCCGGTCCCTGTATTGCTAAAATAACCGAGGGTTGTGAAAGTCCGCAGGTGGATGCTGTCATTACCTTCGAGCAACTAGAAGCCTGGTGGCAGAATTTCCCCGCGGCTGTTGATAAGGCAGCAGCAACGGCAACACCACTGCTGCTGCCAGGCATTTCCGGCCCGGGACGGTATTTTCCGGTAAGCGGAGGGATACTGCAGCCATTCTCTCAGCACGCGGACGGTGACGATGTGATTACAGTCGACGGACTTGAAAATTGCCTGGCACTATTTGAGGCCCTGAGTAAACGCGAATTTGCCCCGCGTTTTATTGAAGCGATGGCTTGTGCCGGCGGCTGTGTGGAAGGGCCGGCTATGGGGATGCGCCAGTTGCTGCCGGTTAAACGCAATAAAATTATTGCTTATGCTAAAATGCCTTTGGCAGCTGACGCCCCCCGGACGGCCGTGGCCGATGCAATCGACTTGTTGCGCCAGTATGAGTCCAGACCTGTTAATGCCGCTGTCCCTGCCGAAGATGAGGTCAGGGACATTCTGAAACAAACAGGTAAGTTTTCTGTAAAAGACGAGAAAAATTGCGGCGCCTGTGGTTATGACAGTTGCCGCGCCAAAGCTGTTGCTGTGTATCAGGGGCTGGCCGAATTAGAGATGTGTGTTCCCT
This sequence comes from Bacillota bacterium, assembly GCA_023388195.1. GTDB lineage: Bacteria > Bacillota > Negativicutes > Sporomusales > Sporomusaceae > Sporomusa. The sequence goes on from JAEWGR010000117.1 coordinate 10,538, forward strand.
ATATGCGCTCTAAGGCCGAGTCTTTTGCCAATATTATTGTGGAAAACTCCCTCAATGCCATCATTGCCGTTAATGAGAAAATGATTATTAAGGAATTTAATCCCGCAGTCACGCGCATGTTTGGCGCCGGTAAAGAAATTTTCAAAGGCATGCGCTTGACCGAACTGTTTGATTGCTCAGATTTTATTGCAACTGCTCAATTTGGTCATAAAATTGTGGGCAAGAGAGTGGAATATCCTCAATATGGCATCATTACCGAGCAAATGATTATTCCAGTGCCTGAGCATGGCCTGGTTATAGCTATTATTACTGACGTCACTGCCCATGAACAAAGAAACCGTGAATTGCAGCAAATGAAACTGGAAACGGTAAGCAAAGCAACTGAGATTATCAACAAGCAAATGCAGGTTGCTCAAGAGATTGCCGGTTTGCTGGGAGAAACTACGGCGGAAACCAAATCGGCGCTATTGGAAATGATTATGTTAATCAAAAGCAAGGGTGACCTATAATGCAGAGGCTGCATGCAGAGGTTGGCTTAGCCCAATTATCCAAAGTGGGGGAGGAATTATGTGGCGACAATGTTGATATTGTCAGAACGCCGGAGGCTACGATTATAGTCATGTCCGACGGACTGGGCAGCGGTGTTAAAGCTAATATCCTAGCAACTTTGACTACTAAAATAGCCACGGTTATGCTTAAACGCGGTATCCCCCTGGAAGATGTGGTGAATACCATTGCCGAAACGCTGCCGGTATGCCGGCAGCGTAAAATTGCCTATTCGACCCTGCATATTATAAAAATTGCCCCAACCGGCCAAACAACGATTGTTGAATTTGACTGTCCTGAAACATTTCTGGTACGCAGTGGCAAGGTGCTTAAATTTCCTACCCATGAGAAACTGGTAAGCGGCAAGGCGATCCGGGAGGGGGAGCTTTGGCTTCAGCCGCATGATATTTTAGTTGCTGTAACTGACGGTGTCCTTCATGCCGGTATTGGCGGCCTGCTAAAATTGGGCTGGGGCTGGAACGGGGTCGCAGGCCAAATTGAAAGAGAATGCGATGAAACAAGTGATGCTGCCATCATTGGGCAGCACCTGATAAATTGTTGTGAAGGCTATTATGTCGGCCGTCCTGGTGATGATTCAACCGCCTTAGTCATAAAAATGCGTTACCCCCAGCAATTAACGTTGTTTACCGGCCCCCCCGCTGATGCCAGGCGTGATGAGGCCTATGTCCAACGCCTGCTGGCAGAAACGGGAAAAAAAGTGGTTGCCGGGGGAACTACTGCCCAAATCGTCAGTCGAATCAGCGATTGTCCGCTTACGGTGGATTTGACTTGCCAGGACCCGCAGATTCCGCCTATCGGCTATATTGACGGCATCGATTTAGTCACAGAGGGTGTTCTGACTTTGAATGCTGCCGTCGACCGGTTGACAGTATCTAAAAATCTGCGTAATACCAGCAAAAAAGATGGAGCCACGTTATTAGCCAAACTGCTGCTGGAGGCTGATAAAATTAAGATTTTTGCCGGACTGGCTATTAACCCGGCTCATCAGAATCCAGGCTTTCCAATGCAGATGAACATCAAATCTCAGGTATTGAATAAATTAAAAACCGTATTAGAAGCCAAAGGCAAAGAGGTACTTATTGAATGGATTTAAGAAAATGAGCTTTGCCAATCCTTGACTATTATGTTACAATATTGGCGATTCACATAGTCTGAGAGGAGTATTACAATGTCGGGACATTCTAAATGGGCCAATATAAAACACAAAAAAGGCAAAATGGATGCCGTTCGCGGCAAGGTTACTACCAAGATTGGCCGTGAAATTACAATTGCCGTGAGAATGGGCGGCTCTGACCCCACTGGTAACATGCGTTTAAAACTGGCACTGCAAAAGGCAAGAGAAAACAATATCCCCAAAGAGAATATTCAACGGGCTATTCAAAAAGGGGCAGGAGCTCTTGAAGGCAGCAATTATGAAGAAATCAACTATGAAGGCTATGGGCCGGGCGGGGTTGCTATCATGGTTGAGGCCATGACAGATAATCGCAACCGGACGGCTGCCGATGTAAGACATCTTTTCTCAAAATTTGGTGGCAATCTCGGTGAGTCCGGGTGCGTTTCCTGGATGTTCAAGCAAAAAGGGGTATTTATTATTGAACAGGACGGACTTGAGGAAGAAGAGTTAATGCTCCTGGTACTGGATGCCGGGGCCGAGGATTTTGAGGCAGTTGACACTCAGTTTGAAATAACGACAGCCCCTGATGATTTTGAAACTGTGCAGGCAACTTTAGAAAAAAACAATATAAAAACAGTGGTTGCCCGCATTACTATGGTACCGGAGACGACAGCAGGCCTGGCCGGTGATGAGGCTGTAAAAATGATGAGGCTTATGGATGCACTGGAAGATCATGATGACGTTCAGGAAGTATATACTAACTTTGAGATTCCTGAAGATATGGAAGAATAATAAGCAGGCTGCGGCCTGCTTATTATTTTAATATTTAATTTTGCCATTGGTATATTTTTTGTATAATTTGGTAAAAATACTGGCAACACTAAAGAAAGGAGTGTTGTCTATATGTCAATTAACAAATTTTTTGCAAGAATATCCGAACATGGTTTTGCCAAATGGCTTAGTAAACCGGTATTTTTTCGGCCTGTTGTGATTGGCGGCCTAATTTTATTATTGTCCGGCCTTGGTTACTATGTATTGCAGGTAAATGATGGCGGCAGCCTGCTGGTTCCCCCAAAAGAAAGTGAAGTTGTAAAACAAGATGGAAAAATCAAAATTTCTGCAAATACAGATATAGTACAGAAAATCACTTACACAAAATGCAATGAACAGGAAATTTTTAAAACAAAACCGCCTGACAATTTAGTGGGTCTTAATTTCGGCCAGGTGCAAAAAATCTATAATGGCTGGTCAATTGAGAAGTTTGATACAAAAGAAGTGGAAATGTCGCTGAAGGTGGACAGCCTGTGCCGCGAGCACGCCAATAATATGTTTATTGGCATCAAAGATGACAAAGTAGCGGTTTTCTACGGCGTACCCGGTCCGAAAGCGATTATCAAAGAAGTGACTAAAATACCGGTTGCGGCCCTAATGCCGCAGGATGTACAGGAGTTGCGGCAGGGCCTGGTGGTACAGTCCAAAGAGGAGTTATTAAGAACTTTGGAAGGAATGCAGGCCCGTTAAAAGAGAGGGAAACCTCTCTTTTTGCTTTTTTTTAACAGGATAATGGCAAAAAGCTGTCGAATATAACGATAGAAAAGACTTGGCTTGGCCAAGTCCTTTAGGGCGATGGCAGAAGCCCTAGTCGTTCTTGTGTCTACAGAATTTATTTGTAAATTCTGACAGACAAGAAAAGGGGGCAGCAATGATAGCATTAGGAATCGACCCCGGCACAGCTATCTGTGGTTATGGGCTGGTCGAGGCACAAGGCAGCAGAATAAGAGCTCTTGCCTATGGTGTTGTTGAAACAACACCCGATATGGAGGGCGCGATGCGTCTGAAGAAAGTTCATCATGAAATTGATCTGCTTATTAAGCAATACAGACCGGATATTATGGGTGTTGAGCAATTATTTATGAATAAGAATGTACGGACGGTCATGGCGGTGGGACAGGCCAGAGGGGTCATCCTCCTGGCGGCCGCACAAAATGCCCTGCAACTTGCCGAATATACACCTTTGCAAGTAAAACAAGCGGTTACCGGCTATGGAAAAGCCACTAAAGAACAGGTGATCTATATGACGCAAAGATTGCTGAATTTACCCGGCAAGCCGCATCCCGATGATGCCGCCGACGCGCTGGCAGTAGCCATTTGCACAATACACTGCGGAAATGTAAACAGGATGAGGGTAACAAATGATAGGTTATGTTAAAGGTGTAGTTACTCATCTTTTTGCCGATTATTGTTTTGTTGATGTTCAGGGGATCGGCTACCGGCTGTTTATTCCAAATTCGACCAGGCAAAAGCTGGTAACCGGTCAGCCGGCTACCTTATTTACTTATCTGAATGTACGGGAGGATGCGTTAACCTTACACGGCTTTTACACGCAGGCCGAATATGAGTTATTTCTGCACCTGATTTCCGTGTCCGGAATTGGGCCTAAGGTGGCTGCCGGTATTTTATCGGCAATTACACCGGATAATTTCCGGGCCGCCATTAGTACCAATAATGCAGCCATACTGACAAAATTGCCTGGCATCGGCAAAAAGACGGCAGAAAGAATCATCCTGGAGTTAAAGGATAAAATTGGTATTGGGGCTGAATACACTGCCGGTCCTTCCGGGCAACAAACGCCTGACCAGGGCCTGCAGGGAGATATCATGCAGGAAACTATTCAGGCTCTTGCCGCCCTGGGCTATAACCAGGCCGAAACCATACCGGTTATTAAAAAGGTGTATGCACGGGAAATAAACATACAGGCCGAGTTGTCGCTGGAGCATTTGCTCAGGCTTACATTAAAGGAATTTGGCCGGAGATAACTGGGAGGTATCAAGCTGGTGGAAGAACGTGTTATGGAACCTAGCGAGCTGGAGGTTGACTCATGGCAGTACAGCCTGCGGCCACGACGGCTAGTTGAATATATTGGCCAGGATCAGGTAAAAAACAATCTCTCAATATTTGTTCAGGCCGCGCTTGCCAGAGGCGAGGCGCTTGATCATGTATTGTTATATGGGCCGCCCGGTTTGGGGAAAACTACCCTGGCAGGCATCGTCGCCAATGAACTTGGCGTCAATTTCCGGATTACGTCCGGTCCGGCGATTGAGCGTCCTGGTGACCTGGCTTCACTGCTAACCAACCTGGGCGAGAAGGATGTACTGTTTATTGACGAGATTCACCGTCTGTCCCGGGCAGTAGAAGAAGTTCTGTATTCGGCAATGGAAGATTATGCTTTGGATATTATCATTGGCAAAGGTCCGTCAGCCCGTTCCATTCGTCTGGATTTGCCCAAGTTTACACTGATCGGGGCTACAACCAAAGCCGGTGCGCTGGCAGCACCACTGCGCGACAGATTTGGGGTAATCTGTCGTCTGGAATATTATGAAGCAGAACATTTAGTATGTATAGTCAACAGGGCTGCAGAAATTCTTAAAGTGGATATTGAGCCGCGGGGAGCCCAGGAGATCGCCCGGCGCTCACGGGGGACACCCCGAATTGCCAACCGTCTCCTGAAACGGGTACGTGATTTTGCCCAGGTAACCAGTAATGGCATCATCACCGATGCCCTGGCCGATAAAGCGCTGGAACTTTTGGAAATAGATAAACGCGGCCTCGATAAAACCGACAGAAACATGCTTGCCGCTATTATTAAAAAGTTCAACGGCGGGCCGGTTGGCCTTGATACCCTGGCGGCAGCCATCAGTGAAGAAACAGAAACGATTGAAGATGTATATGAACCATTTTTGCTGCAAATGGGCTTTATTGCCAGGACACCACGGGGACGGATAGCTACGCCGGCTGCCTATGCCCATCTGAATATTGCCTATGACGACAAAACTAATTCTCAGGAAAAATTGTGGTAGGTGACTTACATTATGCGCATGCTGCTGCATGTTTGTTGTGGACCTTGTTCCGTATTTCCCTTAATTCATTTACGGGAAAACTATCCTGACTGTCAGATAACCGGCTATTTTTACAACCCTAATATTCATCCGTACAAAGAGTTTGTCAGACGTTTGGACACACTGAAAGAGTATGCCGGCAGAATTGGTCTCGATGATCTGATTATTGATGACAGCTATGAGTTGGAGGAATTTTTGCGGGCTGCGCTGACTACGCCGGAGGGGCGCTGCCGGTATTGCTATGACCTGCGGCTGCTGCAAACAGCCCGCTTTGCCAAGCTGCACGGTTTTGACTGTTTCAGCACAACGCTGCTGGTCAGTCCTTATCAACAGCACGAATTAATAAAAGCAGCCGGCGAAAAGGCAGCCAGGACGGAGGGGATCGATTTTTGTTATCAGGATTTTCGTCCGGGCTGGCAGGAAGGCGTCAAAATAAGCCGGGAACTGGAGATGTATCGCCAGCCCTACTGTGGCTGCGTGTTAAGCGAAAGAGATCGGTACTACAAACCAGCAAGGAGGTAAACAGATGCCGGGAGGATTTGATTCGTTTGGCAAACTGCTCATGCTGGCTGGGGCTGTGTTACTGATTGCCGGTGCAGTGTTTCATTTTGGCGGCAAGTTTTTGAGTCTGGGCAGACTGCCCGGTGATCTACATATTGAACGCGGTAATTTCAGCTTCCACTTTCCTCTTGTTACCTCTATTCTTTTGAGTATTGTTGTGACAATCATCCTGAATTTGATAGCAAGAAAATAGCGGCGGAGGTATGCAGGTGCCTAAACATATGATAAAATGGACGATGTTTGTTGTTTTTTTACTGGTCCCCCTATTCGGTTATGCCTACTCAGCTGATACCGGTCCCGAGGCTGATGTCGCTTTTTTTGAACCAAGCCTGCGAGTGGGGATTTTAATTAACCAGCCAACTGTACAGGTTTCGGCCGAGGCCAATTTTGATCTTACGGATTCGGCAACCGGAAAAGTATTGTCTTCATTCCGCACCGGCGATAAAGTCACTATTGCGGCGCAAGATAAGTTCCTTACTGTTAACGGGGCGGTGGTAACGGCCAAAGAAATCGGGGTTGTTGTAAAGAAAAATGAAGCTCTATATTATATTGAGCAGTTGCTGCAGGTTAATAAGCGCCGTTACCGGGGCGACCTGAATATTCACCGTACAGCCGGCAAAACGGGGCTGACGGTAGTTAATACACTGCCTGTGGAACAATATCTGTATGGCGTTATTAAGAATGAGATTTCGCCAGATTGGCCGCTGGAGGCTGTAAAAGCACAGGCTGTAGCGGCCCGCACCTATGCCTTGGCCAACTATAATAAGCATAAAGCAGATGGGTTTGATGTATGTTCGACAACTGACTGTCAGGTATACTGGGGCCGGGAAAGCGAAGCCCCCCGGGCACTGGAAGCGGTAGATGCAACCCGCGGTTTAGTATTGATACACAACGGCAAACTAATCACCGCCTATTTTCACAGCAGTTCCGGCGGCTATACCGAAAATAGTGAAAACGTATGGTCCACACCATTGCCTTATTTGCGCGGGGTGATTGATTACGATCAAAACTGCCCTAACTTTAGCTGGGAAAAGCGGCTGACGGCAGCTGAGTTTAATCAGGCTATCAGTAAAGCCGGGTATAAAATCGGCAGCCTGCAGGCGGTTGAATTGTCTCCGCTTGCTAATCCGCCTGTTGCCAGCACTGACCGGGGCGTATCCGGCCGGGTTAAAACGGTCCGGCTGGTGGGAAGCGACGGGAGTGTACAGGTATCGGGAACGCAGTTGCGAAGTATGCTGGATCTGAAAAGCACTTTGTTTGATATTCATATACCAGCTACAAGTCCAAAAGCACTGTTGCCGGCAACACGTGCTGATAATAAAATCAGGCTGTTGTCGTCTCACAATAAACCCCTGCCGGCCAATACAACTACTGCCAATATCCGCGTAATAAGCGGCAATACTGAGGCAGCGGTTGTCATTACCGGTTCCGGCTGGGGCCATGGAATTGGCTTATCCCAATGGGGGGCCAAAGCGATGGCGGAAAAGGCTCCGCCTGGCAATACCGAATATTTTAAAGATATATTGAAACACTACTACCAAGGTGTACAAATCAAAAAATCCTATTTATAGGCCATAATGAGGGAGTTATATGCTGGTTTCAGAATTCGATTATTATTTGCCGGAAGACTTAATTGCCCAACAGCCTGTAGAACCGCGTGACCAATCCCGGCTGCTGTTGTTGGACAAAACTACAGGGCTGATTGAACATAACAATTTTTTTAATCTGCCGCAATTTCTACAACCAGGGGATACCCTGGTTTTTAATGATACCCGGGTAATTCCTGCCAGATTACTGGGGACTAAGCCGGAAACCGGGGGTAAAGTTGAGGTTTTTCTATTAAACCGGACAACAAAAGATGAATGGGAAGTGCTTGTCAAACCGGGTAAACGGGCCAAACCGGGAACCATTATTGAATTTGGTGCGACATTACGCTGTCAGGTAGTGTCTACGACTGAGTTTGGTGGCCGCATTGTCAGGTTTGAATATCAGGGGATTTTTGAAGAAATACTTGATGCGCTGGGGGAAACGCCTTTGCCACCGTATATCAAAGCCCAGCTGACAGATAAAGAACGTTATCAGACTGTCTATGCCCGCGAAAGGGGATCGGCTGCAGCCCCTACCGCCGGGCTTCATTTTACCCGTGACCTCATGGAAAAAATTAGGGCCATGGGGGTTAATTTAGTGTTTGTTACATTGCATGTAGGGTTAGGTACTTTCCGGCCGGTGGCTGTAGAAAATATTTTGGAGCATGTGATGCATAAAGAATATTATTCGGTACCGGAAGAAACAGCTATGGTTGTGAATAAGACCCTGGCAGCAGGCAACAGGGTGATTGCCGTTGGCACCACCGCCGTGCGCACCTTAGAAACGGCAGGGAGCAGCGGCTATTTGGAGCCTAAGAGCGGTTGGACCGAAATGTTTATTTATCCTGGTTATGAGTTTAAAATTGTCAAAGCGATGATCACTAATTTTCATTTACCCCAATCGACCCTGTTAATGCTGATCAGCGCCCTGGCCGGGCGGGATAACATTTTTGCCGCTTACCGGGAAGCGGTCGATAAGCGGTATCGGTTTTTCAGCTTTGGTGATGCCATGTTTATTAGTTGATTTTTTATTGGAGGTACTGTTTATGGCTATTACATATGAATTGATCAAACGTTGTTCGAAAACGGGAGCAAGAGCAGGCCGTCTTTATACACCACATGGCGTGTTTGATACACCTATTTTTATGCCTGTCGGCACTCAGGCTACGGTCAAAGCCATGTCACCGGATGAGCTCAAGGCGATGGGCGCCAATATAATCCTGAGCAATACCTATCATTTATACTTGCGCCCAGGCCATGATCTGGTTGCGGAAGCCGGGGGGCTGCATAAATTTATGCAGTGGGATCGCGGCATCCTGACTGACAGCGGCGGTTTTCAGGTATTCAGCCTGGGACCGCTACGCAAGATAACGGAAGACGGAGTTACCTTTCGCTCCCATATTGACGGGTCTAAACACTTTCTCTCCCCGGAAAAAGCGATCGAAGTACAAATGGCCCTCGGTGCCGATATCATCATGGCTTTTGATGAGTGTGTTCCCTATCCGGCCGATCACGCCTATGCCCGGCAGTCTACGGAACGAACCACACGTTGGGCTGAACGCTGCAAGCAGGCTCATACCCGTAAAGATCAGGCCCTGTTTGGCATTGTCCAGGGTGGGATGTACAAGGACCTCCGGTCACTGAGTGTCAAAGACCTTATTTCTCTGGATTTTCCCGGTTATGCGGTTGGCGGCCTCAGTGTCGGCGAACCCAAACCGCTGATGTACGAAATGCTGGAGCATACCGTTCCTTTGCTGCCGGAAAACAAGCCCCGTTATTTGATGGGTGTCGGCACGCCTGACTGTTTACTGGAAGGTGTTATGTACGGCATTGATATGTTTGACTGTGTTTTTCCGACCCGGGTGGCGCGCAATGGCACAGTCATGACCAACCGTGGCCGGCTGGTTGTAAAGAATGCTGAATTTGCCCGGGATTTCCGGCCGTTAGATCCCGACTGCGGCTGTTATACCTGCCGTAATTTTTCCCGGGCTTACATCAGGCATTTATTGAAAACAGAAGAGATTTTCGGTTTGCGTCTGACTACCACCCATAACCTGCATTTCTTATTGAATTTTATGAAGGAAATGCGTAAAGCAATTCTTGAAGATCGATTTTTATCATTCCGGGAAGAGTTTTGGTCCCATTACAGTAAATAATAAAGGATTTATGACAATTGTGTGGAATATACTTCCTAGTAAATAACAGGAGGTGATTTTTTCATGCCGACGTTTTCACCCGAAACTATGCAAGCCATTCAGGCTTCATGGCCGATTGTTTTAATGGGCGTTATTTTCTATTTTTTGCTATATCGTCCACAAAAGAAAGAACAGCAGCGGCGCCAGGAGTTGTTAGGCAACCTGAAAAAAGGCGAGCGTATTGTGACAATCGGCGGACTATACGGTACTATTACTGCCTTGAATGAAAAAACTGTAACAATTAAAATTGCCGATAAAGTTGAAGTTGATGTGTCGCGTACCGCCGTCAGCCACCATCAAAATCAGCCTAAACCCTAATAACGATTGCCGACACTAAGAGTTTTGACCTAAGGACTTGGTATTAACCAAGTCTTTTCTTAAGGGGAGGGAGAAGCAGCGTGGAATTAAACAAAAATGCCAAAATGGAAATGCGTAAAAGTATTTTAGCTGTCAGGCGGGGAATGACCCCGGAGGCGGTTGCTAACGGCAGTAAACGCTTTGCTGAACATCTTTGTGACTGGCCCGTATATAAAGCTGCCAAAAATATTATGCTATATCTGGCAATGCCCGATGAGCCCCATCTGGAGCAGGTGATTACACAGGCACTGGCAGCCGGCAAAACAGTGTGTGTGCCGCATATGCGCGAGACCAGGGGGTTGATGGACGCGGCCATTATCGCGGATCTTAATGATTTGGTTGTAGGTCAGTTTAATCTCCTGACCCCAAATCCGGCAACCTTAACACTGCTGGATCCCGCTGAATTGGATCTGATCATTGTCCCCGGCGTGGCTTATGACAACGGCGGACGACGGTTAGGGATGGGGGCCGGCTATTATGACCGCTTTCTACTCAAAGCGAATAAGGCCGAACTTATCGGTGCAGCCTGGGCAGCTCAGATTTTAGAAACAGTGCCAACCGACGAACATGACCGTCCAGTCAATTATTTACTTACCGAAGATGGCATATTTACGTGCAGGGAAGGCAAAATGTAATTAACTGCATTTGCCTTGACACTGCCATTTAACCTAATATGGCTACGAGATATTCGACAGGCAAAGCTGATTTTTTTGATAAACGGAGGTATAAGCCATGTCAGCAGCAACGATTGAGCAATCCATTACTATTGCCCAGTTAAAAGCAGACCATGAAGTAAACGTTTATCTTACCCGCAGCACTCAATATCTCGGCAGTCTCGGCTTTACCGAGCATGGTCTCAGACATGCCGGCATTGTTTCGGCGTTAGCCTATAAGGTATTACAAGAACTGGACTATCCGGTCCGGGAGTGCGAACTTGCCGCCATTGCCGGTTATCTTCATGATATTGCGAATATGATTAACCGGTATAATCACGGCGGCTCCGGGGCCATAATGGCCTATTCCATCCTTAGCCGCCTGGGAATGCCGCCAGAGGAGATCGCATTAGTCATTTCCGCGATCGGCAATCACGAAGAAGAACGGGGTAATGCCGTCAATCATGTTGCCGCCGCCCTGATCCTGGCCGATAAATCGGATGTTCACCGGGCCCGCGTGACCAATCGTGATTTTGCTAAATTTGAGATTCATGACAGGGTTAACTATGCAGCCGAAAGCAGTAAGCTGCTTGTTGATAAAACATCCCGCACAGTAACCTTGTATGTTGATATTGATACGGAGATTTGTCCGGTTATGGAATATTTTGAAATTTTTTTACAACGCATGATTATGTGCAGACGGGCGGCCGAATTTCTAGCCTGCCGGTTTAAGCTTGTCATTAATAATTATGATTTGCTGTAAATCAAACGCTGCATCACATAAAAACATAAGTAAGATTGGGGGAACTATCTTTGAGGTGGGGAAATTTTAGTAAATTTCTGATTGTTGTTCTGGCAATCCTCGCTGTTACAGGGGTTTATATGAAACCACTGGCCCTGTCGATCAAACAGGGGCTTGACCTGCAGGGCGGCACCCATGTTGTACTGGAGGCTTCAGATACCCCTGAGGCTGTAGTTAACGATGATGCCATCAAGCGGGTTGTTCATATAATTGAGCGCCGTATTAATGAACTGGGGCTGACTGAGCCCATTGTCCAGCGCCAGGGCGACCGCAGAATTATTGTCGAACTGCCGGGTGTGAAGGACCCTGAGAAAGCCATTGAAATGCTGGGCAGAACCGCATTAATGGAGTTCCAGGATGAAAGCGGCGCTGTTGTTTTGACCGGTAAGGACTTGAAAGATGCTAAAGCCCAGATTGATCAAGGTGGGCAAAAATTAGTATCGATCGAGTTCACCGATGAAGGTGCCAAAAAATTTGCCGATCTGACTGCAAAAAATGTGGGTAAACATATTGCGATTTTGTTGGATAAGCAGATTTTGACAAATCCGGTTGTCCAGGAAGCTATTCCTAATGGCAAGGCGGTTATCTCCGGTAACCGCAGCATTGAAGAGGCTGAACAGCTGGCTATCCTGCTCCGTTCAGGCGCACTGCCGGTTAAGGTGGATATACTGGAAACCAGAACTGTTGGCCCAAGCCTTGGTGAAGACTCTAAGATCAAAAGCATGCAGGCTTTTGTGATTGGCATTGTTTCTATTGTTATCTTTATGCTGATTTTTTACCGTTTTTCCGGTTTTGTTGCTAATATCGCGTTGCTTTTATATGTGCTGCTGTTATTGGTGGGGCTAAAGATGCTTAACGCGACATTAACCTTGCCTGGCATTGCGGGGATTATCCTGTCGATGGGCATGGCCGTTGATGCCAATGTGCTCATATTCGAGCGTTTTAAAGAAGAATACCGCAATGGCAAAACGCTGCGGGCAGCTATGGACGCCGGTTTCAACCGGGCTTTTGCCACAATTGTGGACTCCAATATAACCACAATGATTGCCGCGGTCGTACTGTTTTTCCTGGGGACAGGCCCTATCAAAGGGTTTGCCGTTACCCTGGGTTTGGGGATTATTTTAAGTATGTTTACGGCCGTTACGGCAACCCGGTTTATCCTAAGAATGCTTATACATGCCAATGTAATTAAAAACGGCAAGTTTTTCGGGGCTTAGGGGGGAGAAAGATGATGAAATTCAATATTGTTAGCAGACGTAGATGGTGGTTTCTGATTTCTTTTATCGTCCTGATCCCCGGCCTGATCTCGATGGTGATGCAAGGGTTTAACCTTGGTATTGATTTTACCGGCGGCACACTGCTGGATCTGAAGTTTTCCCGTCCGGTCTCCGTTGCCGAAATCAGGGATGTGCTTAAAGACTATCAGTTGGAAGGCAGCACCATTCAATTGGCGTTGACAGGATCGGAAGAAAAATCACCTAATGTTTTTGTGCGTTCCCATGTGCTTAGTGAGGAGGAGCGCCGGCAGGTGCTCACCGGTTTTGAGGCCAAGCTCGGGACCTTTGATGTACTGCGCGTCGAAAAAGTGGGGGCTGTAATTGGCTCAGAGCTTACTCAGCAGGCCGTAATTGCCTTGATTGTTTCCTGGGCGCTTATGATTGTTTATATCAGCTACCGCTTTGAATTCAAATTTGCTGTGGCCGGGATTGCGGCCCTGGTTCACGATATATTTATCGTATTGGGTATTTTCTCCCTGCTGCAGATTGAAATTGATGCTTCCTTTGTGGCGGCGCTTCTGACGATTGTAGGTTTTTCCATCAATGATACCATCGTTATTTTTGACAGGATCAGAGAAAACCTGCGAGCCCATAAGAAAAGCGACAATCTTGAGGAGCTTGTCAACCGCAGCATTTGGCAGACGATGACCCGCTCCATATACACGGTTATAACTGTAATGTTTGCAACCGGAGCCCTCTATCTGTTTGGCGGCGAGACCACGAAACATTTCTCGCTGGCATTATTGATCGGCTTTGCCAGCGGTACCTACTCTTCTATTTTCAACGCCAGTCAGATCTGGGTTGAATGGAAGCTCTATGAAGACCGGCGCCGGCTGGAAATGAGAACAAAAGGCGTTAAGTAAAACAGCAAGCAGGAGGCAATAAAATGCCTCCTGCTTTTTTTCACCATTACAGCTCTTCTGCAATATCATATAAGCAAGGCAGGGGG
>JAEWGR010000060.1 GCA_023388195.1 Bacillota bacterium
GCAGTGTACAACGATACCGTCGCCTAGGAGACTGCTATACGAGGACTGGTTGGCGGCTGGCTTTGTTGTAACAGCATCGCATAGATGGGGTGCTATGGACGGTCGTAGGTAGCCGAAGGTACTTGGCTGGATGGGCCTGGGAGATTAGGAAGTTGCTGATTCGAGAAAAGCACTCACTTTATGTGGGTGCTTTTTACTGTGTATATAGGCAAGGTTTAGACCGTTCAGAGGGCCTTGGGTGGGAGTCATAAAAAAACCTGGCCACACAGGCCAGGTTCTATTATTAATTGATTAACCCACGCTCTTATAAGCTTGGGCTTTGGCACCACAGATAGGACATTTTTCCGGGGCTTCTTTTTCAGCAATATGACCACATACGCTACATAGGTAATATTCGTAGGATTCCTCTGTGCCAAGGTTGGCAAGGGCTTTTTGATAGAGCTCGGCATGAACTTTCTCGGCTTCATTGGCCAGATTAAAGGTACGTAAAGCGGCAGTATGGTTTTCTTCTTTGGCTTCTTTAATGAAATCAGGATACATAGACTCAAATTCATAAGTCTCGCCGGCTACAGCCGCTTTAAGATTTTCGGCAGTGGATTTAATTCCGCCTAATGTTTTTAAATGGGTGTGAGCATGAATAGTTTCAGCCTCAGCCGCTGCCCGGAAAAGCTTTGCTGCTTGTTTGTGACCTTCAAGATCAGCTTGTTTGGCAAAAGCCAGATATTTACGGTTAGCTTGCGACTCACCAGCGAAAGCGGCGGCTAAATTTTTGTCAGTATTACTCATGTAAAATCCCCCTTGATTTAATTTAGCATTATTATCTATGGAATATTATTATCTAATTTACTGGGTTTGTCAATAGTTTATCCTAAAATTTTCTATTTATTAAAAAACAATCAGCAATTCATTTGAATTGCTGGCTGTTTTTTTCTATTTATTTCGCAGAAAGCGCCACACCTTGGCACTGGTATTACGGACACGCCGCAATGGGGCAATACTGACCCGGATGCGTGGCTTCATATCTTTCTGTGATCCAAAATCACCGCGCATGATGTGGGTTGTTTTGGTTTTTTCTGGTTTTAAGAAACTCTTTATGACGGAAAGTGCTTTATCGGAACGGGTTTGGTCTCCGCAAATGAAGACATCAACTGCTGCATAACCAAGTTCGGGATAGGTATGAATACTAATATGGCTTTTTGATAACAGTGCCAATACGGTCAGGCCTTGTGGTTCAAATGTCTGACAGGATAAGTTCAGCAGGGTCATATTGGTTTGTGCTAATGCTGCCAGCAGTGCACTTTTTACCAGTTCAAGGTTATTTAGGTTCTCAAAGCTGCAGCCGTACATATCAACAGCTAAATGTTTTCCGAGTAATTTCACGACGGTATCGCTCCTTTATGTCGAATTATAAGGTTAACTAAGAAAAATTGCCAAATACTGACTGAATTGCTGAAAAACACCGATTATCAGGAAAATACATTGGAATTACGTGGGATTTATATGATTTATACAATTTTTCATTATAGGTTAGAATGAGCAGTATTGTAAAGAGTTATTTCATGCAATGCCAGCAAAACGGAAAATAATATTTTGATACCATTAAATTATAGCCTGAAAAAAACAATAGCAGGAATTAATTGGCTTAACAGTGAAGAAACTATTTTAGACGACAAATGGGCAACAAGGAGGATCATCATGCAGACTAAATTGACACAACTGCTTAATATAACATACCCGATTCTTCAAGGCGGAATGGCTTGGATTTCTGATGCCAGGCTGGCAGCTGCGGTTTCTTCGGCCGGAGGGGCTGGCATAATTGCGGCCGGCGGTCGTAACGCTGATTATGTCAGAGAACAGATTCGAATGGCCAGACAATTAACAGATAAGCCTTTTGGTGTTAATGTTCAGCTTATGGCCCCGGATAAAGAGGAAGTTATTCAGGTAATTTGTGAAGAAAAACCGGCTTTTGTCACCTTAGGCGCCGGGAATCCTGTGCCTTATTTCGAAAAACTCAGGCAGGCCGGTGTCAAGAAAATCCCGGTTGTACCGAATGTTAAGCTGGCCCAGCGTGTCGAAAGCAGTGGGGCCGATGCGATCGTGATTGAGGGTATGGAAGCAGGCGGGCATATAGGGGTTCTAACTACTATGGCGCTGATGACACAGGTAATTCCCTTTATTAATATTCCGGTAATTGCTGCCGGGGGCTTTGCCGATGGTCGCGGCCTGGCTGCTGCCCTGGTGATGGGAGCAGCCGGGATTCAAATTGGGACAAGATTCTTAATTGCTGAGGAGTGCAGTGTTCATCCTAATGTCAAACAACGGCTGCTTACTGCTGCCGATACCGATAGTGTTGTAACCGGCATCATGTCCGGCCACGGTGTCCGGGGCATTAAAAATGCATTTACAGAAAAATATTTAGCTATGGAAAGAAGTTGTGCGCCTCAGGCAGAATTGGATAAACTGGCCACTGGCACTAACCGGCTGGCTGCAGTTGAAGGCGATGTTGAAAACGGTGCGGTTCTTGCAGGGCAAAGCTTATTGCCACTTAAACAGATTGAGCCGGCCGAGGTCATTATCACAGCTATTATGAGGGAAGCCTGTCAGATAGTAGCTGAGGTACCGAAAATATTAAACTGAGGGAATCCTAAAAATTCACATAGGGGAGTGGAGAAATGAACAATATCAAAATATCTGAAAGTGTGTATTATGTCGGTGCGGTTGACTGGAATCTCCGTGATTTTCACGGGTATACGACTCCCAGGGGCGTAACCTATAATTCATATCTCATTGTTGATGAGAAGGTATGCCTGATTGATACCGTCAAGGCTCCTTTCGCGCCGGAACTGTTGGCGCGGATTAGTCAGATTGTTGATCCTGCTAAAATTGATTATATCATTACCAATCATATTGAACCAGATCATTCCAGTGGTTTGCCGGAAGTGATGGCAAGAGCGCCGCAGGCTAAGGTTTTATTAACTGAACATGGCCGTACTGGTATTATAAAGCATTACCAGCAAAATTATGATTTTAAGGTTGTAAAAGAAGGGGATGTGCTTGATCTTGGCCGTAATAAACTGCAGTTTGTGCCTGTCCCCATGCTGCATTGGCCGGACTCCATGATCAGCTATCTGACTAATGAGCAAGTCCTGTTTTCTAATGACGCTTTTGGTCAGCATATTTCAACAACAAAGCGTTTTGATGATGAAAATGACATTGATCAGGTCTTGTTCGAGGCAGAAAAATACTATGCCAATATTCTGCTGCCGTTTGGTAAAATGGTGGTAAAGGCTGTTGATAAGCTGAAAGAACTGCCTATTCAGATTGTTGCTCCCAGCCATGGGGTAGTGTGGCGGAAGCATATTCCTGAGATTATTGCTAAATATCAGGATTGGGGACGAGGCAAGACTACAGACAAAGTAATCATTGCCTATGACAGCATGTGGGGCAGTACAGAACAAATGGCTCGTCAGATCCTTGAGGGCGTGGCCGCTGCCGGTGTTACCGGCAAACTATACAAAATGTCAACAGCTGACCGGAGCGAGGTAATTAGAGATATGCTGGCAGCAGGCGGGATTTTAATCGGTTCTTCGACTCTGAATAATGGTATGTTGCCCAATATGGGGGCCTTAATGACATATATAAAAGGACTCAGGCCTACCGGCAAAATCGGCGCCGCCTTTGGTGCTTACGGCTGGGGCGGCGGTGCCCAGAATGCTATCGAGGAAATGCTGAAAGGAGCAGGAATAGCAGTTGAGCAACCAGGAGTAGCACTAAAATGGGTGCCTGATGACGAGGAATTGCATAAGTGCTTTGAGTTTGGCCGCGAGTTTGCTCAAAGGGTATTGGCAAAGATTTGACGATCAGGCAGTGCCGTCAGGCGCTGCCTTTCTACATACTGTTGCTGTGGTGGTGCAAACTATGACTACAATGTGATGCGTGTAGGAGGTAGAATGCACACTATCCATCATGGTTTTTGGATTTATTTTTTTACAAGACATCACCCGCAGGTGTGGCAGTTCGTATTTGGGGCCATGTTACCTGACTATATTTACGTGATACTCCTTTGTGTGTTATTGTTTAAAGGTTATATAACCTGGCCTGAGCTGGGCAGTCTGAGTCCTGGTGTGCTTATGAGCCTTGTGCCGCTGTTTCCCTGGGTAGTAAAAAGTGATTTAATAGGCCATTCGGTGCCGATTTGGTTTAGTGGCCTGCTTATTAGTTTTTTACCAGGGCTCAGAAGATTTCAGGCGTTTATTATTGGCTGGGGTACACACTTGCTGATAGATGCTTTAACCCATGGTGCATTTTCTAATTTTTATCTGTATCCACTGGCCTTTTCTACTGTTGAGAGTCCGGTATCCTACTGGGAACATAGTCATTGGTTCCGGGAGTACCGGCTTGTTAATGCCGTGCTGATGTCGGCAGCGGCCATTTATATGGTTTGTGAATGGTGGAAAAAAAGAAAACGTATGAGGAAATGAGGCTTAATTATGGAAATTAAAACAAAAGTATTTTTGCGTAAAGGTGCGCAGCACCGGGTTGAGAATGGCCATCCCTGGATATTTCAGAGTGAAATTGATTATTTTGAGGGTGAGTTTAATCCCGGTGACATCGTTGATGTCTACAATGCAAGACAGCGGTTTATCGGCAGGGGCTATATCAATCCCCGTTCCCAGATCATCATTCGTATTTTGACACGGCAGCAGGAACCAATTAATAGAGATTTTTTCAAACGTCGTATTGAGACTGCCTGGCGTTACCGGCAGACTTTTTTATCTGAACCGGAATATTGCCGCTTAGTATATGGGGAAGCGGATTTTTTGCCGGCGTTAATTGTCGACAAATTTGGGAAATATATAGTTATACAGACCTTGGCACTGGGAATCGATGTTCATAAAGAGACCATTGTATCTGTACTGGAAGAGCTGTTCTCACCTGACGGCATCTACGAACGCAATGATGTGCCTGTGCGAAAACTGGAAGGACTGGATATGCGCAAAGGTTATATAAAAGGTGATTTCCCAACCCAGATCATTGTTAATGAAAATGGTATTCCCTTTTATGCCGATGTGGATAAAGGCCAGAAAACCGGCTTTTTCTATGATCAGCGGGAAAACCGCCGGTTTTTACAGCAGATTGTGAAAGATGCTGAGGTATTAGATTGTTTTTGCCACACCGGCTCGTTTGCCGTACATAGTGCATTGTATGGGGCCCGAAGCTTGCATTCCATCGATATTTCGGAAGAAGCTATAGGCCTGGCTAAGCAAAATGCCGAGCTTAATGGTGTCAGCGAGCGGTGTAATTTTGAAGTGGCTAATGCTTTTGACGCATTGCGCTCATTGACCGATGAACACCGGCAATATGATGTGGTTATTCTTGACCCGCCGGCTTTCACAAAAAGCCGTAACAGTATTGAGGGGGCGGCACGCGGCTATAAGGAAATAAACCTGCGAGGCTTAAAACTAACCCGTCCCGGAGGCTTCCTGGTTACCTGTTCCTGCTCGTATCACATTGACCGTGACCTTTTCAAAGCAATTGTTGTTGATGCTGCCCGGGATGCCAAGCGGGTTATCCGGGAAGTGGAATACAGAACCCAAGCCAAAGATCATCCAATTCTGCCGGCTGCGCCGGAGACCAATTACTTAAAATTTTTAGTGCTGCAAGTTGTCGAATAACCAGGGCCTTGACCGCAATATAGGGTTAATTCGATGCCTGCCTTAAAACTACAAGCGGGCTTGATTAAAGTGTAGTAATTTTGAGTAATGTTTATAAAAGTTGAGATATTTAACGATAATTATTATTAATTTGCTGTAAAAGGCTGATTTTGCCAAATCATGTCTATTGCAATTAAGTACAGTTTAAAATAAAATAAAGTCAAAAGATCAATTAAAGTCAAAGAGGAGGTGAGGGACTTGAATAATCTGGCTGATGCCATTGAACAATGGATTTTGCGTGAGATGTCACACGAACAGGATGATATCATTGTCCTGAGACGTAACGAAATGGCTGAAGAACTTGATTGTGCGCCCTCCCAAATCAGCTATGTGCTTAGTACCCGCTTTACGATTGAGCGCGGGTTTATTGTTGAATCCCGGCGAGGCTCCGGTGGCTTTGTCCGGATTGCCCGCATCCCGGTACAGACACTTGTTTATCAGGATGCTGCCAATCAAATGAATGACAGCATGAGCCTGGCTGATTTAAAGGCAATTGTTACTCACCTGCGCAGCCATAATCTTATGACAGGCCGTGAGGCGGCGCTTATTTATAAATGTTTTTCGATCCTGCATGAGCGGCTTGCGCCCCAGGAACGCATACCGCTGCTTAAATCACTGCTGCTAACCCTGGCAACACAAAATGAATAATGAGTACGGAGGCAAATAACATGTTATGTGACGAGTGTCAAAAAGAGCCAGCCTGTGTGCACATTACAAAAATTGTAGATCAGCAGAAGGTAGAAAAACATTTATGTGAACAGTGTGCACATAAATCAGGAGAGTTTACAGGCAAAGGAATCAATAGTCTATTTGGCAATAAATTTTCTGTTCACGATTTCTTAAAAGAAATGTTTAATTATACCCTGCCAGATACCTCCCGGCCGGCACTTGAACCGGTTTGTACTGATTGCGGCCTCAGTTACAGCGATTTTACCCGGAGCGGCAAGTTTGGCTGCAGTGGCTGTTATCAGGCGTTTAGCGGCCAGCTGGAACCACTTTTTAAGCGTATTCACGGTACTGCTGCCCATGCCGGTAAAACACCTAAACGGGGCGGTATCCGTTTTGGTGTGGCGCAGCGTATCAGGCGCCTGCGCCATGAGCTGGAACAGCATGTGAATCGGGAAGAATATGAACTTGCCGCCAAGCTCAGAGATGAGATTAGAGCGCTGGAAAAGCAGCTTGCCGAACCCGAGGCAGGCGGAGGAGGGGTGGCTGATGGCTAACCTATTGGCTAACCTGTTAAAGCAGCCGCTGACGCCGTGGCTAAGCGGCAGCGGGCCCGAAGGTGATATTGTACTGACCAGCCGGGTGCGGCTGGCCCGTAATCTGCGATGCCAGCCTTTCCCGGGGCGCGCCACTGCTGCTAAGCTTGGTGAGATCATGGCTGAGTTTAAAGAAGTTCCAACAGCACTTATGGCTGAAGACGGGCATGAATATGCATTTGTTGAACTAGAGGGATTAGCGCCGCTAGACCGGTATGTGCTGGTGGAAAAACACATTATCAGCCCTGCGCATGCGGCTGAACCAGAGAATCGGGCTCTGATTGTCCGTGACGATGCCGGGGTAAGTATTATGGTTAACGAGGAGGATCACCTGCGTCTGCAATGTCTGGAGTCGGGCCTCAATCTGATGGATGCGTTCAATAAAGCAAATGCCGTCGATGATGTGATCGAAGCCAAGCATGATTTGGCGTTTATGGAACATCTCGGTTACCTGACCGCCTGCCCGACTAATATGGGAACAGGTTTGAGAGCATCGGTGATGGTGCATTTGCCGGCATTGGCGCTCACTAAGCAGATTGGCAGAATTGTGGCCGTTGCCACGCAGCTGGGGCTGGCAGTGCGCGGCTTATATGGTGAGGGAACTGAAGCCGCCGGCAACATATTCCAAATTTCCAACCAGATTACCTTGGGCCGGAGCGAGCAGGATATCATTAATAATCTGAGCGGTGTGGTCAAAAAAGTAGTTGACAAAGAACGCACTGCCAGAAGCCTGCTGGATGTCGATTCCCGCGACACTTTGGCCGACCGGGTCTGGCGGGCGTATGGAGTACTCCGCTATGCTCAGCGTATTTCGTCCCAGGAGGCGCTGGCGCTATTAAGTGAAGTTAGACTGGGGATTGATCTGGGTGTGATTGATGAAGCCTCGCCAGAGGTATTTAATGAGCTGTTAGTGACAACCCGGCCAAATTTCTTGCAAAATTTAGTGGGGGAAACAGCGTTAAATCAATCCGAACGCAATGCATTACGCGCTAAGTTAATTCGTCGCAAACTTAAGGGGGGTTGCAATCATGTTTAATCGGTTTACTGACCGTGCACGGAAGGTATTAATTTTGGCCCAGCAGGAAGCTGCCCGTTACGGCCATGGCTACATTGGTACAGAACATCTGCTATTAGGGTTATTCCGGGAAGGTGAGGGCATAGCCGCCAGGGCGCTTGCTTCGTTGAATTTAGACGTAGATTCTGTCCGTGCCCAGATAGAAAGCATACTCGGTCAGGGGCAGGATCAAAGCAGCGATATTGGGTATACTCCCAGAGCAAAAAAAATCATCGAACTGGCTATGGAAGAAGCTTTACGTCTGGGGCATAATTATGTTGGTACTGAACATATTCTCCTCGGGTTGGTGAGAGAAGGGGAAGGCATTGCTGCCCAGGTACTGTCAGGCATGGGGGTAGATGTGAACCTTATGCGCCAGCGTGTCATCGAAATGCTGGGTGGTTACTCGATGTCAGGGCAAAGCCCTCAGCCCAAAGCACCGGGCGCTGAACGTCCGGCCGGCAGCCTGACCCCGCTTCTGGATGAATTTGGCCGCGATTTGAATAAAATGTCACAAGAAGGTAAGATTGATCCGGTGATAGGCCGTGCCTCGGAAATTGAACGGGTTATTCAAATTCTCTTGCGGCGCACAAAAAACAATCCAGTGTTGATTGGTGAACCCGGTGTTGGCAAAACTGCGATTGCCGAAGGCCTCGCCAAACGTATCATTGAGGGGCAAGTACCGGAAATTCTCCGGAATAAACGCGTCATTTCCCTGAATATGGCATCCATGGTAGCCGGAACTAAATATCGTGGTGAGTTTGAAGAGCGGCTCAAAAAGGTAATGGACGAGATCCGGGAATCAGGCAAAGTGATTCTGTTTATTGATGAACTCCATACCTTAATTGGGGCCGGGGCAGCGGAAGGGGCCATTGATGCTGCAAATATCTTGAAGCCGTCTTTAGCACGGGGTGAATTGCAGGTAATTGGTGCAACTACACTTAACGAATACAAAAAATATATCGAGAAGGATGCGGCCCTGGAGCGGCGTTTTCAGCCTATCACTGTCGGCGAACCCAGCGTTGAGGATGCTATCGGTATTTTGCGGGGCATCAGAGATAAATATGAGGCTTTTCACCGGGCCCAGATTACCGATGAGGCTATTGAGGCGGCTGTAAAACTGTCTCACCGCTACATCTCTGACCGGTTTTTACCGGACAAGGCAATTGACTTAATGGATGAGGCCGCCTCCCGTGTACGTTTACAGGCTTTTTCCGTACCGCCTGATGTTAAGGAAATTGAGCAGCGTTTGGAACAGGCCCGTACTGAGAAAGAAGCGGCCATAGCTTCTCAGGAATTTGAGAGAGCTGCCAAACTCAGGGATATGGAACAGCAAATTCGCGAAGAGCTTGACAATAAGCAGAAGTCCTGGAAGCAGCGCGGCAGTGAACGAATTGTCGTAACGGCAGAGGATATCGCTCATGTTGTGTCAAACTGGACACACATTCCCCTCCAAAAGCTGGCTGAGGAGGAATCCGACAGACTGCTGAAAATGGAAGACATTCTTCACAACCGGGTTATCGGGCAGCATCAGGCTGTGCAAGCGGTAGCGCGGGCTGTACGCCGGGCCAGGGCTGGCCTGAAAGACCCTAAACGGCCGATCGGATCTTTCCTGTTCCTGGGACCGACAGGGGTTGGCAAAACCGAATTATCACGAGCGCTGGCAGAAGCCTTATTTGGTGATGAAACGGCGATGATTCGCCTTGACATGTCCGAATATATGGAAAAGCACACCGTATCCCGTCTGGTAGGTGCGCCTCCCGGCTATGTAGGCTACGAGGAGGGCGGCCAGTTGACCGATGCGGTGCGTCGCAAACCATTTTCGGTGATTTTGCTGGATGAAATTGAAAAGGCTCATTATGATGTCTTTAATATGTTGCTGCAGGTGCTGGAAGATGGCCGGCTGACCGACAGCCAGGGCCGGACGGTTGATTTTAAAAATACGGTAATTATTATGACCTCTAATGTCGGCTCCCAACATCTTAAAAGGGATGCTGCCGGCCTGGGCTTCCTGTCCGATGAGCGGGCTAAGGCCAATGAAGGCGACGCGGCTAAGAACCGGGTCTTAGATGAGGTGAAACGGGTATTTAGGCCGGAATTTTTAAACCGGATTGATGAAATTATCGTTTTCAGCAGCCTGACAGATGACGATTTGAAACAGATTGTTGATATTATGCTGCACGAGGTCACTAAACGGCTTGCCGATACCGATCTCAATATGGAATTGACCGATGCGGCCAAGAGTGAACTGCTAAAAGAAGGCCGTGACCATGCCTTTGGTGCCCGGCCGCTCCGACGGGCCATTCAGAAGCTGATTGAGGATGAGGTCTCAGAAATGATTATCCGGAAAGCAGTCGCTGAGGGGGACACTGTTTTTGTTGATGCCGGTGAAGATGGTAAATTAAAATTTGCCAAGAAGGCCTAATCAGCAGGAAACTAAGAGAACAAACGCGAAACAGCACTCACGATGAGTGCTGTTTTGCGTTAAATAGAAAGCTGCGTAGGATTAGCCTACGGGATTGGACGGTATCAGTGAGTAAAAGAAAAAGTACAGCCTTTTTTTGTCAGGAGTGTGGCTTTGAAACCTCCAAATGGATTGGCCGATGTCAGGGCTGTGGGGCCTGGAACACAATGGTTGAGGAACCTGTGCAGAAGGAACCGGCTGTAAAAGCAGGCGGCCTGTCTCTCGGACTATCAACAGGGCAGGAGGCTATGCCTATTGGGGAGGTTGAGATTGAGGAAGCCCCCCGTTTTAGTACCGGTTCCGAGGAGCTTGACCGGGTTCTTGGCTTTGGGCTGTTACCAGGGTCGCTGACAATTATTGTTGGTGACCCTGGTGTGGGCAAATCCAGCCTTACCCTTAAAGTATGTGCCAATATTGCCAAACAATTTGGCAAAGTGCTGTATGTTACCGGCGAGGAAAGCCCTAAACAGGTTAAGATGCGTGCTGACCGTCTGGGGGCAATCGAAGAGCAATTGTTTATTCTAAGCGAAACCAATCTTGATATCATCCAGCAGCAGGCAGAAAAGCTGAGCCCGGCTTTGCTGGTCATTGACTCAATCCAAACCGTTTTTAAGGCCGATATTCAGAGTGCCCCAGGCAGTATCAGCCAAGTGCGGGAATGCGCTGTCGAGCTGCTGCGGCTGGCCAAAACCCGGTCGATAGCAGTTATGCTCATTGGTCATGTCCTAAAGGATGGAACCCTGGCCGGACCCCGGGCTTTAGAACATATCGTCGATACGGTTCTTTATTTTGAGGGCGAGCGAAATGCCCAATACCGGGTACTGAGAGCCATAAAGAACCGTTTTGGTAGTACCAGTGAGATTGGGTTGTTTGAAATGCGTAACGAAGGGCTGCTTGATGTTCCCGATGCCTCTAAAATATTTTTATCCGAACGCCCATTGGATGTACCGGGAAGTGTTGTTATTCCGACCATGGAAGGTACCAGGCCCTTGTTAGTCGAGATTCAGGCCCTTGTTAGTTCGGCACCATTTGCACCGCCGCGCCGGACTTCGGATAGTGTTGATATTAAACGCATTCAGCTTCTCCTGGCTGTATTGGAAAAACGCGTCGGGATTATGATTGGCGGCAGTGATGTTTTTGTTAAGGTTGCCGGTGGTATTAAGGTAGATGAGCCGGCCATGGATCTGGCCTTGGCTGTGGCCCTGGTATCAAGCTACCGGAATTGTAATACCAGCAGCGGCACTGTGGTCATTGGAGAAGTAGGCTTAGCTGGGGAGGTACGGGCAATTACACAGATTGAAATGCGGATTCGCGAGGCCGAGCGTATGGGCTTTACCCGGGTTATTTTGCCCAAAGGCAATCTCAAAGGGCTTGCTATTAAGCCGTCAATACAGCTGGCTGGTGTTGAGACTGTTGTGGAGTGCCTGGATATTGCCTTAAATTAACAACAAGCTCCTGAGATTTTATCTCAGGAGCTTGTTGCCGGATTAGGGATAAACTGGGTTAATTTCAAATATAAACTATTTTCTCTTGTAAATTGATGGAAAAACAATTAATATTAAAAATGTACCACATTATAAATGCATGTACTAATAATCACGTCAATTCTGTTGCTGGGTATGGAGCTAAGAGAAATTATGCTGCAATGTGGCTAGTCAAACAATGGTAGAAAGGAGGATACAAGGAGTTAACCGGGCTTGGCATACCAGTCTAAAGAGTCAGTAGACAGGAGGCGTATCATTATGAAGCAACATCAGAAACTTCTGCTTGGATTTATTTTAGGTGTAGTTGGCGGCTTATTTGCCTACTATGTACTACCAGTAAAAGCATATCCGTTTATGCAGTTTCTCACTGAGGTCTTTACCTTGGTTGGCACAATTTTTCTCAGGCTGATTTTCATGGTTGTTATTCCCTTGCTTGTTTCCGCATTAATTTTGGGTGTTTTTGAGCTGGGCGTGGGCCGGGGCCTGGGGAAAGTGGCAACGAAGTCCATTACTTATACATTGCTCTTAAGTACTATGGCCGTTATTATTGCTATTGCTCTGACAGGCATATTGCAACCGGGAGCAGGCATGGATTTTGACAAGGCTGCTCTGAACAGTAATCAATCAGTCATCGCCATTCAAAAGAATGTTCAGGCTGTACAGGGAAAACCCTGGTATCAGTTCTTTGTGGAATTGCTGCCGCAAAACCCGCTGGACTCAGCTGTAAGAGCTTTTCAGGGCGAAATCATTGCATTGATGTTTTTTGCTCTGATCTTTGGCTATGCCCTCAGCTTGACTGTTAAAGACGGGGCAGCTAATCCTCTTATTCAGGTACTGAGTACTATTTTTGATGCCTCCCTGAAGGTCATCGATTTCGCTATGAAACTTGCACCTTATGGTATTTTTGGTATTGTTTTTAATACTGCTTATAAACTGGGGGCCGGATTCCTCCAGAATGTCGCGTTTTATGCCCTGATTGTTGTTGCCGGTCTTTTGATTCAGCAATTTGTTGTGTATGCTTTCTTTTTGAAAACGGTGGGCAAAACCTCACCCTGGGAATTTTTTAAGGCCTGCAAAGAAGTTTATGTATATGCTTTCTCCACAGCATCTTCTAATGCCACCCTGCCGGTAGCGCTGGAGGTTTCGGAAAAAGTATTAAAACTTCCGCCTAAGATATCCCGGTTTGTTCTTACCATCGGCGCGTCGGCCAACCAGAACGGCACCGCGTTGTTTGAAGGGGTTACCGTTTTATTCCTGGCCCAGGTTTATGGCATTGATCTATCAATCCAAAGCCAGGTACTTGTTGTGTTGATGTCTATTCTGGCCGGTGTCGGCACTGCCGGTGTTCCGGGCGGATCATTACCGCTGATTGTGGTATTGCTGACCCAGGTAGGTATACCTGCTGAAGGGATAGGTCTGATCCTGGGGGTAGATCGCTTCCTGGATATGTGCCGAACAACCTTAAACGTATCAGGCGATTTGGTTATTTCCAAATTAGTCAGCGCCAGTGTGACCGAAGCTGATCTGGCTGACGATAAGCCGGCTGCACCTGGTATCAGCATCTGATAAGATTTATAGATAGGTCCCGGTAATTAAC
This sequence comes from Bacillota bacterium, assembly GCA_023388195.1. Classification (GTDB taxonomy): domain Bacteria; phylum Bacillota; class Negativicutes; order Sporomusales; family Sporomusaceae; genus Sporomusa. The sequence goes on from JAEWGR010000060.1 coordinate 13,576, forward strand.
TGGCACGGTGACTGTGAGCGGCAATCATGCTAACTCACTTCATTCCGTGCCAGTTTTTTTAGATAAAGAGAAAATAATTTCTTGCTCAGTGCGGCAGTATTTATATTTACGCGGCCGCCTCGCGGTGATTTGCCCCCGGAGAGAAGTTCAGCAAAGCAGGGTTGACAGTTGCCGCTGCCATTGGTAACATAAATATGTAGTATTGGAGTATTGTAGGTACAGCAGGTTTTATTCAGGATGGCCGGAAGGTAAATATGTAAGCTGACACAAGGGTGTGTTTGCGTTTACCGTCCATCAATAGATGTGGAGATGTAGAAAGGTAGGATGGAGAAAATGAGTATTCAACTAGTGATCGTGGTCCTTTATATTTTTGTATTATTTGGTATTAGTCTTTATGTAAAAAAGAGAACCGAAAGCAGCAGTGGTTTTTTATTCGCCGGGCGAAAGCTGACGACTCTGCTTGTGGCGACTAATATAGCCGGCACGGCAGTAGGCGCAGCTTCGACTATCGGGGTCGCCGAAAACGCCTTCCAGTCGGGGATTGCCGCCGGCTGGTATAATGTGGCCTGGGCGGCCGGAGCCGTATTAATGGCAATGGTTGCCGCCGGTAAATACCGGGAAATGCAATGCACAACAATACCGGAGTTCTTTGAACGTTATTATGATAAAAAAGGCCGGTTAATCAGTGTTCTTGGACTTATTACTATTCAAATGGTTATTACGTCCTTACAATATCTTGCCGGTGGTGCGATCCTGTCTTCCTTGCTGCCTGATATATTCTCGTTCCAGGGCGGTATGGTGACAAGCGCCATTGTTTTTATTGGTACTACCATTATCGGTGGCTTATGGTCTTCCGGTCTGTCAAATATTCTTAGTGTGACTCTCATTTATATTGGAATATTGATCAGCACAGTTACTATTGTGTCCAACCAGGGCGGAATCACAGCGATAGCGGCGTCTTTGCCCCCTACTATCGATTGGTTTGGCCCCCTTGGTGGTCTGGGACTGGCTACTATTGTGGGCTGGTTTGCCGTAATGATGACGCAAACGATTACTGCCCAGGGGCCGGTGCAGGTAGCTTGTTCAGCGGTAGACGGGGCTGCAGCTAAAAAAGGCTTTTTATGGGGGGCATTACTTATTTTCCCGGTCGGCTTTTTATGTGCAATTATGGGGGTTGCCGCCCGGGTGGCTTATCCGGATATAAAAGCAACTATGGCTTTGCCGCAAATGATTATGGGTTTGGACCCTGTTATCTCGGGGTTAACCCTTGCCGCATTATGGGCTGCTGACGTTTCTACGGCCTGTCATATTTTGCTGGGGGCAGGTACGTTGTTTTCCCAGGACATATACAAACGGTTTATTAATCCGGATATTAGTGACCGCCGTTACACCTTAGTCAATCGCTATGCGATTCTTGGCTTAGGGATTGTAACGCTGTGGCTGGCCTTTAATGCTGTAGGTATTGTAAAAACGTTGCTGATCGGGCTGAGTCTCACAACCGCTTTTACATTAGTCTTTTTGTTTACTATTTTTGCCCCCGGCCTCTGCCGGAAAAATTCGGCTTTTTATACTACTCTGGCCGGGATGGTAACCTTGTTTGTTTGGCAGGTATACCCGCCGGTACAGATTTTTGCCCATCCGATCTATATGGAGTGGCTGGTTTGTTTGATAACTTTTCTGCTTGTGGCCGTAGTTGATCAGAAACGTATTGTTCTTGATGGTCGATGAAATATAAAAAAAAACGTGTATTGCTGGTACCTATTAGTCCTATTTTATATACAGCTATCCAGCAAATCAAAACAGGGCGGTGCAATAGAAATGACAAGTGTTGATGTTGGCAGAGCGGCACTGGCTATGGCTATAAGTGAAGACCGCCAGGAAGAGCAGAGCCTGAAGCAGCGGTTAAGCAGCCGGGGCATCACGGTAACGGCAGTCGATTTTGGCGGTGAGTATCTGGTATCGGTTAAAAAAATTATTGAGCGGGCTATTGTTGCCGCCCAGCGGCAGGGGCTGGTCAGTGCTAATCATGTGGGCGAAGGTGCTGTGGCCGGTGCGGCTCATGATGCCTTAGTACAGATTACACCCAAAGCATCAGGCCTTAATGTCGGTGGCAAGATTGGTATTGCCCGCTGCGGCGAGCATCTCTGTGTAGCCGTATATTTTGGAGTTGGTGTTCTTCATCTTAATGAAGTGGCTGTTGGCATGGCTCATCGTTCATTACCTGATCTCCACTAGCTTTTTCAAAAATAACTCGCATGTAATAATTACATGCGAGTTATTTTTTTACAGACGGCAAACTCAGCTTGTATGAAATAAAAATCATGTTATATAATGGTAACTGTAAAAAGATTGTTAATGGGTATGATATAAGCCCTGAACGACTGGGAATAATAAGCAATAATTAATATTTTTTTACTGAATTGCGGCTTGGCCGCAAAATGTAATGGCCGCATTAATGTCAGCGGCCATGGAGGCGGTATTTTATGATTAAATTGCGTGAAGAGCGTTCTGACCGGCTATGGGATGCCCGTTTTATTAAGACGATAAAAACGCTTGCGCCCGGTACAACGCTTAGAGACGGACTGGAAAATGTTCTCAGGGCTAAAATGGGAGCGCTGGTGTTAGTAAGCGACAGTCCGGCTTCACTGGACATTGTGGATGGCGGTTTTGAACTCAATTCCGAGTTTACTCCGGCTGGTTTCTATGAGTTGGCTAAAATGGATGGGGCTATCGTTTTGTCGAATGATGGTAAACGGATTATGTTTGCCAATGCCCAGCTGACACCAGATCCGGGAATTCTTACTTCTGAAACCGGGACGCGGCACCGGACGGCTGAACGGGCGGCTAAGCAGACAGGTGCTTTAGTTGTGGCCATTTCCCAGCGGCGTAATATTATTACCGTATATCTGGGGTGTCTCAGATATACATTAAAGGACATCCCGGTGATATTGAACCGGGCTAATCAAGCCCTTCAGACCCTGGAAAAATATAAAAAGGTGCTTGATAAGGGGTTAACCAATCTAAGTGCGTTGGAATTCGAAGATTTGGTCACCTTATACGATGTCGCCCTGGTACTTATCCGGGCCGAGCAGGCTAACCGCATTGCCAGAGAAATTGAACGCAATGTAATTGAGCTGGGAATAGAGGGCCGGCTTGTCAGTATGCAAATGGAAGAACTTGTTTCCGATATTGATGCTGCTGCCCTCCTCATTAAGGATTATTGCAATACCGGCGATCTAAAAGGATATGAGTCCATTCGGGAGCAGATTGCGATATTGCCTGAAGATAATCTTGATCCATTTACTATCTGCCGGATTTTAGGTTATGGTGTCAGTGCCAACGCTATGGATATCCCGGTTGTGCCCAGAGGCTACCGGGTGCTCAGGCAAATATCCCGCCTCCCTTTAATTGTGGGGGAAAAGCTGGTAGCCCATTTCAAAACCCTCCATCATATTTATAATGCCAGTATAGCCGAACTGGACGAAGTAGAGGGCATTGGCGAGGTACGGGCCAAAGCAATAAAAGACGGACTAAAGAGAGTGCGCGAGCAGGCTTTCCTTGACCGTCATGTGTAGTACCATATGTTAGCCGGAGTTGGCTATTTTCGACCATTATCTTTGTAAAGCTCGAGGTTCAGATTTTCGACAAACCGGGCATAGGCCTGGTTTTCTTTTACTTTGATAATTTTGTAGCGCTTGTTATCCTCGCTGATTAGCTCATCACCGGGGCTGACTACCAGTGGGACATACATGAGGACTTCCCCGGTATTTTCTTCGATAATGGTATAGTAATCATATATTTTCTGGGGAGTCTGCTCAGGTTTTTGTTGAACAGAAAAGAGCGTGAGGGGAACATAGTGGAGTACCCCAATTGTTACAAGCGCGACTAGTGTCAGGATGCCCGCTACTTTGCCTGTGCGGCTTAGTTTCAAGATGGCAGCCCCCTATTCTTTGCGCTTTTTACGTGGACTCAGAAAATTTACGAATTCATATTTAACAAAGTTTTTGAGTTTTCTCCTTGCCTCCTGCCAACTGCCTGTGCTAAGGAACAGAAAGGCGATAGCCCCGGCAGCAACAGCAAGCACCAAACCTAACATATCATAGCCGGGAGCCGTGTCGACGGGGACATAGGAGCCGCCGCCGGTGTTATCGCCGCCGGTATCGGTATAAGTACCGGCAGGACTGGCCTGCGCAACGCCGCCGCCGTTATTGCCCGTACCCAGGAAAGAGGGAACGACATCAGCAAATAGGGCTATGCTGCGTTCGGCAGCTTCGCGGCTGTTATACTGAGTACCAACCTCTACTAATAAAGCCCGGGGGCTTAAATCCTGGTTGTAGTTGCCGTGGGCAATGAAAATCCCACGAATAAGCCCGCGATACTTAGCGTCGGTCGCACTTTTAATGCTGCGGGCATAATCCAGGGTTGTTTTACGATTCTGATTTTGTCGGCCTACCACTAATAGCAGCTTAGCCGCTGGTTTGCCATCAATGGTAGTGCTGTAGGCTTTAAGCGGGGCACTGTCACGGTGAATATCAAAAATTGCGACAGGCTGTGCCTGGAGCAGCTTCATCGCGGTGCGGCGGGAGCGATGGTAGGCATTGGCATCATGAGGATCATGCAGTGTCTTGGAATGCTCGACCTGATAACCCAGCTCGGTCAATCTTTTGGCAAAAGCATCGCCGACCAGCATGATAGAGCCTTTGCCCTTCTCAGTTGGTGTACCGTCGTTGGGGATATAGGATTCGTCAGTATGGGAATGGTAAATGGCAATTTTGGGTTTGGGTGCATCCGGCGCCGGGGCCTGAACAAAAATAGCATCATCCGGGATCTGCGTTGAGAGTTTCTCCATCGCCCGGCAGTGTGCCAGCGTGCCTTCGACTGCAGTAACCTCATATAATATATCGTCTTCGCCGATATATTCATCACCCAGATGGACTTCGTGGCCTGTTTGCAGAACGACAACGCCCTTATCATCAATCACTGTATAATAGCCGGAGAGCAATTCACCGCCATCTGCTGACTCGGTCAATTCGGCCGGCGCTGCCAGCGTTGCTGGAGTACTAAGGCTTAATGCCAGTATCATCAAAGTGATTTTTAATAAATAACACATAGTTACCCCCCTTTTTCGGTATTATTCCCCTTGGCAAAATGTTTATGTAATACGATAAAAGGGCAAAAAAAACACAGCCTGGAGAGGCTGCGCAATTATGTAAGAATTAAGTAAGGTGAAAAACGCCTAAGGTTTTAACGTTTTTGTATTCCTGGAGCATAACTTCATGCAGAGACAGGCCTGTGAGATTGCACAAAGCAGCCAGATAGAACAGGCTGTGGCCGAGTTCATTGGCGATTACTTCCCGGCATTGCGGACATGTTTCACCAACCAGGTGTGAAGACATGTGATCCTTGAGTTCACTATAAGCAGCGTCGGCAGGAGCCGACTGACGGACAGCCGAGACCTGGATGCAGCCGCAACCCGTAACTGCTTTGGCCACAGCCCTGTTTACCCTGGCGGAGGTTTCCTGGTACTTGGTTAATACATCCAATATGCTGCGGTGGCGGATTAAGTAATCATCTGCAATAGACTGAAAGTCTAGACAACATTTATTATCATGCACGTTAGTTACACCTCGCTTTGCCTTTTATTATATAAACTGCTCTCTGTAGTTGTCAATGTATAGGGAAGAAACCGTCTAAGAATAATTAAGGCAGGCTTATTGACAGGATTCTGTATACATGCTAAAATATAAAATTTTGACAAAAGCGGAATCTTTATGCTATACTATAACCTACAGCCAAGATCTTTTTAAGACTTGACGTATTTTTTTATTCAAACGTGGGTATAATTAAATTGTATTTCCACTTTTTGGATTAAAATTAAGGATAGAAAGGAGGTAGAAGCCGTGATTGACAAAACACTTAGAATCCTTATTACCGTATTGGCGGCTGTTGGTGGCCTGATGATAACTGACAGGATTATTCCTCTCCTGGCGGTTGTAGTTAGTGAAGAATTTCTGAACATCGGCGTGTTTGGCGTTACCATGACTACTATTCTCTCATTTGTTTTTGGGGGAATTGCCGGCGGTGTGATTGGCTTCCTGGTGGCACCATTTTTTGTTAAGCAAATTTGGAGCTTTACTTACTGGGTTGAATTACGCTTAAACAAAATGCCGGGCTACGATGTGTTGGCAGGTGTGTTGGGTTTAGCAATTGGACTAATAATTTCTAATTTGCTGGGATCGGCTTTTTTACCTATCCCGATTGTCGGGAAGTATGTCCCCCTGCTGTTGAGTATCATCCTCGGGTATTTAGGTATTAATGTTGCAATTAAGAAACGGGAAGAACTGTTCAGCATGTTTTCAGCGTTGCCGGCATTGCCATGGCTTAACCGGGATGGTAAAGAGCGTACCAAAGAAAAAAATGTCAATGTATGCCCTGCCAAAATACTTGATACCAGCGTAATTATTGATGGTCGTATTGCTGATATTTGTAAAAGCGGTTTTATTGAAGGGCTGCTTATTATCCCTGTGTTTGTACTGGAAGAACTCCAGCATATTGCTGATTCGTCTGATCTTCTGAAGCGCAACCGCGGCAGGCGCGGTTTAGATATTTTAAACCGCATGCAGAAAGAACTGGAACTAAATGTTCACATTGATAATCGTGACTTTGATGATATCGCCGAGGTTGATTCAAAGCTGATCAAACTGGGACAACTGCTCAAAGCCAAGATCATCACTAATGATTATAATCTTAACAAGGTAGCCGAATTACAAGGTGTTTCGGTTCTCAATATTAATGAGCTGTCTAATGCTGTTAAACCGGTAGTTCTGCCGGGCGAAGAAATGGTTGTACATGTTGTTAAAGACGGAAAAGAGTTTGGTCAAGGTGTAGCCTACCTTGACGATGGCACCATGATCGTGGTGGATGGCGGTAAAAAACATATTGGTGAGACCGTAGGTGTCTTAGTTACCTCGGTATTGCAAACTGCTGCCGGCCGGATGATTTTTGCCAAACCCAAAGTAGCGATGTAAAAAAAGCCTTCAAGCCTTTCGGCTTGAAGGCTTTTTGTCGTTGATAAATTATAGAACACCGGCTTTTTTGATTGTCCGGATGATTTGGTTTTTCTAAGGAGGAGGGAATGTATGGTTTGTGTTATCATTGCGGCTGCCGGGCAGGGTAAAAGAATGAGAAGCGGGAAAAATAAGGTATTATTGCCGCTTGCAGATAAAGCCGTATTATTGCATACCGTACTGGCAGCTATGGCTGTTGCGGATGTAAGTTATGTGGTGGTAACTGCCGCCAGTGAAGAAATTGAGGCGATGCATACTTTGCTGACTGCGTATGGCCTGCCTGTGCCTTGGCAGATTGTCGCTGGCGGAACTGAGCGGCAGCATTCCATTGCCAATGCTCTGGCGTTTGTTCCGGATTCTGTTGATATCGTGGTCGTCCATGACGGAGCCCGCCCGCTGGCTGGAACGCATTTATTTGCGCAGGTTATTGCCGCTGCCCGGCAGAACAACGCAGCTATAGCCGCCGTTCCGGTCAAGGATACCATTAAGTCGGCCGATAGTGATGGCTGGGTTGCAAGCACCCCTGACCGGAGTAAACTGTGGTCTGTTCAGACTCCTCAGGCTTTTGACGCCGCTTTGCTGAAAAAGGCTTACGCCCAGGCAGCAGAGGACGCCTATATCGGCACAGATGACGCAAGCCTTGTTGAACGTCTGGGTGTTCGTGTACAAATTGTACAAGGTGATTATCAGAATATAAAGATCACAACCCCTGATGATATTATGTTTGCCGAAACCATACTGGCAAAACGACAGGAGGCCGTAAAGATGATTCGTGCAGGTATCGGTTATGATGTTCACCGCCTGGTTCCGGGACGTAAACTGATTCTCGGCGGTATGGATATACCCTATGAGCTGGGGCTTGACGGCCACTCTGATGCCGATGTATTGTTACATGCCATTAAAGATGCTCTTCTGGGGGCCGCCGCATTAGGGGACATTGGCCGCCATTTCCCGGATACAGATGGCCGTTACAAAGGTATATCAAGTATGGCTTTATTGGCTGAAGTACGCACAATCCTCGGCAGTCATGGGTATACTGTCAATAATATTGATGCTACTATTGTGGCCCAAAGACCCAAATTAGCTCCGTATATTACGCAAATGAACGAGAATATTGCTAAAACCTTAGGCACTGACATCAACCGGGTTAACGTGAAAGCCACGACGACGGAGGGGTTAGGTTTTGCCGGCCAGGGGCAGGGAATTGCTGCCTATGCAGCAGTGACAATCATCAGCGCGCGGGTTTAACGGTCAATCTGCATAAAAGTCCAAAAAGTACACATATTATCACTAGCTGATATTGACATATTTGGAGGGCTGATTATGCGGAAAACAAGTTGCAGGCTGTTAATTCTCCTGCTGCTGTCGATGAGCATTATCCTGTATCCCACCTCCGCGCTGGCAGCTGAGTTTAGTTTTAACATAAATATCCTGCGCCAGGACGGAGCCACTTGCGGCGAGTTATGGCTGAACGATAAACTGGTGTGGCGCCTGGCTTTGCTGGCTGATGGCGCTAAGCCGGTATCAGGCGGCTTTAATGGGGCAAATACGACACTGATTATTCCGGACATTGTAAATGGTATGTTTGTCGTCAAAGTGGAGTAAAGTGGAACTGTCTTATTAGGCAGTTCCTTTTTATTTATTTTGCAAGCTGGCCTACAATCTGCTAAAATATACAATGATTGGCACTATGAATAGCTTTTTGTTACACATATATGGAAGGAGTAAATATAAATGGGACAAGAAATCAGGGTGCGGTTTGCGCCCAGCCCTACCGGACCGTTTCATATCGGGGGCGCGCGCTCAGCTTTATTTAATTGGCTGTTAGCCCGAAAAGAGGGCGGCAAGCTGATTTTGCGGATTGAAGATACTGATCTGGAGCGCTCAACCCGCGAATCGGAGGAAAACATTAAAGCCTCGTTGCGGTGGCTGGGGCTTGAATGGGATGAAGGTATTGATATGGGCGGCGATTACGGTCCGTACCGGCAGACAGAACGTCTTGACCTATACCGTCAATATACGGATAAGCTGTTGGCAAGCGGACAAGCTTATTACTGCTACTGTACCGAGGCAGAACTTGAGGCAGAGCGTCAGGCCCAGATGGAGCGGGGAGAGACACCACACTACACAGGCCGTTGCCATAATTTGAGCGAAGCGGATCGAGAGCGTCTGGCTGCAGCCGGCCACAAGCCGACTGTTCGCTTCCATGTTCCTGCAAACCAGCAAATTATATTTAAAGATATGGTACGGGACACAGTAAGTTTTGATTCTAATGGTGTGGGCGATTTTGTTATTGTTAAATCAGATGGTATTCCAGTCTATAATTATGCGGTAGTTCTTGATGATGCTCTGATGAAAGTGACTCATGTCATTCGGGCGGAGGAGCATCTATCAAATACGCCGCGGCAAATTCTAATATACCAGGCGCTGGGGTTGCCATTGCCGCAGTTCGGGCATATTTCGCTGATCCTGGGAAAAGATCGCACCAAGATGAGTAAACGCCATGGTGCAACCTCTGTAGAACAATATAAAACATTAGGCTACTTACCGGAAGGGATTGTAAACTTCCTGGCCCTCCTAGGCTGGGCCCCGCCCGGCGAGCAGGAGATATTCAGTGCCGACGAGCTTATTGCTCAATTTTCCATGGACCGGGTTGCAAAAAATCCGGCGGTGTTTGATGTTGATAAATTAAATTATATTAATGCCCATTATATGAAGCAAGCCACTCCCGGCCGGATTACCGAACTGGCCTTGCCGCATCTGCAGGCTGCCGGTTATATTGGGGAGCATTTGACGGCTGAGCGGAAAGAATGGCTGGTCAAGGTAGTGGCTGAGCTGCAGGGATATATCAGCTACGCTGCGCAAATTACAGAACATATTGATGTATTTTTTAATGACGAATTTGACTTTGAGAGTGAAGAAGCCCACGCGATCATGCAGGATGCCGATATTCCGCAAGTGATGGATGCTTTCAAAGCCCGGCTGGAGGCCTTAGAGACGCTGGAGCCGGCGGCGATTCAGGCTATTCTCAAAGGTATTACTAAAGAGCTTAAATTAGGCGGAAAAAAAGTATACATGCCGGTTCGGATCGCCATAACCGGCAAAATGCATGGGCCGGAGCTGATTAATCTGATCCCGCTTATCGGCAAAGAGCGAACCTTGGCCAGAATGGCTTCGCTACTGGCAAAAGTATAATTGGGTATACTGAGATTGCTGCTTGACATAGCCAAGCAGCGGTTAGTATAATTTATTCATAATACCTATTTACCTACTCGGGAATAAGAGCGCCAGCAAAAATAAATATGTGTGAACCGTTGCACATAAATGCAATGATCCAGGAGAAGTATACGTTTACCCTCCTTCAGAGAGGTGCCGCCACCGGCTGAGAGCGGCACTGGGTAAGGGTTCGTAGAAATGCACCTGGTAAGCAGGATGGATGAAATACTAGTAAGCCATCACGGTTGCTGCCGTTATCAGCATAAAGCAGGGGGGGTTGTCCCCAAGCAGAGTGGAACCGCGGGCCACCGTCTCTGTAGTGAGATGGTGGCTTTTTTATGCCCGTTCTAAATTATTTTGAGGAGGGAATACTATGTTCAAACGGATAAAACAGGACATTAAGGTAGTCTTTGATCGCGACCCTGCCGCTAAAAGCGTAATCGAAGTCTTATTGTGCTATCCAGGCCTGCATGCTATTTGGCTGTACCGTATCTCCAATTATTTATTTAAACGCGGCTGGGTGCTTGTGCCGCGTATGATCTGCTATTTTAACCGCTTATTGACTGGCGTGGATGTTCATCCGGGCGCAACCATTGGGGAAGGTTTGTTTATTGACCACGCAACCGGGGTAGTTATTGGTGAAACTTGTATTATTGGCAATAATGTTACTCTTTATCAGGGGGTCACCTTAGGCGGCACAGGCAAAGAAAAAGGCAAACGCCATCCTACTATCGGCAATAACGTTGTTGTGGCCAGCGGTGCTAAAGTATTAGGTTCTTTTACCGTTGGCGACAATTCCAAAATCGGGGCCGGTTCGGTCGTGCTGCGGGAGGTTCCGCCCAACTCCACCGTCGTGGGCATACCGGGAAAGATTGTTTGGCATGACGGAAAAAAAATAAACCGTACTGATGTAGATGGCATAGACTTGGAGCATGATGATTTACCAGACCCTGTAGCCGAGATGCTGCACTGTATGCAACGAAACATGAAGCGCATGGAAACACGGATTGAACTGTTGGAAAAGGAGCTGAAAAAGCATGAGTCTGAAGGTGTATAACACCCTGACAAAGCAAAAAGAAGAGTTTGTGCCATTAACGCCCGGAAAGGTAACCATGTATGTATGCGGCGTTACTCCCTATAATCACCCGCATATCGGCAATGCCCGTCCGTTTATTACCTGGGATGTAATTCGCCGTTATCTGGAATATTCGGGATATGAAGTTTTTCATGTTCAGAACTTCACTGATATTGACGATAAGATTATTAATGCGGCTAATAGTGAGAAAGTAACCTGGGATGTAATCGCCAACAGGTATATAGCTTCCTATTTTGAAGTTATGGACACACTCAATATCAGACGGGCCCAGATTTATCCCCGGGTGTCCGATCATATTCCCGAGATTATTGCGATGATTGACACCCTTGTGGACAAAGGCTTTGCCTATCCGGTTGCAGGGGATGTATACTACAGTGTGGAGCAATTTCCCCAATATGGAAAATTAAGCGGAAGAAATCTGGAAGATATGAAAGCCGGCGCCCGGGTCGATGTTGATGAACGCAAGAAACATCCGATGGACTTTGCCTTATGGAAAAGCGCTAAACCCGGCGAACCGGCCTGGGAGAGTCCCTGGGGGCCGGGCAGGCCTGGTTGGCATATTGAGTGCTCGGTTATGTCCTACAAGTATCTTGGCGCCAGTTTTGATTTTCATGGTGGCGGCAGTGATTTGGTATTTCCTCATCATGAGAACGAGATTGCCCAGTCCGAGGCTTTTACCGGTATCGAACCATTTGTGCGTTTTTGGCTGCATAACGGGTTTATTACTGTAAATGAAGAAAAGATGAGCAAATCATTAGGGAATTTCTTTTTAGTAATTGATATCCTGGAGCACTTCCGGCCAGAGGTACTGCGTTTCTTCATATTATCAACCCATTACCGGAGCCCGCTTGATTTTAGTGATGAAAGGCTGGAAGAAGCCGGTCGCAGCCTGGAACGCTTAAAAACGGCCAGACAAAACCTGACACACCTGGCAACCTTTACTGCCGGTGAGGCCAATGGGGATTCGCAGGCTCTTGTTAAAGCCGCTGCCGAGTCCATGGCTGAATTCATTGCCGCCATGGACGATGATTTCAATACCGCGCTGGCGATTAGTACCATGTTTGGCTTAGCCAAAGAGATTAATATTTATCATAGTAAGGTGGCTGCCGGAAAAGCCTGTTTGGACAATGAGGCTCTGACATCGGTTACCCAAACCTACAACCAAATGGCTGATATTATTGGAATCACGCTGGTGGGAACAGATGCCGCTGCTCAAGACAGCAATGCCGAACTAGTCAATGAGCTTATGCAGCTGATCATTGATATCAGACAGGAAGCCCGGCAGAAAAAAGACTGGGCAACGGCAGATCAGATTCGTGACAAATTAGCTGCTGCCGGCATTGTGATCGAAGACTCGCCGCAGGGCGTCAGGTGGAAAAAACGGTGAAGTTTGAACACTTTCAAAAATTAGTCGATAACTTTTTTACCTTCAATGAAGCCGGGGAAATATCCCCGGCAAAATATCCTGATCTAGATGCCGAGCGGCTGGCGCCATTGGTGCTGGCCTACATTGGTGATGCCTATTTTACGCTGTATGTGCGTACACGGCTGCTGGGGTATGAACAAAATAAGGTCAGGGTCTTACATACCTTTGATGCGAAAATTGTATCTGCCGTCATGCAGTCTAAAGCCGTTAAAGCTCTGGAGGACCAGCTTTCGCCGGAAGAAACTGATATTGTCCGGCGGGGGCGCAACGCTAAGTCGACAGTGCCTAAAAGTGCCTCGATTTCTGAATACCGGTATGCCACTGGTTTCGAAGCATTAATGGGGTATCTGTATTTGCAGAAAAAACACGACAGGCTGTCGGAAATTGCCGACAAGGCTTTCGCTATTATTTCCCGGGAAATGACAGCTAGCGCTAAAAAGTAGCCTGAAGGGAGAATTGCCGCCATGAAATTAAAATTAATCCAATATACACCAGACCCTGAACGCACGGTAGCCATGTCGGCACGGCTCTGCTATTCGCCCAGCGGGGCTGAAGAACTGGTGCAAACGATGTCCGATACACAGGTGAGCACATTGATTGATAAACTTTTTGGCATGGGGCATTTATCAACCTTTGAACATGTGAATTTTACCTTTGCCATTGAGGGTATTTCCCGGGTGCTTACTCACCAGCTTGTCCGCCACCGGATTGCCTCCTATTCACAGCAGTCACAGCGGTATGTAAGTGAACATGGCTTCGAATATATTTTACCGCCATCGATTGACGGCAATTCTGAAGCTAAAATAAAATATGACCGGCTTATGGGCCAGATTCAGCAGACTTATGATGAGTTGATAAGTCTGGGCGTGCATCAGGAAGACGCACGTTATGTACTGGCAAATGCGACTGAAACCAAAATTGCTGTAACAATGAATGCCCGTTCACTCCTGCATTTTTTTGAAAAACGGTGTTGTCAGCGGGCCCAGTGGGAAATACGCAACCTGGCTAATGCCATGCTGGCAGAGGTTAAGTCAGTTGCTCCCCGCCTGTTTGCCAAAGCTGGTCCGACCTGCGTGACCGGTGGTTATTGCACAGAAGGGGCTTTATCCTGCGGCCGGCTGGCAGGAATTAAATTGCCAAAGTAGAACACTTATCAAGAGGTATACATATTCAACAAATTATATACAATCTTCGCTGGAGGTAATCTACAATGCGGCGTGTGCTTCTGGAGGGTGCCCAGGCAGGTATGCAGTTGGCTCAGCCCGTTTACGGGCTGAATGGTCAGGTGGTTTTAAACAGTGGGATTGAACTGACTGAGTATCATGTCTCCAAATTGACAGAACTTGATATTAAGTATATCTACATTCAGGGAGAGGCGCTGCTGATCGATCCTGCAGATGAAGCAGCGCAAAATGCCAGGAATGAGATTGTACTCAGCGCTCATTCGGCGCTGGCTGAAGTCAGTGTTGGCAAGTATGTGCAAATGGAGCCTGTGAAAGACCGCTTGCTGTCACTGTTAGACGAGTGTTGTATGCACAAAGAGATCCAGCCTTTATTTACTGCTATGCAGATGTGCAATGATTACCTGTTCAAACATGCTGTCAATGGTTATTTCTTTGCCACCATGATGGGAATCAGCTGTGGCCTTGAAGGGCAGCGGTTACGGGAGCTGGGTTTGGGGGCGCTGCTCCGGGATGTTGGCATGATAACTATTGCCCGCGATATCCTCAATAAGCCGGGTACGCTGAGCCCGGAAGAGATGGCCATTGTAAAAAAACATACTGAGAAAGGCTATGAAATTCTGCAGCGCAACGCTGATATCAGCTTGGCGGCTGCCAATTGCGCACTGCAGCATCATGAACGTTTTGACGGCAGCGGCTACCCCCGCGGTGCCAGTGACAGCTCTATTCATGAGTTTGCTCAGATTGTAGCAATTGCCGACGTATATTCTTCCATGACAGCTACGACCCCCTACCGGAAAGCATTGTCTGTTTATGATGCATTAGCTATTATTCAGAAAGCAGGCGGCACCTATTTCAATCCGGAGTATATTCAGATGCTCGTCAGGAATGTTGCCAGTTACCCAATGGGGGCCGTAGTCCGGTTGAATAATAAATCAACCGGGATAATTAGAGACTATGCCGATGAGTGCAAAACTAAACCGATTATTATAATAACTGCCAATGCTGCTGGCGAGCGGATTAGCCAAACTGTCACCATTGATATGACAGCTAATCCTGGTTTATATATTGCTGAGGTTTCTTAGGTTGGGTCAATGCTGCCGGCTACGGCGGTGTGCGACTTGTATGGGCATTAAATGTATTAATCAAATGTAGTGTGGCCATAAATGGACAACCGGCAGGATTATATTCTGCCGTTTTTTCATAATAATAAAGAGACAGAAAACTTTTTCTTAAGGAGCGATATCTATGTCTGACGACGCAGAAATAATAGCTGGCCGTAATAGTGTTCTGGAAGCGCTGAAAGCCGGGCGGTCACTAAATAAAATTCTCGTGGCCAAAGGCGAGCGCCAGGGTTCAATCCGCGATATCATTGCCCAGGCCCGGGAACAGGGGTTAGTTATCCAAGAGACTGAAATTGCTAAACTCGATCAACTGTCGGCAGGTGTAAGACATCAGGGGGTTGTTGCCCTGGCGGCACCGGTGGCCTATGTGGAGATGGAGGATATTTTATCAGCTGCCTATAGTAAAGATGAACCGCCGTTTTTAGTACTCCTTGATGAGCTGGCCGATCCGCACAATGTGGGGGCCATTTTACGTACTGCTGATGCAACCGGTGTCCACGGTGTACTTATACCCAAACGGCGCAGTTGTCCCCTTACGCAAACCGTGGCTAAAACCTCGGCCGGCGCGGTTGAACATGTACCGGTAGCACGAATCGGCAATGTTTCTCAGACCCTTAAAGCCTTAAAGAAACAAGGCCTATGGGTGGTTGGTGCTGATATGGACGGAACGAAAGAATACTATGATGCTGACCTTACCGGTCCGGTTGTGATTGTTGTCGGGAGTGAGGGGGAAGGCATGGGGCGGTTAACCAAAGAGGCCTGTGATTTTGTTGTGCGTATCCCCATGCGGGGCAAAATTACGTCGCTTAACGCCTCGGTAGCCTGTTCGCTGTTGTTGTACGAAGTCCTTAGACAAAGGGAGATGAAAACAAAATGAAACACTGGATGGGGATCGTTCTGGCAGTGGTCTTACTAGTAACCGGGGTAGCCGCTTTCTGGCTGACCAGGCCGCTGTTTGCCCAGACAGTGTACAACGGTATAAAGGTGGCAAACGTTGAGGTTGCCGGAAAAACCCGGGATGAAGTGGCACAAATGCTATCCGTATGGCAAAAAGATCAGGCAAGCCGGCCTATTTTGTTATCCTATGGCAGCGCGACATTTCGTATTGAACCTGAACATATTGATTACAGCATCGATATTGACGCAACTGCCGATGCTGCGTGGCAGGTGGGGCGTGAAGGCTCCTGGTGGGGGCGCCTGCAAAAAATTAGAACCGTCCAGGCTGAGGGGTGGTCTATACCCCTCAAGATCAGGTATAATGAGAATAAACTTGACACGGTTCTGGAACAACTGCAGGAAAATGTCAATAAGCCGCCGCGTAATGCTACACTTAGCCTGCGGACCGGTGGTATTGTTCCTGAGGTCGAGGGGCAGGAAATTGATGTTGCCGCTTTGAAAAAATTAATACAGTCGGCGATTAATCGTTCTGAGACCAATTCGATTCTTCTGCCGGTCAAGCCGGTTTATCCTGAAATTACGGCAGGCGAGCTTGCTAAAAATGGCATAAAAGAACTAGTTGCCGTGTATACGACTATCTTTAATACCGAAGACGTCAACCGGACTATCAATGTGAAACTGTCTGCACAAAAGATAAATGGCAAGCTGCTTTATCCCGGACAGGTTTTTTCCTATAACGATACGGTTGGTCCTAGAGAAAAAGCACAGGGATTCAAGGAAGCGATGGAGATTATTAATGGCGAATTCGTACCTGGAATCGGCGGCGGTGTATGTCAGGTTTCCTCAACCTTATATAACGCTGTGTTATTGGCCGGGCTGAACATTGTGGATCGTACCAACCATTCTAAGCCGCTTGCTTATGTGCCGCTGGGGCGGGATGCAACGGTGGCGTATAATATCCTGGATTTTAAATTCAGCAATAACAGTCCGGCGCCGGTAATGATTATGGCCGAAGCAGAAGGCAACAAACTTTATGTGGGGATATTCGGGCAGCGTGCTCTGGATAAAAATATTGATATTGTGACAGTTGACCAGCAGGTGATTCAGCCGGTCACGATAAAAAAGGCTGATCCCTCGCTAGCTCCGGGCGAAAGTAAGGTTGAAAAACCGGGCAAGCCCGGTTATTCGGTTACGGTTATCCGCATTATACGTGATAATAATGGCAAAGAACTAAGACGCGAAATATTATCACGTGACAAATATGCACCTGACAATACAGTGATCAAAACAGGACCAGCCCCCAAACCGGTTCAGGCTGAAACAAAGCAGACTGAGGATGCAGACAAACCGTCTGATGCCGGTAGTACGCAATAAGATTGGAGAATTTTTCTCGATGGAATTGTTAATCGTCGATGGTTATAATGTCATTAATGCCTGGCCGGAGTTGATTGTACTAAAAGATAATCTAGAATATGCCCGTGCCAAACTTGTGGACATACTTAGTGAGTACGGCGCATATAAAGGATTTAAGACAATCATTGTATTTGATGCCCATCTGACTGCCGGCAAAAGTGTCAGCCAGATTCTGAGCGGTGAAGTAGAGGTGATTTATAGCAACGAAGGTGAAACTGCTGACAGTTGTATCGAGAAAATGGTATACTATCTTGTCCGGCAGGGAGAACGCGTTTATGTGGTTACTTCTGATTCGGCAGAGCAAATGTTTGTCCTGGGGGCAGGCGCATTCCGGATTTCGTCCCGGGAACTGAGAAATGACGTTGCCAGTACCAAAAAAGAGATTAAGGCAAATATATCCCAGAAGGTGTTAGCGCGGGACCGTCACGAGCTCGGCAGCCGTCTGGGGAAGGATATTCTTAAACGCCTTGATGCGATGCGCAGAGATGGGCTTGACTAACTTTGCGCTACCAGGTATAATTTATTGTGATAAGACGTGAACTAATACCGTAGGCACTAATCCTTTTAGTGCACTTTTATTTTTTTCACAATGACAAATGGCCGGTTTTTGTAGATTAAAAATTGGTCTTGGCCATTCGACAGCAAAATAAAAACTAGTGGGGGCGATGCGATGCGGGTTAATACTCAACGCGATCTGTATGGTTGTTTTGACAACTTAACTGATGAAGAAATAGTATTTGACGCCAAAGATAATGACAACACGGTCGCTCTGGAGTATTTGATTAATAAATACCGCAACTTTGTGCGGGCTAAAGCCAGATCGTATTTTTTAATCGGCGCTGAGCGTGAGGACATCATCCAGGAAGGCATGATTGGTTTATATAAGGCTATTCGCGATTTCCGCAATGATAAGCTGTCGTCATTTAGAGCTTTTGCGGAACTGTGCGTAACCCGTCAAATTATTACCGCCATTAAGACTGCTACCAGGCAGAAGCATATTCCCTTGAATTCGTACGTTTCATTAAATAAACCCATTTACGATGAAGATTCTGACCGGACACTTTTAGATGTGTTATCCGGCTCTAAAGTCACTGATCCGGAAGAACTGGTCATCAGCCGTGAAGAATTTGTTGATATTGAAGAGAAAATGGGCGAGATTTTAAGCGATCTTGAGTGGAAGGTTCTGATGTCGTACCTTGATGGCAAGTCTTATCAGGAAATTGCGGTTGAACTTGATCGCCATGTCAAATCAATCGATAATGCTTTGCAAAGGGTAAAACGTAAATTGGAGCGATATCTGGAAAATCGCGGTGAAGATAGCGATATTCGTGGTATGTACAGAGGCCTGACCGGCCTTGGTAAAGATGTTCCGGCAGACCTTAACAACTACAATGATACCTATGATGAACAACGTAGTATAAAATGACACCATTAGCCGGTGTCATTTTTTCTTACCTATCAGAATCTATAACTGAGGTGATTGAGAATGACAGAGCTAAATAAAATTAAAACAATAGCAATATTGACAGGCGGTGGTGACGCACCGGGGCTTAATGCGGTAATCCGGGCTGCTGTGAGAACGGCCCTGGGGCAAGGCCTTACTGTTTGGGGTATAAAAAACGGCTTTGGCGGCATGGTTGAAAATAAAATGATTCAGTTGACAGATGAAAGTGTGGCCGGGATTCTGCCGCGCGGCGGCACGATGCTGGGAACCACCAACCGTGATAATCCTTTTAGCTATCCCCAGACACAGGCTGGGGAGGTTGTTTATACAGATATGTCAGCCCGCGCCCTGGCTAACCTGCAACAAGCGGGGATTGAAGCGCTTATTGTTATTGGCGGTGATGGAACCCTTAAGATTGCCGCAGAGTTTTATCAGATGGGCTTACCTGTAGTTGCCGTTCCGAAAACTATTGATAATGATATACCCGATACTGAACGAACCTTCGGGTTTGACACCGCTGTTGGTGTAGCAACTGACGCGCTTGACCGGCTGCATACTACTGCAGAATCACATCACCGGGTCATGGTGCTTGAGGTGATGGGCCGATATGCCGGCTGGATTGCATTACATGCCGGTATGGCTGGTGGTGCCGACTGTATTTTAATTCCGGAAATACCTTTTAATACTGATGCGGTTATTGCCAAGATTAAGGAACGCCAGCAGCGGGGCCGGCAGTTCAGTTTAATTGTTATTGCCGAAGGGGCACATGCGCAGGGTGGGGACATATCAATAGCGCGTATTGTCGAAGGCAGTCATGAAAAAATTCGCCTGGGCGGCATCGGCGAAAAACTGGCCAGGCAGATTGAGGGGCTCACAGGCATGGAGTCCCGCTGTACAGTGCTGGGGCATGTTCAGCGGGGTGGGACGCCAACTGCATTTGACCGGGTACTTTCAACACGTTACGGCGTAGCTGCCGCCCAAAGTGTGCTGGCGGGAAACTTCGGTATTATGGTATCCTTACAAAAAAACCGGATTATTCGTGTGCCTCTGGCTGAAATTGCCGGGAAAGCCAGTAATATTACCCCTGACGATGAACTGCTGCTTGCCGGACGGGCAATCGGCGTTTGTTTTGGTGATTAAGAAAGTTATGCCCGGGTTATAATAAGCCCTAAATAATGCGAGGTTTTTGCATCCGCGCAGTGGAGGGCTACGATGGAAACATTGGGCATTACTCTATTTAGGGTTGTTGTCGGTATGGGGGTACTGCTTGTCATCATGCTGGCAATCGGCCGTCGCCAGTTGGGGGAACTTAGCTCATTTGATTTTCTGACATCGATTACTATTGGTGCAGTGGCCGGTGCACTTATTGTTGATCACCGGATTGAGCTTGCAAGCGCTTTGATTGCCTTATTGGCCTTGGGGGGGATGCAGCTGTTTTTTGGCTGGTTAAGCATTAAAATTCGTCCGGTTAACCATAAGCTTAACTTTAAACCGCTGGTAATGGTGCAAAACGGCCAAATCATTAAAGAAAGCCTGCGCAAGGTACATATGCCTGTGGAAACGCTATTGCAGCTGCTGCGGGAAAAAGACGTTTTTGATATTACTATCGTAGAACTTGCTGTGTTAGAGCCTCATGGCAGGTTAAGCGTACTGAAAAAAGCGGAACATTTGCCGTTGACACCTTGTCAGGTGAATTTCAATGTTACTCCGAACAGTGTTTTGGTACCTGTAATCCTGGAGGGGAAATTACAGGAACGTGTACTGGCTGATATGGGATTTTCACCGCAGCAGATTGAAGAATTCCGCAGCCAGCATGTAAACACTATCGACAATGTTTTTATTGCTTTTATGGACCAGGACAAACGGCTGCATGTGATTCATGATGATGCCCGGGAATGCAATGTGTTTTTACACTGATGCCCGGGTTTTTTTCATAAATATTAAATTTTATAGAATATGTAAGATATTTAGTCGAAATATGGTAAAATAGGAACATGTCTCAAGGAGGTATTTATGAAAAACCAGCGGTTTAATTTTTGTCCTAAATGCGGCGGTCAGGTCAGTTATCGCCAGGTCGGGGACCGTGAACGTCTGGTATGTGCCAATTGTTCCTATACAATATATGAGAATCCGATTGTGGGCGTGGCCGCCATTGTACGGCAAAACGAAACAATTTTGCTCGGACGGCGGGCTGCCAGTGCCAGTTATCCAGGGTTGTGGTGCATACCATGCGGCTATGTCGAATATGATGAAGATATCCGGGCTGCAGTGAAACGGGAGTTTCAGGAAGAAACAGGTCTGTCTATCGAACCAGGTCAGGTTTATACGGTTTTGTCAAACTTTCATAATCCGGCTGTGCATACTGTCGGTGTCTGGTTTACGGCACAAGTTGTTGGCGGTACCCTTAGGCCGGGTGATGACTTAGACCAGGTAGCTTACTTTTCGCTGGATTCGGTGCCTGATCTTGCTTTTCCCACAGACAGACAGGTCATCGCTTTGCTGCAGGCAGAACATAATAATAAAAGGGAAGTGACCCAGTGAGTGAGAATCTAATTGCAGTAATCATTGGTATCGTGGAGGGGTTGACGGAATTTTTACCGATTTCTTCAACCGGCCATATGATTCTTGTTGGTTCGTTATTAGGCTTTGAAGGGGAAAAGGCCAGTGTATTTGAGGTATTCATCCAATTAGGGGCTATTTTATCGGTGTTGATTTTATATAAGGACAAATTTTTGGCAATGCTCAGACCCCGGACTCTGAACAGTTTTGGCGGCCACCTTACGGCTATGCATGTGTTAGCAGGCATTGTGCCGGTGATGGGGCTTGGCTATCTTTTGCATGGCTTCATCAAGACCTATCTTTTTTCCCCTTACACAGTGATTATCGGTCTGATTGTCGGAGCTCTCCTCATGTTGGCGGCTGAGAAGTTTTCACAGCGCCCGGTAACCAAGGACGTAGACCAGATGACTATAAAGCAGGCTTTTTTTGTGGGCTTGTTTCAATTTTTATCCCTTTGGCCGGGCTTCTCACGTTCTGGCTCAACAATTGCAGGCGGGTTATTTTTAGGCATGAGCCGCAAAGCCGCAGCGGAGTTCTCTTTTATCATCGCCGTGCCGTTAATGCTTGTGGCGTGTACGTACGACTTGCTGAAAATATGGAATCAACTGAGCTTTGATGATTTTACGATGTTTGCCATCGGCTTCGTTGTTGCGTTTATCACTGCCTATATATCCATTGTCTGGTTTTTGCGGTTTCTTAACAACTCCACCTTGGCGTCGTTTGCTTATTACCGGTTTGTGATAGCCGGACTATCCTATTATTATTTTTTTACATGATCAGATATATTGGTTTTTGGTCATAAATGAGAACGACTAGGGCTTCTGCCAGCGTCCTGCAGGACTTGGCACAAGCCAAGGTCATTTCTTATGAAGTAGATCGCAGCAATACTTTTTGTATGTTGCGTAATAAATAGATGATAAGCTAATGAAATTATATGTTGGAGGTTATGGTGTTTTGGATGCAAAATTAATCAATCCATTCGTAGATGCAATAATAACAATTTTACCGCAACTCGGCTTCAAAGAAATCAACCGGCGCGGACTGGCAGTCAAAGAACAGGTATTGGCAAGCCAGGGGGTTACGGTATTGATCGGCATTACCAAAGGCGTCAAGGGCAATGTGGCATATAATATGTCTGCCGATACCGCAAGGAAGGTTGCTTCAACGATTATGATGGGAATGCCTGTGGTGGAGATGGACGAGATGGCTCAGAGTGCTATTTCGGAAATGGTCAATATGGTTACTGCCAATGCCGCCATAAATTTCGAAAAACAGGGTCTGGCTGTGGATATCTCTCCTCCCAGTATTGTAGTTGGGACTGAGTATACTGTACGGGTGAGCAACAATAAGTATTTGGCCCTTAGTTTACTAGTCGATTCCGAACCCATTGAGGTTAATGTCGGCCTGGGGGCATAAATAAGAAGCACGGCCATAGTAATCAGCCGTGCTTCTTATTTAGTGATTGCCGACAGCGAATGTCCGGGGATATACTTTACATAGTAAAAATTACTAATAAAAAGAGGTTGACACAGCAGCGGCGGTATTATATAATAAGTTTTGTCACTAGACAGGGACACTGAAAATGCTGGCGTAGCTCAATTGGTAGAGCAGCTGACTTGTAATCAGCAGGTTGGGGGTTCAATTCCTCTCGCCAGCTCCATCTGGAGGGATTCCCGAGTGGCTAAAGGGAGCAGACTGTAAATCTGCCG